>DATHET010000262.1:0-34801 GCA_035490315.1 Planctomycetota bacterium
CGCTGAGAATCGTGCCTCGCGCTGAACATGTCGCCGCATGGCGAACCGACTACGAGTCGATGCGTGAGTCGATGTTCTTTCAAGATCCCCCGGAATTTGCCGCAGTTCTTGACCTGATCAGGGAGTTCGAGACAGCCTTCAATGCCGGTACGTGATTCCGAGCCCAATCGACGGGGAGTGCCGCGAGGCCAGTGCGGCGACGACTGGAACGCCCGGGGCCACGGTTCCTAAGCCACAGATTCTGGGCGTCGATTCCGGTGACCAGAAGCACCTCGAGATTCGGATCCGCCGGGAGCGCGGAATAGATGTGGCCGAGGGCTTGAGTGTCGCGCAGTCCCATATCGAGTGGCCGAGCAGGTGGCCGAGCAGCTCGCGAGCGAATTCTGCAGTTCATCGGAAACCACTGTGTTTGCAGGGGCTTACGCGCGTTCCGCAGATAGCTCCGACCCCGATTGCAAATCCGTTATTCCCCGGTTCGATCCCGGGTGCCGCCTCCACGAACGCGGTTCTTTCGGGAAAGCTCGATGACGTCGTGATTGCCGGCGACGGCGTGGACAGGAATGCCAGCCTGGGTCATACGCCGCACTTCCGTCTGGAGGTGGCCGCAGGCTTCGATGTCGGCGTTGTCGCTCCGGACCACGTCGCCCGCGAGAACCACCGCGTCGATGCGTGCTTTGATTGAATACGCCGCCACCGCGCGCCACGCTGAGCGCGGACCGAGCAATGTCGCGTCGAAGCCTGCCGGTATGTGCGATGGGGCGCGGCCAAGGTGGATGTCGCCGACGAAAAGGATGCGCGCCATGATTAGCCAGAGTCAGCGACGCTGCGGCATGGCAGGCCGGACGGAGAGTGGCGGGGACTGTCGATCATCGCCGCGGGATTGTAGGCGAGGCAAGAGTGCGCGGTAGTTATGCATCAATCTCCGGGAGGACGCCCGCGCGATAACTTCATCGGGCGATGCACACGCCGTGCGAATCAGCGCTGACTCGAACCCTTTGCGCAAGAGCTCGTTCAGGCGCCCTGATACGCTGCATACGGCTCACGCCGAGAATCAACATGTCAGGTACTACCGGCCTCGGCGGCAACAGCCCCGCGGCAATCCGAGCCAACGCCGAAGCCGTCGGCGTGGCCGACCGACTCAGCGTCGACACTGGCGACGCGCGCTCCCTCCCTTACCCCAACGCCAGCTTCGACGTCGTCACCTCGATGACCGCGATCCATAACATCCCGGGCAGAGCCGGCCGCACCGCCGCCATCGCCGAAGCCTGGCGCGTCACGAAGCCGGGTGGAGAGATCCTGATGTTCGACATCCGCAACGCCCGCAACTACGCCGCGCAACTCCGCGCGGCTGGCGCGGTCGATATCCGAATGACGGGCCCGATCCTGCTCTGGGGCCCCATCGGTTGGCGGTTCAGAGCGACCAAGCCCGCCTAGTCGGTCCGAAATGCCAGCGCCCGTGGCAGGGCGAGGACGTTCCATCGCCCGGGACGAGTGTGGAGCGAGAGCGCTGAAATCGGGAGCCAGTGCGCCTGAGTTTCGAGTGATCCCAGCTTGCCAGAACTGGGGTTTCGCGGTCGACCATGTCGCGCTGAAGCGCGAGGCGAGGATCGGAGTCCATGCTGCAGATCCCGGGCAGCTCGATCGACGACCAGTCGTAGGTCCCTCATCCGGGGGCTCTCGCTTACGAAACGCGCCCGCCAGCGGTTTTTCTGGTTTTGTTGAAACCAAGGGCCGATCTCCCGACGCGTTCGATCCGTGCGATTCTCGCCGGCGACGACAGCCCGCCGCACTTCGCTTACTCTGAAGTCGAGCGGCAGACTCACCCCGACGAACCATCGTCCTCACTTGCCCGACAGGAGGTCTTCGATGCGTACCAGCAGCTGGATTCGACTTGCCACGTCCATCGTCCTCGGTCTCCTCTTCACACCCCTCGCCCTCGCCGGCGGCGTGCGCATCGTCGGCCCCAACGGCGGCGCGAGCTTCCCCACCATCCAAAGCGCGGTGAACGCCGCAAGCGACGGCGACGTGCTGCTGATCGGAGCCGGCACCTACACTGCGTTCACCATCGACGGCAAGGACCTGTTCCTCACCACCACACCCGGCGCTGCCGTGCAGATCCAAGGCTCGATCCTCATCCAGAACCTGGTGGGCAAGAACGTGGTGCTCACCGGCTTGTCAGTCACCACGACCGGCGGAACCGCCCTGCGCATCGCGAACAGCTCCGGCAACGTGCGCGCGCAGAACTGCTCCTTCAAGGGCGCGCCGAGCATCGCCGGCGTGTCGATCGTGGCGAGCGACAAAGTCGTGTTCGCGAGTTGCACGCTGCAAGGCGGAGCGGGGGAGTTCACGGTCGATCAGAATGCGCTGCCGGGCGGCGCTGGAGTGTCGGTGCAGGCGTCGAGCCTGGCTGTCTACGATTGTCAGGTGGTGGGAGGCGAAGGCGGTTGGGGGGACGGCGGCAACGGGGGCGACGGCGGGGACGGTTTCACGGGAGGTCCGTTCGTGCTGTTCGCTTCGGGGTCGACTTTCCAAGGCGGCAGGGGCGGCGATTCCAACGACTATTGGAATACGGGGACTGTGCCGGGAAATGGCGGGCCGGGGCTGCGTGCGCCGCTGGGAACTCAAGTGGATCTACTGGGCAACACCTTCGTCGGCGGCGCTCCTGGCCACGAATTCCACTTCGGAGGGATCGCGCTTCCCGGAGCGCCGAGCATCATCCAGGGCATTTCCCACTTCTATCCCGCCACGGCGCGCACGTTCACGGCTTCGGCGGCGGCTTCGGATCAGACGAATCTGTCGATCACGGTCCGGGGAATGCCTGGGGATCGGGTCTACGTGATTGCGAGCCAGGTCCTCACGTTCATTCCTTATCCCGGTCTGCTCGGAGTCATGCTCGCTCCGGCATTTGTCCGCCCGCAGGTGCTCGGGGTCATCCCTCCCTCGGGGAATCTCGTGGTGCAGCTTCCGCTTGCGGACGTGCCCTTGCCCCAGGCCGTGGCGAGATATTCGTTTCAGGGTCTGATCGTCGACAGCGCTGGGGTTGCGCTGCTCGGCAGTCCTTTGCAGCTCGCGCTGTTCAACCGCGCGTCGCTGCCGGACTGCAACGGGAACGGCGTTCAGGACTTCCTCGATCTGATCGAAGGCACGGCGGGCGATTGCAACAACAACTTGCAGATCGACACGTGTGAGATCGCGGGGGGGCTTCCTGATTGCAATGCGAACCTCATTCCGGACGTGTGCGACATCGCGAGCGGCTCGAGTCAGGACCACAACACCAACGGCATACCCGACGAGTGCGAGCAGACTGGCGTGACGTGGTACGTGAACGCCGCCGCCGCGCCGGGAGGCAATGGCAGCCAGGCGGCGCCTTTCCAGGCCATAGGGCAGGGGATCGGCGCGGCGCTTTCCGGGGACACGGTGCTCGTGGCGAGCGGTGTCTACACGGGCGCGAACAACCGTAATCTGGACTTCACCGGCCGCGATCTGGTCGTGCGCAGCACGGGCTCGCCGGCGAGCTGCGTCATCGACTGCCAGGGCAGTGGGCGGGCGTTCAACTTCCACAGCGGCGAGACCGCGGCGTCGCGCTTGCAGGGGTTCACGATCACTGGAGGGAACGCGGTGCCTCCGCTGGTGGCTGGAGGCGGCGGCATCTGCGTGTCCAGCTCGAGCCCGACGATCGTGAGTTGCGTGATCAGCAACTGCACGAGCCCTGGTTTCGGTGGCGGAATCTACCTTTGGGGAAGCAGCTCGCGCGTCGAGCGTTGTTCGATCCAGGGCAACTCGACGACGGGCACGAACTCCTGGGGTGGCGGCGTGGCGATGTTCGCGGGCACCCCCAACGGGCGCACGCTTCTGTCCCGATGCCTGATCGAGGGCAACACGTCGGTTGGAGGAGGTGGAGGGATCGTGGCGGATCCGCCGAGCGGTGCGCTGCCCTCGATCATCAGCCACTGCAAGATCCTCGGCAATACCACTGGGGGGGCCGGAGGCGGCCTGTACGTCCTCGGCTACTTCAGCCCCGACACGGTCGCACTCGACAACTGCCTCATCCTCGGCAACACGGCTCTGCTCGGCGGCGGCGTGTCGGGCGGCGAGACGGCGTTGATCGCGAACTGCACCCTCGTCGGCAACCAGGCAACGCAGGAGGGAGGTGGCGTGTTCCCGACCGGCGGCGGACTGTCCAAGGTCCGCGACTCGATCCTGTGGGGAAACGTGGCGCCGATCGGATCGCAAGCCGGGCTGCGCGATTCCGGGACGGTGCTGCTCGTGCGGTACAGCAACGTTCAGGGCGGACAAGCGGGGGTGCACGTCGGCTCCGCCGCGACGCTCAACTGGAGCGTGGGGAATCTTGCGCTCGATCCGCTGTTCACGGATGCCGACGGGCCTGACAACAACTCGCTGACGTTCGGGGACAACGACTATCGACTCGCGGCGCTCTCGCCGTGCATCGATGCGGCCGACAATCTGATCGTCGAGCCCGACTGGCTCGATCTCGATGGCGATGGGAACACGACCGAGCCCGTGCCCTTCGACTACGATTTCCGTGCGCGATTCGTCGACGTGCCCGCGGTTCCGGACACGGGCAATGGCACGCCGCCGCTGGTCGACATGGGGGCGCACGAGCGGCCGTAGTCTCCTGATTGCAGTCGCCGGTTCGATCGTGTCGGCAAGGATCCAGGCTCGAGGCGACCTGCCCACGGCCGATGCGTAAACTGGACGATCGCCGATCCCATGGGCCAACACGTTTCCGAGACCACGGTGCTGCTCGAGCGCTGGAACCGCGGCGACGAGCTCGCGCTGCAGGAGCTGCTTCGATTGCACCTGCCGTGGATCAATTCCCACGTCCAACGGCGTCTCGGCGGAGTCCTGCGCGCCAAGGAGGAGACCGAGGACATCGTGCAGGAAGCCCTGATCGACTTCCTGCGCTACGGTCCCAGGTTCAAGGTCTCCAGTGAATCGAATCTGCGCGGGCTGCTGGCCAGGATCGCGGAGAACGTGCTGCGCGATCGCCACGATTTCTTCACGCGACATCGCCGCCATGCGGCTCGCGAGAGTCCGATCCCCGAGGATTCGGTGCTCGAGCTGGACGCGGGATCGCGCGACAGCCAGCACCCGGACCGCCAGCTCGACAAGCGGATGTGGCAGGCCTGGGTGAACCTCGCGCTCGAGCTGATGGAGCCCGAGGATCGCGAGGTGATCGTGCTGCGCCAGTGGGACGAGCTCGAGTTCTCCGCGATCGCGGAGAAGCTCGGCACGTCGGCCGACGCGGCGCGCATGCGCTTCCAGCGCGCCCTGCCGAAGCTGGCGGAGAAGATCCAGCATCTCCAGCGCGGGGACCTGGCCGATCTGCAGGCGGCGGGGGACTAGGGACAGCGCTCGCGGACGCAAAACATCGCGCCTCGGCGGCGTGGTCTAGCGCCTCTGCATCGCCGGCGCTTGCCTGACCTCCAGGAGTCCGTAGTTGAAGCTCGCGATGTAGGACTTCTGCAGCTCGGGCCACTTCGCGGATTGAGGAGAGCGGCTCGGCTTGTTGCCAGCGCCGTCGGCGGCCCCAGTCTGATACGCCGACTTTTTCGCCTCCTCGAGCGCAGGAATTGGCGACGCGACGGCTTGGAAGCGTCATTCCCGACGACGGCGAACAGAGGATTTCCGAAGGCTCCGGTTGGCGACGGTCCTAACTCTCGATCGACCGCACAAAAAAAAATCCTGTGCGGTCCAAGTGCAGCTGGCGCTCCTTGGTTTGGAACCGAGCAGGTCGCGGCGATCGATACCGCCGGACCTCCAATCCCCCAACCCATCTCGAGGAGAACTCCCATGGCCCCCAAGAAAATCAAAGTGATCACGATCGCGGACCGAGTCGACAAGTACATCCCCGAATACAAGAAGGCGCGCGAGTTCTTCACCAGCAAGCTCGGCATCGGCATCGGCCAGCTGTCCGACAACGATCTCCTCAAGCTGCGCAACAAGATCACGCCGGCGAAGCCCGGGAAGTTTGTCGCGGAGTTCGATGGCGCCTGCCTCACCTTCGCGACGACCATCGGCACGGATCGCATGAAAATCAGCGAGGTGATCGTCAAGAACATCGGCGACGTGACCAAGATCACCGCGCTCGTGACGAAGCTGCGCGCTAACGGGCTGTAGTCGCTCGCGCACCCTGCGCAGCCCGCCGCTGCCGCGCGGAGGCGAGGGTCCACACGGACAGGATCTCACGGACACGACCCCGAGAAGCTGACGGAGCCCATGGTCAATTTCGCCAAGCAGCTCACCGATTCGCCGCGATTCCAGAATCTCGTGCTCGCGTTGATCCTGATCACCGGAATCCTGTCCGGGATCGAGACCTACGTGGGAGAAGGGGCCGCCGCGCAACCCGCCTTGGCCCTGGCCCAGGATCTGATCCTGGGCTTTTTCGTGGTCGAGATCCTGCTGCGCATCCTGGCCCACGGCAGACGGCCGTGGGTCTATTTCACGAGCGCGTGGAACGTCCTCGATTTCCTGATCGTGACGATCTGCGTCCTGCCGCTGGGCGCGCAATTCAGTGCCGTGCTGCGCATGGTGCGGCTGCTGCGCACGATGCGGCTGGTCACGATCCTGCCGCGCCTGCAAGTGCTGGTCGGCGCCCTGCTCAAGTCGATCCCGTCGCTCGGCTACATCGGAGTGCTGCTCGGTTTGCACTTCTACATCTATGCGGTGCTCGGGACTTTCCTCTTCCGCGAGAACGATCCCTGGCGCTTCGGATCCTTGCACGAATCCTTCCTGACGCTGTTCCAGGTGCTGACCCTCGAGGGCTGGAACGACGTGCTGGGGACGCAGTACCTCGGGTCGGACATCATGTACGACGACTCGCTCAAGGCGATGACCGCGGGCGTGCGGCATTCGTCGGCCCACCCGCTGGTCGCGGCGGGCTACTTCGTCTCGTTCATCATGCTCGGGACGATGATCATGCTGAACTTGTTCACGGGCGTGATCATCACGAGCATGGAAGAAGTCTCGAACGAGAACGCGGAAGAGAAGCGCAAGAAGAACCTCGCGGAGCACGGATTCGTGAGCCTGCGCGACGAGCTGGCGCTGGTCAGCCAGAAGCTCAAGGAGCTCTCGCAGCAGCTGGAAGCGATCCAGGCGCCCGACGATCCGCCGCAGCGCGTGTGATGGGGGACTGGGGAGGCAGCGGCCCCTTTGGCAGACAGGATTGCCATGCGACTCGTCGAGCAGCCGGCCAGGTTCCTCGACAAGTCGCAAGCCATTGCTGCCCGAGCAGCGAATCCAGGCCAGCTTCGCGGATTCTTGTTCGCCGGCCGAACCCGCGTCGCTCTCGCTGGCGCCGGGGAGAAAACTCCCGCGGTCGCACCGGCGGCGACGACGCCCGGACGTCAATCACCAAGATCCAACGAGACCCCAACCATGAAACTGATTCCCTTCCTCACTGCGTCCCTTCTGCTCTGCTCGAGCGCCTTCGCTCAGATCATCATCCCGCCGCCCAACGGTGGCTTCTACGTCGATGATCCGGTCATCGCCAGTGTCAACAAGACGAAGTCCTACGCCAAGACCTACGGGTTCAGCCAAGCGAACCTGAAGGTGGGGATGAGTGCGTACGGCACCGTCTTGGCGGTTCAGGACGAGACACAGGTCCTTGCCCGCGCCACGACCGGAGCGAAGGTCGAGGGCCTGGCCCAACTGCTCTATTCATCCTTGCTGGGTGCGACTGCGCGCTTCGATGCCGATGCGGCGAACGCAACCTGGTCCTACTCCGGCGGGGTGGCGAACGTGACCTCGCAGACCGACAACGCCAAGGCCACTTGCTTCGTCAAGGTCGGCCCCTACACGCTGCTGAACGAGACGAAGGCCTTCAGCGGCGACATCAGCTCCTCGCCGAGTTTCTTCCGGAACTACACCAAGCACATCTTCGACGTCCACATCACGTACAACATCGTGCTGGGCATCGACTTCACGGTGTATATCGGCGCGGATGCGGGAGCAGCCCTGAGCTTCACGGGCACGCTCGATCCTCTGGTCGTCAGCGGGAACAGCGTGGGTTCCAAGGCCAAGATGGTCGGTGCGGCCAATGGTTGGGTGACGGGGTATGCAGGCTTCCAGGTCGGCAACTTCTGCGTCCACGGCAATCTGCAGCTCGACTTGGAGCTGGCCAACTCCGGATTCAACGGGGTCGTGACGGCGGAACGCAACGCCGTGACCGGCACAGTCAGCTTCACGGAACAGCCCTTGGCGCTGAAGCTGCGTGCCCTCTGGGGCGGCTGGTGCATTCCTGACGGCGGCACGACGCTGTGGAGCTGGGCGAGCGTCATCTACGCGGTCAACTACGTGCTCTGAACGCCTGGCGGCGGCCCATGAGGGCGCCGACCGAGGCCGATGCTGCGGGGGTGGAGCGCGAGCTCCGCCCCCGTGTTTTTTTTGTTCGCTGAACCGCGGCGCGTCGCTTTCGATTGCACAAGGAGCCCCGAGCCATGAAGACCCAGCAGCGCACTACGATCCTCACCCTCTCCGGCACGGCCATCGCGATCGCCCTCGCCGCCGTCGTCTTCCTGCGCTTGCGCGATCCCGGGCGCACGGAGGCCAGCCTCTCCGCCCAGGCCGGCGAACTCCCTGCCGGCGCATCGCAGGCTCCGACCGCCGGACTCGAGGCGGATGCCGCGCGCCAGGCCTTGGACCAGCGAACGGAGGGCGAGCTCGCCAGCGGCCTGTTCTCGGCAGCGCCGGGCACGCAGCTCGCGTTCGACATCGTCAACACGGGCTCGAGCACGGTTTCCAACCACGAGGGCGGCGTGCTCCAGTCCTTCGAAGTCGACCTGCACGGCGAGCTCGCGGTCCAAGTGCTCGCGCGACGGGACGATGAGCTGGCGTTCGCGATCCTTCTCCCCAACTCCAAATTCGTGCAACGCGTCGCCGGCAAGGAGACAGGGGCGGAGGGTTCGCAAGCGATCGCAAGCTCCTTCGCGCGTCCGGTGATCGTGCGGGCCAAGGTCGACGGCACGACACTCGGCTTCCGTTTCGATGCCCAGGCAGAGCCCGACGAGCGCAACCGCATGCGCGCACTGTGGGGGTCGTTGATGCCGGTCGCGCCGCAGCCCTTAGGGGAAACCTGGAGCGCGGAGCAGCAGACCGTCCTCGGCGCCATGCGATGCAACTACCGGCTTGCGGACGAGCAAGGGGCGCGAGTCGAGATCGAGCGGACGTCGCGAGAGTGCATCGCAGAGGATCCTTCGCATCCAATTCCCAAGCTCAGCGGCACGACGCTCTATGGCATCGATCGCGGCCTGGGCTGGTTCGACTCGGTCGTCGCCGAGGAGTTCACGTCCATCGAAGTGGACATCACCGGCTGGACGGTGCTCTCGCAGCAGAGCACGCGTTGCACGTTGACCGGCGTCCGCCACGACGGTGCCGTGGGGATCGATTGGGACGCGGAATGGACCGAAGTCTCCGGCGCCCCGGATGCCGCGCTTCTTACGCAGCAAAGGCGCGGGCAACAGCTTCGCGACGCCCTGAACGGACGCAGCCTCGATCAACTGATCGACGAGCTCGACGCCTTGCTCGCGATCGGCGACCCTGCGGCGCCGGAGCTGGTCCGCCTGCGCGATGAGATCGGCTTCCTGTTGCGCACCGACGCCGGCGCGCTGGCGAAAGTCGCCGAGCTCGTGCTCGATCCCAGGCTCTCGCCCGAGGTCGTCGCGACGCTGATCGACTGCGTCGGGCGAGCGGGAACTCCCGAGGCCCAGGCGCTGCTCGCGGAATGGATATCCGATGCCGATCGCGCCAAGGAATTCCGCGCCGAGAGCGTGTACGCGCTGATCGAGTTGAAGCAGCCCGGTGACGGCGTGGTCGCGGCGGTCGCGGGGCTGCTCGCCGAGCAAGGCGATTCCGAGCTGCATGCCAGCGCCCTGCTGACCATGGGGGCCCTCGCCAACATCGGCGGTTCGCACACTCCCGCTGGCTCCGCCGCCTTCCACCACGTGATGAACTGGAAGGAATCCGCGGAGGAATCGGGTCGTCTTCCGGAATGGATCGAGGCCCTGGGCAACACGGGCTCGCCGCAGGTCGTCGATGCCGTGCGACCCTACCTGACCCATGAAGACGATCTCGTGCGCGCCTCGGCCGTGCACGCCCTGCGCATGGTGTTCACGCTCGAGGTGAGCGACATCGCGGCGGTCCGCGGGCAGGAAGACTCGTCCGCGAACGTGCGCGGTCGCGCGGCGGAAGTGCTCGGAGCGCGCGTCGACAGCCATGCGCGCACGGCGATCGCGGGGATGCTCGACAACGAGCAGGTCGAGGACGTGCGCAGGACGCTGATCCTGTACCTGGGCAGCCAGGTCGCCAGCGATGCGGTGGCGCGCGCTCTCCTCGAGGATGCCGCGGCCACGGATCCGAGCGCGGAGCTGCGCCAGCTGGCGAACGAGCAGCTCTCGGGCGTTCACCAAGGCTAGACCTCCCAAGCGGCGAGCCGTCCAAGGGCTCGCCGCGCTTCCCCAATCATCCGGCGAGCATGTCAGCGCAGTCGAACGATCCTTCGATTGATAGGGGCGACGCCCTGGGCGAGGCGCTGCGCGTCTACCTGGAGCACCGCGCGGGTCGAACAGGCGAGAGCGATGCGCAGCTCCTCGAGCGCCATCCGCGGTTGCGCGAGCTGCTCGAGCCGCTGCTCGCGCAGGATGGGCAGGCGGGCGGCGCGATCGCGCCCGGCGTGGTGCTCGGCGACTACCGATTGTTGGAGTCCATCGGCCGCGGAGGCATGGGCGAGGTCTGGGAAGCCGAACAGGTCTCGCTCAAGCGCCGCGTCGCCTTGAAGCTCCTGCGCAATCAGGTCTTCGCGTCCGCGCGCTCGATCGAGCGCTTCCGCCGCGAAGCCCTGGCCGGCGCGCGGCTGCGCCATCCCTGCATCGCCGCGGTGTACGCCGTCGGAGAGTCGAAGGGCATCCACTTCATCGCCCAGGAATTGATCGAGAGCCGGCGCACGCTCTCCAACCGGATCCGCGAGGCGCGCGAATTGCCGGCGATCCCCGCGAGTTGGTGGCGCGACATCGCGCAGCTCTTCTCGCGCCTCGCCGACGCCCTGCAGGCCGCCCACGAGAACGGGATCATCCACCGCGACATCAAGCCCTCGAACATCCTGATCGCGAAGGACGGAACGCCGAAGCTCGTCGACTTCGGACTGGCCCTGGTTGCCGGCGAGAGCGAGCTGTCGCGCACCGGCGATTTCAGCGGCTCGCCGTTCTACATGAGCCCCGAGCAGGCCGCCGTCCAACGGGTCGAGATCGATGCGCGCAGTGACGTGTTCTCGCTGGGCGCCACGCTCTTCGAAGCCTTGACCTTGCAGCGCCCGTTCGAAGGCGACACGGTCGCGCAAGTCTTGACCAAGATCCTGTTCCACGATCCGCGCGACCCGCGCGAGATCCGCTCGCTGTGCCCGCGCGACCTGGCCGTGATCTGCATGAAAATGCTGGAGAAGGTCCCGGGCCAACGCTACCCCACCATGCGCGCGGTCGCCGACGAGCTCCAGCGCTTCCTGAGCAACGAGCCGATCCGCGCGCGAGCGCCGGGCGTGATCGGCAGGGCCGTGAAGTGGTCGCGCCGGCATCCGGTGCTCGCGGCCTCGAGCGCGATCGTCTGCGTTTCCCTGTGCGTGGTCTCCGCGCTCCTGCTCGAAACCTTCCGGGCGCGCAAGGCCTCGGAGCGATCGGCCAGCGCCGCGCTGATCGAAAGCCGCACCAGCTCGCGGATCACGGATTTCCTGGTCGACGCCTTCGTCGAGTCGACTCCCGCGCGAGCCCTGGGTCGCGAGGTCACGGCGCGCGAAGTCCTCGACCGCGGCGTGCGCAACATCCGCGCGGGCCTTACCGAACCCACCGAAGCCGGCCCGCGCGCACGGCTGCTCGGCAGCTTCGGCATGGTCTACTCGCGGCTCGGGCTGCGTTCGCAAGCGGAGGACCTGCTCCTGGAAGCCAAGTCGCTGGGCGAGGCGACTTTCGGACCGCGCGATGGTCGCACCCTCGACAGCGCGAAGGAGCTTTCGCGGGTCTACATGGAGAGCAACCGGCTGCAACAGGCGCTCGAGCTGGCCACCTGGGTCTACGACGCGCGCGCTGCGGAGAACGGCGCCGACTCCCGCGAGGCGCTGAAGAGCGAGGCCAACCTCGGTGTGCTGCTCATGTTGAACGGCGAGCTCGAGGGTGCGGAGCGCCATCTCCGGCACGCACATCCCGGCTTGGAGCAGTTGGGAGAGGATCGCAAGGTGACCCTGTATGCGCTCTCCGAGGTGCAACGCCACCTGGGCCAGGAGCAGGAGTCCCTCGCGACGCTGCAGCAGTGCCTCGACGTGGCCATCGCCGAGTCGAGGCCCGACGGGTTCGAAACGCTGATGGCGCGCGAGGCAATGGCCCGGCACCTGCACCTTTCCGGTGACCTCGCAGGCGCGGCACGCATGTACCGGCAAGTCGCCTTGTCCCGCGAATGTCTCCAGGGGGCGATGCATCCCGAGACGATCAACACCCAGTCCATCGCGGCCGTGACGGAGTCCGCCGCGGACCCCGACGCGGCCCTTTCGGAGCTGCGCCGGCTCCACGCCTGCTCTTCGCGCCAGCTCGGGGCGGAAGACGCGATCACCATGCAGGTTGCCAAGGACCTTGCGCAGGTCTTGAAGCGATCCGGGCAGTACGCCGAGGCCGAGGGCGTGTACGCATCCGTGCTCGCGAACCTGGCGCAGCAGTCGAGTGGGTCCAGGTTCGAATTCTGGGCCCACATCGAGAGCCTGGGAGAGGTCGAGCGGGGGCTGGGCCGCAGGGAGCTCGCGCTTTCCCTGTTCGAGGAGTCCATCGACTACCCCGACCAGGCCCGGCAGCCCGACACCCTGGGTATCCTCTTCGCATTGCGCCAGGTGATCGATCTCCGCCGCGAGCTGGGAAACACGGGGGGTGCCCTGGAGGCAGCTCGCCAGTGGCTCGGGCTCGCCAGCCTGGACGATAGCGAGCGCGCGAAGGTCGAACAGCTCGTCTTCGACTTCGAGCAGGAGCCGTCGAACCGATGATCGTTATTCTGCTTCGTGTGGAACCCCGGTCGGAATCGAGCCCGGAGCAGTGACCATGCCGGCGGAGCCGAACGATCCTTCCGTCGGTAGCGGCGACGCCCTGGGCGAGGCGCTGCGCATCTATCTCGAGCATCGCGCGGGCGGATCCGGCGTGAGCGATGCAGAGCTGCTCGAGCGCCATCCGCATCTGCGCGAATTGCTCGAGCCGCTGCTTGCGCAGGAAGGCCAGGGCGGCGAGACGATCCGCGCGGGCAGCGTGATCGGCGACTACCGATTGTTGGAGCCCATCGGCCGCGGCGGCATGGGCGAGGTGTGGGAAGCCGAGCAGGTCTCGCTGAAACGGCGCGTCGCGCTGAAGCTCCTGCGCAACCAGGTCTTCGGGTCCGTTCGTTCGATCGAGCGCTTCCGGCGCGAAGCCCTCGCCGGCGCTCGCCTGCGCCATCCCTGCATCGCCGCGGTGTACGCCGTCGGTGAGTCGAACGGCGTCCACTTCATCGCCCAGGAGTTGATCGAGAGCCGGCGCACCCTCTCCACCCGGATCCGCGAGGCGCGCGAGCTGCCGGCGATTCCCTCGGAGTGGTGGCGCGACATCGCGCAACTCTTCGCGCGACTCGCCGACGCGCTGCAGGTCGCTCACGAGAACGGGATCATCCACCGCGACATCAAGCCCACGAACATCCTGATCGCGAAAGACGGCACGCCAAAGCTCGTCGACTTCGGCCTGGCCCTGGTCGCGGGAGAGAGCGAGCTGTCGCGCACGGGCGATTTCAGCGGCTCGCCCTTCTACATGAGTCCCGAGCAGGCGGCGGTCAAACGGACCGCGATCGACGCGCGCAGCGACGTCTTCTCGCTGGGGGCGACGCTTTTCGAGGCATTGACGCTGCAGCGGCCGTTCGAGGGCGACACGGTTGCGCAGGTCTTGACCAAGATCCTGTTCCAGGATCCGCGCGATCCGCGCGAGATCCGCTCGCTCTGCCCGCGCGACCTGGCCGTGATCTGCATGAAAATGCTGGAGAAGGTCCCGGTCCAGCGCTACCCGACCATGCGCGCCGTTGCCGACGAGCTCGAGCGCTTCCTGCGCAACGAGCCGATCCGCGCACGACCTCCGGGCATGATCGGCAGGGCGGTGAAGTGGTCGCGGCGACATCCCGTGCTGGCGGTGTCGGGCGCGATCGTGTGCGCCTCCCTGTGCATCGTCTCAGGGCTTCTGTTCGAGACCTTCCGCGCGCGCAAGGCCGCGGAAAAATCGGCGATCGCAGCTCTGGCTTCGGCCGAGCAGGCGCGGATCGAGAACCGCACGAGCTCGCGTATCACGGATTTCCTCATCGGCGCCTTCGTCGAGTCATCTCCCAAGCACGCCCTGGGCCGCGAAATCACGGCTCGCGAAGTTCTCGAACGCGGCGTGCGCAACATCCGCGCGGGCCTGACCGAGCCCAGCGAAGCCGGCGCGCGCGGGCGACTGCTCGGGACGTTCGGCCAGGTCTATTCGCGGCTCGGGATGCGCCCGGAGGCCCTCGATCTGCTGCTCGAAGCCCGCCCGCTCCTGGAAGCGACCTTCGGGCCGCGCGATGGCCGTACGCTCGACAACGCGAACGAGCTCATGGGGCTGCATTACGAGAACGGCCGATTCCCGGAGGCCGTGGAGCTCGCGCGGATGATCTTCGAGGCGCGCGTGGAAACCGAGGGCGCTGAATCGGCGCAAGCATTGCGGGCCGAAGCCAACCTGGCCGGCATGTTGCGGACGACGAACCAGCTCGACGAGGCAGAGGTCTACCTGCACCATGCGCTCGCCGGCCTGGAAAAGCAGGGCGAGGAATGCGGGCCGACTCTGTTCACCCTGGCCGAAATCCAGCGCCAGCAGGGCCACAAGGCAGAAGCCGACGCGACCTTGCAGAGAGCGATCGACCTCACCTCCGCGCGATGGGGGCCTGACAGCCCCGACGCCTTGACCGTGCGCCAGACCCTGGCCAAGTACATGTTCAGCGCCGGCGATGTCGCGGGCGCGGCCGCGCTGTACCGCGAGATCGCCGGGGTCCGCGAGTGCGTGCAGGGGGCGATGCACCCCGACACGATCGAAGTCCTCACGAAGGCCGCCGAGTGCGAGTCCAAGATCGATCCGAAGGCGGCGCTCTCCGTGCTCCGCCGGCTCCAGGCCTTGTGCGCGGCTCGATTCGGCGCAGAGGATCCGGCCACCTTGAACGTCTCCCTGACCCTTGCTTGGGTCTTGAAGACCGCAGGGAAGTTCGACGAGGCGGAAGCGCAATTCGCCCAGGCGATTGCCGGCTCGCTGCGGCAGTCGCTGGGCACTCCCCGGCAATACTGGGCGAACCTACAGGCTCTGGGAATTATCGAGGAAAAGCTCGGCAGGCCTTTGCTCGCCCTCTCCCTGTTCGAGGAGGTCATCCACGGACCCGGCACAGCGCGGCATCCCAACCCCGACGCGCTGTACTCCGCGCTGCTCGGTGCGATCGATGTTTGCGACGGACTCTCTCTCCTCGAAGGCGCACTCGCCGCCGCGCGTCAGTGGCTCAGCATCGCCAGGCAGGACGACCCGCAGCGCGCGCTCATCGAACGCTTCGCCCGGGACTACGAGGAGGCGTTGGCGGGCAAGTGAGTGGCCTTTCTGCATCGCATGCGCTTCTCCGGCCCCAGGAACTCGAGGTCAGGTGACTCCATGGGCAACAACGTTCCCGAGACGACCATGCTCCTGCGGCGCTGGAACGGCGGCGACGAGGACGCGCTGCAGGAGCTCCTGCACCTGCACCTCCCCTGGATCCAGGCCCACGTCAAGAAGCGCCTCGGCGGGCTGGTGCGCGCCAAGGAGGAGACTGTCGACGTCGTGCAGGACTCGCTGGTCGAATTCCTGCGCTACGGTCCGCGCTTCCAGGTTTCCAACGAGGCGCACCTGCGCTTCCTGCTCGGCCGCATCGCCGAGAACGTGCTGCGCGATCGGCACGATTTCTTCACCCGCCGTCGCCGCCAGGTCGCGCGCGAACGTCCGCTGCCGGAAGAGACCGTGCTGGAGTTGGACGCCGGCTCGCGCGACTCGATCCAGCCCGACCGCGCGCTGGAAAAGAAGCAATGGCAGGCCTGGGTCCGGCTGGCGCTCGAGCTGATGGATCCCGAGGAGCGCGAAGTGATCGTGTTGCGCCAGTGGGACGAGCTCGAGTTCGCCGAGATCGCGTCGAGGATCGGCGGCAGCGCCGACGCCGTGCGCATGCGCTTCCAGCGGGCGTTGCCGAAGCTCGCGCAGAAGATCCAGCAATTGCAACGCGGCGAGCTCGGGGACCTGGCGCTGCAGGCGGAGTGATTCCTGACGAGCCTCGTCCGTGCCCTTGGCCGGCTTCGGGACACGGCTGGACCTCAGGTCGCGTAGGAGTATGAGATTTCGGGATTCTTCGCCTGCCGTGCGCTCGCGCTACGCCGTGATTCAGAAGGGTCTGCTCTCCGCGGCCCGACGGGGAGGTGTCGGCACTTCTCCCGCCTCGCAATCTCGTCCGCGAGCTCGACCCTACGGAGCAGTGCTACCATTCGGAGGGAGCGAAGTGACTCGGCGGCTCTTGTTCGAGTTTCCCCCTACTCAGGAAGAAGGACCATGCGTCGGATCGAACGGATGCCTTGCCTTTCGAGTGCCCGCGAGCGCCGTCGGGCATCACGACCCGAGGAACTCGTCGAGATGCGAGTCCGAGCGAGCCGTTTCCTCACCAGGGTCCTCGAGTCCGCGCTTCCGCCGTTGACGTGCGGCGTGGCGCTGCTCGCCTCGACACCGCTCGCGGTGGCGCAGGAGGAGGTCAAGGGCTGGGGCGGCTGGGTGTTCGACAGCGCATGGCAGCAGGAGCACTTCGCGCAGGTCGCAGCGGGTTACACACACAGCGTGGCGGTGCGCAACGACGGATCCGTCGTCGCCTGGGGAAAGAACTATCAGAACGAGTGCCTGGTGCCCGTGCTTCCGGCCGGCCTGACCTACGTGGAGGTGGCGGCCGGCTCGGAGTTCAGCGTGGCCCGGCGCAGCGACGGCTCGGCCGTGGTCTGGGGATCGAACTTGTGGGGCCAGCACAACCTGCCCCTGCTGCCTGTCGGGTTTTCCTACGTCGATGTCGAGGCCGGCGGCGCGCACGCCGTGGCGAGACGCAGCGACGGCTTGATCGTCGCGTGGGGACACAACAGCAGCGGCCAATGCACTCTGCCGGTGCTCCCCGTGGGTATCACTTATGTCGATGCAGCGGCGGGCGGCTCTCACACGCTCGCATGCCGCAGCGACGGCTCGCTCGTGGCCTTTGGGTACAACGCTTCCGGCCAGTGCAATGTGCCGGCACTGCCTGGCGGGCTCTCGTACGTCGAAGTGTCGGGCGGCGGCGCGCACAGCGTGGCGCGGCGCAGCAACGGCTCGGTCGTGGCCTGGGGGTACAACGCGAGCGGTCAGTGCAGCGTGCCGGCCCTGCCGGTTGGAATCACCTACGTCGAGGTCGCGGCGGGGAACGAGCACAGCGTCGCGAGGCGCAGCGATGGCGCCATCGTGGCTTGGGGCCGCAACACGGAGGGTCAATGCGACGTGCCCGCGCTGCCGGCCGGACTTTCCTACGTCGCGGTGTCGGCGGGCGGATCTCACAACGTGGCGAAGCGCAGCGATGGAGCGTTCATCTCCTGGGGTGACAACGCCAATCGCCAATGCAACGCGCCGCAGCTCGGCCCTGGAATTTCGCGCGTCGAGCTCGCTGCGGGTAACGAGCATACGCTGGAGCGCTACAGCGACGGGTCGGTCGTGGCCTGGGGCACCAATTGGGACGGCCAGTGCAATGTGCCCCTGCTCCCGGTCGGACTTTCCTACGTCGACATCTCGACAAGCTACCGGCACTCGGTCGCACGGCGCAGCGACGGCTCGATGGTGGCGTGGGGCTACAACCTTTCCGGCCAGTGCAACGTCCCGCCGCTCCCTGCCGGCCTCGCCTACGTCGAAGTGTCCGCGGCTCAGACGCACACGCTCGCTCGGCGCAGCGACGGATCCCTGGTTGCGTGGGGAGGCAACTCGTTCGGGCAATGCAACGTTCCCACTGCGCCCGCCGGGCTCTCCTTCGTCGAGCTTTCCGCCGGTGGACAGTTCAATCTGGCGCGGCTGAGCGACGGCTCGGTGCTGGCGTGGGGGATGAATCTGGCCGGCCAGTGCAACGTGCCCGCGCTTCCCGCCGGGCTGACGTACGTCCAGGTGGCGGCGGGCTGGAGTCACGCGACGGCGCGGCGCAGCGACGGCTGGGTCGTCGCCTGGGGGGCCAACAACATTGGGCAGTGCAACGTGGCGCATCTGCCGCCCGGGCAGTCCTATGTCGAAGTGAAGGCGAACGCGGACCGTACCGTGGCGCGCCGGAACGACGGAACGGTTCTCTCGTGGGGCTCTGACGCCATGAGCATGAACCTCGTGCCCACGCTGCCGGGCGGGGCGAGTTAT
The DNA here is from genome assembly GCA_035490315.1 of Planctomycetota bacterium. Classification (GTDB taxonomy): domain Bacteria; phylum Planctomycetota; class UBA1135; order UBA1135; genus JADJQU01. The sequence goes on from DATHET010000262.1 coordinate 18,474, forward strand.
CTCGAGCTTGCTGCAGGCTCCTGGTCCACCGTCGCGCGCGTCGACTTCGTCCCGACGACGACCTATTGCACGGCCAAGCTCAACTCGGTCGGCTGCACACCGAGGATCGCTTCGAACGGCGTGGCGAGCGCCACGGCGACGTCGGGTTTCGTGGTCAGCGGCTCCAACGTGCGCAACCAGAAGCCCGGGCTGTTGCTGCATGGAATCAACGGCCGCGCGAGCACGCCGTTTCAGGGCGGATTCCTGTGCCTGGTTCCGCCGGTCCGTCGCTCCACGGCCACGTCATCGGGCGGTACGCCGCTGCCGTCCAGCGACTGCAGCGGCGTCTACTCCATCGACATGAACGCTTTCGCGCACGGCGCGCTGGGTGGCGCACCCATGCCCGTGCTCCAGGTCCAGGGCACCGTCGTCGACTGTCAATGGTGGGGCCGCGATCCCGGAATCGCGGCGCCGAACAACTCGACCCTGACGGACGGACTCGAGTACCTGGTGCGTCCATGATTTGGCCGGTTCGCGCGTTCGGCAGGATGTTGAGCGTTGCACCGCTCGTCAGCGCCGATTGCCGCCCGGTTACCAGCTCGATTCCAGGTGCCGTTTCCAGCTTTCCGCCGCCTCGGCAGCGCGCGCATCGTCCACGCCTTCCGGAACTCCGATCAGCTCGATCAGCTTCTTCCACGCGGCGTCGGCGACTGCGCGATCGCTTTCGTTCGTGAGATGCCAGAGCGAGAGCGCGTCGCGCTTTTGATCGCAGGTCCGGATGAGCGCGGCTGCAGCAGCGCTGCTCTCCCCTGGCTTCGCTCGATCCAGCGCCTCGATCGCGGCGATCAACTCCGGGCGCGCGTCGTCCCAGCGCGGAGTCCCTGACCCGCGCGACGGCCAGGCGCGGCACGACGCGTCCTTGGGGATCCAGGTCTCGCGCCCGCCCTCGACGAAGGCGACTTCACCCAGGTCGACGTGCACGAAGGTGCTGCCGTCCGCTTCGACGCTCAATGTGTAATGGCATCCCAGGTCCACGCAGGTCGTCGCCGGAGTCTCGACCTGGAAGAGCCGGGGCCGCGCGGCCAGCGTGATCCGCGCGTCGATCGTTCCGCGCTCGAGGCGCAGGTGGATCTTCTCGTCGGTCAGGCGGATCACCGACACGACGGCGCCCTCGTGCACCTGCACGGTCCCGTACTCTTTCAAGTCGATCTGTCCCGCGGCGATCGGACGGATCATCAGGGATGCTTCCTGGGTGGTCACGGGCATCCACCAGCGGAAGGCCAGCGCGATCCCGGCCGCCGCCGCAAGAATGGCGAGGACTGGCCACACCCCGCGCGCCTTCGCCTTCACCGGCGCCGGTGCAGCCTTCCGCGCGGCGTGGCCCAGGGGGCTGAGCAATTCCTCGAGCGCCTCGACCTCGCGGTCGCGGCCCGTCTTGTTCCAGAGATAATCGTCGTTCACGGCCAACCCTCCTTCTCGAGCAGCTCGCGCAACAGCCCCATCCCGCGGCATAGATTCACGCGCACCGAGCCCGCGGTCAGGCCCGTCGCCTCGGCGATCTCGGGGCCGCTCATGCCTTCGACGAGCCGCATGGTCATCGTTTCCTTGTACGCATCGGGCAGCGAGCGCAGGTGCTCCATGACCCGCTCGCGCAGCTCGTCCTTCTCCGCGCTCGAGCTCTCGATCCGCCCGGGGAGCTCTGGCCTCAGCTCGTTCGCCTCGCGCAGGTCGCGCCGGCGGTCCCGCGCCACGTTGCGCGCGATGGCGTGCAGCCAGGACCCGAGCGCGCTCGGATCGCGCAGCGACGCGAGCCGTCTCCAGGCCAGGACAAAAGTCTCTTGCAGGCCGTCGTCCGCGTCGGCGGCACGCAAGCGTGCGAGGAGCACCGCGTGCACCGAACGTGCGAAGCGCTCGTGGAGCGAACCGAAGGCCGCGGAATCGCCGTGCTGCGCGCGCTGGACGAGGAGCGAGAGCTCGGTGAGCTCCTCCTGCGCCGCGGAAGCAGGCATGTCCGCCATGGTCACCGATTCTAGGCGCATCGGCATCGAGCGCGGGCCGCCGTCTGGGGACGGCGACCCGGCTGCGGGCGAACGGCTTGTTTCCAGGATCTGCAGGACATCTCGGCCTCGGAGCTAGCTCTTCTGCTTCGCCTCGTCGACCGCGCCCAGCACGATCGAGCAGAACTCGCACTTCCATTCGACCGTCGTGGCGCAGGCCTCGCATTTCTTCGCTCCGAGCGAGCGCATGCCCTTCGCGACCGAGCCTTGCAGCGTTCCCTTGAGCCAGCGCATCTGCGCTTCGCGCAACCAGGTGAGCTGGGCCGGGGACAGCTCCGACTTCAAGGCCGCGGCCCAAGAGCGCCGCAGCGTGTCGCGCTGCGAGGCGAGCTCGGCGGCTTCCTTGGCTTGAGCGGGGGACAGGTCCGCGAGCTCACCCGTCTTCCAGGCGAAGTCCGCTTCCAATCCGCGCCGCACGCCGAGGCAGAGCGGGCACCAGCGCGTCTTGTCGCCTTGATTCCTTGCTTCGAGCGCCTCCGCGTTGGCGAGGTGGAACTCGCGGGCGGATTCGATGTCGATCACCAGCGCCTGATCGCCGCAGGCGTCGGCCAGAAATCGCGTGACGAGCTCGGGCAGGGCTTGCTGCGCGAGCTCGGCCTTGCCAGAGGCGCCGTGACCGGCAGGCAGCCTGGCCGCGCGCGCTCCGATCTGCTCGAGAGCCAGACGGAGCTTCGTGTCGAGCTCGGCGAGGTGGTCGATCTGCGTTTCGCTGAGGCGCAGCTCGGCCGGCGCCGGGTCGGTCCTCGATTCCATGACGAGCCCGGAGAGCCCCGGCGTCGGCACGGCGGAATCCGCGACCTGACATCGCTTCCCGCCCGGGACGGCGGCCGCGGCGAGGGGAAGCAGGGCGAGCAGGAAAGCTGCGATGAGCGTGCGCATGGCGATCTCCTTGGGTGAGAGGGTGAGGCCAGCAGGACGCCGCGACGGGGGCGAGCGTTAGCGCGGAATTCGAGCCGGCGGCCGTGCGAGCTCGCAATCGTGAGCTTGCGTCAGGCGAGAGCTCGCGCTTCCCGCGGCGGGAGAATCTCTTTCCAACCCCCGGTGATCCGGTCCAGATTCGGCCGATTCGCCCGGCACGACGACTTTGCCGGGATCGCGCCCGCTGCTCAAGAATCGGTAAGTCTTCTGTCGAGGGAACTCGCGGCGCCAGGCAAGGAGAGCACATGCGCACGCGTTCCAGGTCGACCCTCGCTCGTCTCGTCACGGTCTCGGTGCTCGGGCTCGCTGCCTGCGGGGGCGGAGGCGGAGGTGGCAGCGGTGGAGGAGGCGGCGGCGGAGCCTTGACCGTGCTCGTGGAAACCGAGCCCAACGGCAGCATGGCGAACGCCATGGCCATGACCCTTGGTCGCGGCGCCTCGGGTTCGCTCGACAACACGGGCGACGTCGACTTCTGGTCGATCGCCCTGACCGCAGGACAGATCATCTCGATCGAGTTGCTCGCGACTCGCCTCGATCAGACGCACTGGGACGACAACCTGGGCAAGAACCTGCCGCGGCTGACGCTCTTCGACGTCGACGGCACGAGCAAGCTGCTCGAGCACGACTTCAGCGGCAACACGAGCGCTGGCTGGGACTGGGGCCGACACGATCTCGACATCCCGCTCTTCCGCGTGCCCGCGACGGGCACGTACTTCGTTTCGGCGCGGCAGGACAATACGGCGACGGACGGAGGCGATTACGTGCTGACGGTGAGCACGCGCACGCTCGCGGGGTTCCAGACGGAGCTCGAGGCGAGCGGGACCAGCGGCGTCAACGAGACCACGGGCGCGAGCCAGGCCATCGTGCCCGGCAACGTGCATGGATTCTTCGTCGACGGCGAGACCGACGCGTATTCCTTCGACGTCGCGGCGGCAAGCATCGTTCGCTTCGAGCTCACCGCGTATCGCAACGGCGTGTTCCATGGGGACGACGATTATTTCGACGGCCGGCTGAGCTTGATCGACTCGAATGGCGCGACGCAACTGGCCGCGAACAACGACGCTTTCTTCTCCGATCCGGCCATTCATTTCCGGATCGACACGCCGGGAACGTATTTCATCGTGCTCGAGGAGCAGGTCGGGTCCGGCGACGGCGAGTACTTCTTGAGCTACACGAATTCCGACGCGACCAACTTGACCGCCGAGGTCGAGAGCAACGACTCCAGCGGCACGGCGCAGTTGCTGAGCTATGGCGCGACGGTAGAGGCCACGGCCAACACCGGCGACGACGACTTCTACACGTTCAACGGCACGGCAGGCGATCTCGTGCGCGCGCAGTGCTTCCACTCCGGCAACTGGCGCGAGGCCGCGAGCACGGTGGCGGTCGAGGCCCTGGATTCGAACGGCGCGACCCCTCTGCTCGTCGATGCCGAGGGTAATCTGCACGTCCAATCGATTCTGCTGCGTCACGACGGTGTGTATTTCCTGCGCGTTCCTGCCGCAGGATCGGCGACTCCGTACACCCTGCGGCTCGAGCGCTTCCTCTCGTCGACCTGGGAGACGGAGGACAACGACGCGATCGCGCGCGCCAATCCGCTCGACGCCGGCGGTCGCGCGGCGGGTGTCGTGATCGACAACAACGACGATGACTTCTTCAGTTTCGCTGGCACGGCCGGCGTGCCGATCACGATCCAGCTCTACGCCGCGAAGAGCCTGCACAGCGACGGCTTCTTCGAGTACTCGGGGTACGGATCGGCGCTGCTGCCGCGGCTGCGACTCTTGAACTCGAGCGGCGGGACGATCTGCGAATCGCACAGCGGCAAGGTCGTGGGCACCGAGGGCGTCATCGCGGGCTTGCCGACCGGCGCGGCGGCTTTCGTTCCGGCGGTGACCGGGACGTTCTACGCGCGGGTCGAATCGGTCAACAACCTGGGACAGGCGGACTACCATTACGTGATCGAGAAGCGCTGAGCGGTTCCGTGAGCGGGGCCCTCGGACGCGGACGGATCGGCGCGGCGTTGTGCGCGTGCTTGTTGGCGATCGGGATCGTCGTCTGGCCGGATTCGAAGCGCGGGTCGGCGGAGCTCGCGATCGATGCGGCCGTGAGTCGATCTGATTCCACTGCGGGGCGGCGCTCCATCTCGAATCTGAGCGCGGACATCGCGTCGTCGGAATCTCGATTGCCCGCGTCCTCGGACCTGGAGTGCGACGTGGACGAGAGCGAGAGCCCGCTTGCGACGTCGATCACCTTGCGCGGCCGCGTCGTCTTCGCCGATGGATCGCCGGCGAGCGGCGCCAGGGTGTGGAAGTCGAGCGCGCGAACCTTCTCGTCCGCGGACGGCAGCTTCGAGCTCGCCGTCGCAAGCGACGACGGGCATTGTCGCGCGGCGCTCGCCGGTCTTCAGTGCGCGCTCGAGCAGGAACCCCGCTCGGATCCGATCCTGCTGCGCCTTGGCCCGCCCACGTCGACGATCACCGGCCGCATCCGCGCGGAGCATGGCTTGGAGCGCCAAGGCTGGCGCATTGCCGTCCTCGACGCCACGCTCATCGAACCGGTCGAGCTCGCGGCTGCAACACTGGAAAAGGCCGCGAGCCGCTCCTCCTCGCGAGCGCAGTGCTCCGCCGACGGCAGCTTCGCGATCGACGGACTCTCGCAACGCGCCTACACCCTGGCCGCGTGGCGCTCCGCGCGCGAGCGGATCGAGCTGTTCGCCGCTCCCCCGGCCTTACCCGGCACTGGCGAAGTGGAAATCCAGATCCCGTCATCCGCCAGCGGCCGCACCGTCGAGCCGCGCTGTGTTGATTCGAAGGGTGCGCCGCTTTCCGGCGTGCGAGTCGGCTTCCCGGGCACACCTGCGATCGCGACCACGGATGCGCGAGGCAAGATCGTGATCGTGGGCGCGCCCCCGGCGCGACTGAAGCTCGTGGTCACGACGCTCGACGGGAGCGTGCTGGTGAAGGTCCTGGACTTGTCCGACCCCGCCGACATCGTGCTGGATTGAGCTCGAGGCCTTCGCCGGACTGCGCAAGCCTCGGGCGGGATCGCCAGCGGGTTCTTGCGAATCGAAGCACAGTCTTGGCGACGAGCGGCGCGGCCCAGCACCGATCGGGCCGGCGCGATTTCGAGCGAGCGCAGGGACGAATCGTCGCCGGGACGCGTCTACGCCTTCGCCTGTGCGTCGCTTGACCCGCCGACTGCTGCTGCTCGTTTCGCTCGCGCTCGTCGCGGCCGGTCTCAGTTTCTGCGTTGGACCTCCGACGTACTACCGCGACAAGTACGCGCCGGCCGTGGAGGGCGTGCAGCCCGCGGCGCGTCCGACGCCGATCGTCCCCGAGGTCCAGACCGAGCCGCACACCTGCGGACTGCACGCGATCTCGGCCGTCTACACGGCCTACGGCCTCGACCCGCTCGAGCTGCGGCTGCGCTTCCGACTCGGGACCGACAAGCCGCTGAGCCATTTCATCCCGGACTCGATCGGCACGATTCACCCCGACATGCTGCGGGTCCTAGCACAGGACGGCTTCGAGACCGAGCTGCTGCGCCCCGGCGGCAAAGACGCAGCGCAACTGTTGCGCGAGCACCTCGACGCCGGTCATCCCGCACTCGCGCTCACGAAGCCAGGCACGTTCCACTGGGTCGTCGTGGCGGCGCGCGAGGGCGAGAACGCGACGATCTGCGATTCGCTCCGGACCGAGCCGTGCTGCAAACCGCTCGAGAACTACCTGCAAGAGGACGTGTACTCGCTGCTCCTGGTCAAGCCGGCGGCGGGCCGGTAGGTGCCGCGACAGTGATCGGTCAGCCCTGGTGAGGAGGCGATGGAAGCCACGGTGGTGGGTTGTCGGAGCCGAAGTTTGCCGCTCGGCGCGCCTGTGCGGGCGCTACGCTGGCCCTCTTCGTCATGGACGTGCCAATTCATTTTTCGCGAGCGTCGTGTTCCGCATCGCAGTGGGCGCGCCTCTGTCGGCGCGCTGTTCTCATGCTGGCCGCGATGCTTGCCTGCCACGCCACGGCATGCCTCACGCCTCCGGCGCTGGTGCCCGCGGGACCGGTCGATCTCGAGTCCTGCGTGCGCCATTCGCCCAGTGGCGCGAAACGGGTCGAGCTCCTACTCGAGGGCCGCGTCCTGCGCGGCATCTTCGTTCCGGCCGGAGCGGGCTCACCCGTGGTCCTGCACCTGCTCGGCTCGAGTCACAGCGTTGCGTCGCTCACGCTGACCACGGATTTCCTGTTCGAACGACTGCGCAGCATCGGTTTCGCCTCGCTCGCACTCGACTACGGGGGCGTGGGCGTCTCCGACGGTGAGCGCGACGTTCGTCGCCTGCGCGAAGACGCCCTCGCGATGTGGCAGGAGGCCCTGCGTCGCGCGGACGGCGACCCGAAGCGCGTCGTGCTGCGCTGCACGTCGATCGGCGGGATTGCCGCGGCCGAGTTGCTCGACGCTGGAGCGAGGCCGCGCGCCGTGATCTGGATCGCGCCGGTGTCACCGCGGACGGCCCTGCATCAAGCGGTCGCTCGCTGGGCCGGTGTGATTTCGGCGACGCTGGTGTCGTGGGCCTTCGCGCCGATCTCGCGCGTCGAGCCGATCGAAGCCCTGGAGCGAGCGAGGCCCGCGGTGCTGTTGATTGGCTCCGCGGACGACTCGTTCCTTGACGCCGAGTACTTGAAGCGCCTGCGCGAGTTTGCGACGAAGTCCGGCAGTGGTTTCAGCGAGGACGTCGGAGCCGAGCACGAGTGGCTCGCGGCGTCGTCGGTCGAGCCGAGCGCGCGCGAGGCGATGTGCTTGCTCCGGTGGAGTGCACCGCAAGGAACCTCCGCTGAACCCACCGACCCTGCCGCGCGCGAGGTCTGGCTCGCCGACGCTGCATTGCGCGAGCGCTTTCAGACCTTGTCGCGGCTCGCGCCAGGCTTGTCCTCCGAGGAGATCGTCGCGGCTGCTCAGCTGGATGATCTGGAGCTTGCGGCCTTCCTCGTCTGGCTGCGAGGCACGCGCAAGTCGCCGAGCGCCTCCTTCGCGGAGCTCGCGGCCAGCTACCGTGAATTCACCTGGACCTCGGCTCTCGAGCTGTCGTCGTTGCGGGTTTTCTACGTCTTCGCCGGCAAATGCAGCATCCGCGCGCTGCGCGTTGCGGCTTGCGACGTGTGCGCATGGGATGGACATTCGGCCTTGGTGACCACCTGGCAGCGCGGCGCCACAGGCCTCACCATGACCTTCCAACCCACCCCTGAGATCGAGGCGAGTCTCGGGCTGCCCGCGCGCCTGGACTTGCGGCGCGCGTGGCTCCTCGAGGCCTTCGCCCGCGGCGCGGGACTGCTCGTGAGCCGGAAGAACCGGGCGGATGGGACCTACGGCGTGTGCTATCTCGACGCCCAGGGCGAGTGGATCGATCTCGGACCTGTTGACTGAGGGTGACCCCACGGAAGATCTGCCACCGTCCGTGGTAGATTCGCTCCGGCACGTTCTGCCACCGATGGCCGAGCTCCAGGGTCACGACAGGATCGCCTCGAGGTCGGCTCGAGTGAGCTCGCGAAGCGCGCTGCCGGCGCCTTCGAAGAGCGCGTCGGCGAGCGCGCGCTTGCGATCCTGCAGCGCGAGGACTTTTTCCTCGACCGTGTTGCTCGCCACCAATCGATACGCGGTCACCGGACGCGTCTGGCCAATGCGGTGGGTGCGGTCGATGGCCTGGCGCTCGACAGCGGGGTTCCACCAGGGATCGAGCAGGAAAACGTAGTCGGCCGCGGTCAAGTTGAGGCCCACGCCGCCGGCCTTGAGGCTGATCAGGAACACGCTCGTGGCGGCGTTGCGCTGGAAGTTTTCGACGCGTTCCTCGCGGTCGCGCGTCTTGCCGTCGAGGTAGGCGTACTCGAGCCCGCGCCGCTCCAGCTCGGGCTTGACCAGGGCGAGGAAACTCGTGAACTGCGAGAAGACCAGCGCCTTGTGACCGGAGTCGCGCAGCTCCTCGAGCATCGCGAGCAGAGCATCGAGCTTGGCGGAGCGCGTGCTCGCGTGGCTTTCGTCGATCAGGGCCAGGTGGCAAGCCGCTTGACGCAGGCGCAGGAGCGCCGTGAGCACGTGGATTCCCGCCCGCTGGATTCCGACCTCGTCGACCGCGGCGAGCAGCGTGCCCCGGTAGTGGTCGCGCATGGCGTCGTACTCGCGACGCTGCGTGCCCTCGAGCTCGCAAGGCACGAGCTGTTCGGATTTCTGCGGCAGCTCGGTCAGTACTTCTTCCTTGGTCCGGCGCAGGATGAACGGGCGCAGGGCGCGAGCGGCGAAGCGCGCGGTTTCGAGCGCATCGCCACCTTCGAGCAGTCGGCGCAGGGCGCGGCTGCCTTCGAGCAGGCCGGGGTTCAAGAACTCGAAGATCGAGAGCAGGTCCTTGATGCGATTCTCGATCGGCGTGCCGGTCAGCGCGAGGCGCTGGTCGGCTTCGAGGAGTCGCGCGGCTTTCGACGACTGGCTGTCCGCGTTCTTGATCGTCTGGGCCTCGTCGAGCACCAGCAGGTCGAGGTGCAGCTTGCGCAGGAGTTCCACGTCGTGCCGCAGCGTGGCGTAGGTGGTGATCACCACGTCGGCATCCTCGAGAGCCGCGGGACGGCGCGCGCGCTCCGATCCGTGGTGCACTCGGATCCGGAGCGATGGCGCGAAGCGCTGGGTCTCGCGCTCCCAGTTGAAGAGCAGCGTCTTCGGCGCGACGACCAGCGTGGGGCCGCGGGCTTGGGGCTTGCGGCGCAGGATCAGAGCCAGGACCTGGATCGTCTTGCCCAGGCCCATGTCGTCGGCGAGGCAGCCGCCCAGGCCGATCTCGCTCAGGAAGGCGAGCCAGCCCAGGCCGGCGCGTTGGTAGGGGCGCAATTCACCGGCGAAGGTTTCGGGCTCGCACACGGGCTCGGGCGCCTTCGCGCGCGCGAGCCGCGAGCGGAAGGCTTCGAAGCCTGCGTCGCATTGCAGCTGCGCTCGCTCCGCGAGCAGGATGTCGAGCAGGAATCCGCGCGAACGTTTCACGCGCAGGCGCCCCTGCCGCACTTCGCCCAGGAGCGCCAGGGCTTCCCATTGCGCCAGCCAGGTCTCTGGCAGGACTCCGAAGCTGCCATCGGCCAGGCGAACCAGGAATTGGCGCCGTTCCAGGGCTTCGAGCAGGGCGGGGAGCTCCATGCCGATTCCCTCGAAGTCGATCTTCGCCTCGAGGTCGAACCAGTCGATGTCCGAGCTCACGGAGAACGTGAATTCCGACTGGGTGCGCAGCCGCCAGCCCTCGCCTTCGACGAGCCAGCCCTGCTCGGTCAGAGCGCGTACCAGGGCGCCGATTCGTTGGCGCTCGAGAGTCCCGTCGAAGGGCTCGCTCGAAGCTGCGCGCAGTTTTCCGCCCGCGGCAGTGAACTGCGCTTCGGCGCGCGATTCTGCCTGCGCGTCGCGTTGCACGCGCAGGACGCGCTCGCCGCGCACGACGACGGACGGTCCGCCGCGGCACAGGCGCTCGCCCTCGTATTCGAATTCGATCTGAGCACGCAGCTGCGCCGCCGATTCATCGGGCGCGAGAAGGATCAGGACCGGCTTGGGCGAGCCGCCGATTTCCAGGACCAGATCTGGGGCGCGCAAGGGCAAGCCCAGGGGCGCGCTGGCCAGGATGCGCGCCAGATCGGATCGGTGCTCCTTGGGGATGCAGAGCTTCTTCGCACCGCACAGTTGCGCGGCCCAGGCCTGAGCACCATGCCAGTCGACGCTGTGCAACTCTCCGCGGGCGATCGCGAAGCCACCTCCCAGGGCGCAGAGGACCTCGGAGTTGGAAATGCGCTCGCCCTCGCGCTCCAGCGCGGCTTCGAACTCGATCGTTTCGCCGGCGCTGCTGGCGTCGATCCGGAAACTCCAACCCTGGCGTTTGTCGAGCGCGAGCGGCGAGATCGACTGGAAGTCTTCCTGCGCGAAATACAGTCGCTGCGCTCGCGCCAGGCCCACCAGCAGGAGGCGCTGCAGTGGGGGAGACAGGCAGAATTGGGCACGACATCGATCCGGGTGTGAATTCCGCTCCTCGCGCGGCGACGAGGCGAGCAAGGCGAGGGCCATGCGATCGATTTCGTCGAGATCGCTCTCGTGCGGAGATCCAACGAGCGGTCGATAAGCGCCCACTTCGCCGAGCGCCGAGACCCTCGCGGCGTGGACATCGAGCCGGATCGACGCGGATTCCGGTGGCGGCGGCGAGAGGACGTAGCGCAGGCAGATCCTGCGCGGAGACTCCGTGAAAGTCGGCGTGCTCGATTCGAGGGCTCGGAGCAGGCGTCGAGTGCGCTGTGACTCGGATTCAGCGAGCTCGCCCGCCTCGTTCCCGGAGCTTGCACCCAGCAGTTGCTGCAGGCGATTCTCCAGCAGGGTCAACTTCCTCTCGGTGGGCAGGAACTTGTCGGCGATCAGGCGTTCGAGGGCCTTGTCGAAGTCGCATTCGGGAGCCTCGACCTCGGCCGGCAGCACTTCCACCGTTCCCCTGCGGGGCCTCGCGTCACTCTCCCGTCTCGCGCCTTCGGCATGCGCGAGTTCCGACAGGAGCGCGCAGACATGCTTGCACTGGCGACGGACCCGGTGCGCGGTGCAGGTGCAGGTGTGATCCCAGCCGGGAACGTCGCGCTCGAGGACGACGCAGTAGATCCGCGTGCCCCGCACGCCAGCGAGGATCAGGCTGGAAGTACGGCGCACGACACGCACACGCCCCTCGCGCCAGTACTCGAGGCCGCGGGCGCGCAGCTTTTCGTGGTGCGAGTTCAGGAGCTGGTCGAGTGCTTGCATGCAGAGGAGGGAGTTCGCGCGCTCGAGCGTGGATCGCTCCACAGCTTCGAGCGCGCGGCGAACGAAGGCGACGCCGCGCCGGCTAGCCCGCGCTCGCCCTCCTCCCTAGCGATCGCGCCTGGGATCGCTGGCGGCCAGAATTCCGGGATTTCCCGCCCAGATCCTTCCCCGGCTCCGCCTTCTTTCGAAGAGACCCGACTGCGCGCGAGTTGGGCTCTCTCCGCGGGGCGTGGCGTCGTGGGGCAGGCCGCGATCCACGCCCCGCGCCTTCTCGGAAAGCAGTGTTACAGTGGATCGCGTCCCAGGGTAGACCTTCGGCAGGAGCAAGCCATGGCCATGCACACGTCATCGGGAGTCGGTGGAGGAATTGGAGCGAGCATCATCCTGGTCGCCAGCGCGCTGGTCGCGCTTGGCCTCCCCGGTCGCGCGCAGACACGACTCATCGGTTGGGGAGCGAGCTGGTTCGACAGCGATTGGCCTTCCGAGACTTTCGTGGAAGTCGACGCAACGGCCTACGGCGTGCTTGCGCGGCGCGCGAACGGGTCCTTCGTTGCCTGGGGCTATCCCGGCCAGATCCTGATGCCGGGACCGTCCTTGCCTCCGGGCGTGACCACGCTGCGCGTCGAAGTCGGCAGCTACGATGCCTTCGCGCTGCGCAGCGACGGCTCGATCGCGGGCTGGGGAGGAAATCACTACGGGCAGAGCGCCGTGCCTCCTCTGCCCGCGGGCCTGACCTACGTCGACGTCGCCGCCAGCAACGGGCACGCCCTCGCGATCCGCTCGAACGGGACCCTCGTCGCCTGGGGCGAAAACTCCTTCGCGCAGTGCACCGTCCCTGTGCTTCCCGCGGGCCTCGCCTACACCAAGATCGCGGCCGGTCACTACTTCTCGCTCGCCCTGCGCAGCGACGGCGCGGTCGTGGGCTTCGGGGTCAACTCCACGGGACAACTCAACGCGCCGCCGCCGCCTGCAGGGAGCAGCTACGTGGAGCTTTCCGCCGGCAGCTACCACGGCGCGGGTCTCTTGAGCAACGGAACCATCGCCTGCTGGGGCCTCGCTTCCTTGCTGAGCGTCCCCGCGCTGCCGGCTGGCCTGAGCTATGTGCAGGTCTCCGCCGGTGAACGCCACACGGTCGCGCGCCGCAGCGACGGAAGCGTCGTCGCCTGGGGCTCGAACAACTTCTACGGACAGCTGAACGTTCCCGCGCTGCCGGCTGGCCTGAGCTACGTCGACGTCCACGCAAGCAGGGATGGAGCGACCGACGTGGCGCACAACGTCGCCATGCGCAGCGATGGCAAGACAGTGGTCTGGGGCTGGAACGGCGCCGGACAGAAGGGGCCGCCGGTGCTGCCGGTAGGAGTCGCTTATGTCGACGTCGATGTGGGCTGCGGCGGCCTCGACTTCGGCAGCCCGCAGACGGTCGCATTGCGCAGCGACGGCAAGGTCGAGGCGTGGGGCGACGACTACAATGGCGTCAACACCGTTCCGCCGCTGCCCGCGGGGCTCTCGTACGTCGAGGTCTCCGCTGGCGGCCTTCACTCGATCCTGCGCCGCAGCGACGGTGAGGCCGTGACGTTCGGCAACAACGGTTGGGGACAGATGAACGGCCAGCCGTCGCTGCCCGTGGGCGTGACCTACGTCGAGGTCACTGCCGGCGCCGCCTTCAATCTGGCTCGGCGCAGCGATGGCAGCGTCGTCGCCTGGGGCTTCACCTCGGGAGGAGCGACGACGGTACCGTCGCTTCCGCCGGGACTCAGCTACGTCGACGTCGACGCCGGCGGCTTCAGCCTCGCGCGGCGCAGCGACGGCAGCGCGATCGCATGGGGACTGAACGGCAACGGCCAGCTCGCCGTGCCGAGCCTGCCGCCCGGCGTCACCTACGTCGAGATCGCAGCCGGCCTGACCCACGGACTCGCGCGGCGCAGCGACGGAGTCGTGGTCGCCTGGGGCGACAACGGATTCGGGCAATGCAATGTTCCGGTGCTGCCGCCGGGCGTGCGCTTCGTCGAGCTCGACGCCGTGCGGAACTTGAGCATCGGCCGCACCAGCGACGGCGGATTCCGGACCTGGGGCACACATTCGTACGTCCCCTCGCCCGAGATCGCCCCGCCGCTCGCTCCGGGCGAGCGCATCGTGCGCCTGTACGCCGGCGAGGACCGTATCGCCGCGGTCGTCGAGCGCGTCGCCGGGCCGATCGTGTACTGCAGCGCGAAAGTGAATTCGCTGGGCTGCACGCCATCGATCGGCGCGAGCGGCACGCCGAGCGCTTCCGCGAGCTCCGGGTTCACGCTCAGCGCGGTCAACGTGATCAACAACAAGCCCGGGCTCTTTCTGTACTCGAACACCGGCCGGGCCGCGGTGGCCTTCCAAGGCGGCAGCCTGTGCATGCGAGCACCCTTGCGGCGCTCGGTACCCGTTTCGTCCGCCGGCAATCCGCCGCCGAACGATTGTTCCGGCATCTATGCGCTCGACTTCAATGCCTTCGCGGCCGGCGCGCTCGGCGGGATGCCCCAGGCGTATTTGAGCCAGCTCGGCAACTGGATCGACGTGCAGGCCTGGGGGCGCGACCCCGGCTTCGCGTTCCCGAACAACTCGACCTTGTCGGACGCGCTCGAGTACTTCGTGCTGCCCTGAATCGAGCGCACGGGGTCAGGTGAACTCGTGCGGAGTCGTGAGACTAGCGTACGGAGTCAGGTGAATTCGTCCGGAGTCGTGGGCCTTGTCTCGCCGGCGCGCAGCGCCGGCGAGACAAGGCCCACGACTCCGGACGAATTCACCTGACTCCGTACCCGTCAATTCCCGACGGTGAACTCCAACCCGCCAGAAAGCGTCGCATTGTTCGGTGGGGCAAATCCGTTGTCGCGGCCCCAGGCTTGGATATCGATCACCGTTCCGGGGATCCGCAGGTAGAGCGCGGGATTCCCTCCCATCCATCCGGAACCGAAGGCATTGAAGTCGAGCGAGTAGACTCCCGAGCAATCGTTCGGCGGCGGATTGCCGGAGGAATTCATCGCCAGCGAGCGCTTGATCGGCGAGTTGACGCAGCGCAATCCCCCCAAGAAGGGCAAGGACGCACGACCACCGTTCGTGTAGATGTACAGACCGGGCTTGTTGTTGATCACGCTGGTCGTCGCGATCGTGAATCCGAAGCCCGCCGTCGCGCTCGACCCGCCGCTCGCGGAAATCTGCGGCGTGCAGCCCAGCGAATTCAGCTTCGCGTTGCAATAATTCGCCGTGGCAGTCCAAGGATCCAGCCGCGCGAGCGTGTGCTGGCCGCCGCAAGCCAGCTCGCCGTAGCGGAATCCCGCTGGCGCTTGAGGCAGGCTGCATTGCCCGCTCGAGTTGTCACCCCAGATGAGGAAAACTCCGTCGGAGCGAAGCGCGGCCGATTGCCGATCCCCGTCACCGAAGATCCGCGTGTACTTGAGCCCCGCGGGAAGCGCTGGCACGTTGCACTGGCCGAACGCGTTGTTCCCCCAGGCGGCGATCGTGCCGTTGCTGCGCAAGGCCAGGCCGTGGTAGCCGCCGCAGGCGATGTCGATGACCTGAAGGCCGGGCGGTGTCGCGGGCACGTTCAGCTGGCCGTCGCTGTTGTATCCGAACGCGATCAAGGCGCCGTCGCTGCGCTGCAGCAGGCTGAAGGCCGTGCCCGCCGCGATCCGTTGATAGCTCATGCCCGGCGGGAGAGCGGGCACGCTGCACTGGCCGGCTCCGTTGCTTCCCCAGGCCCGGACCGTTCCGTCGGATACGCGAGCGAGGGCATGCTGCCAACCGGTGGTGGCTTGCACGTAGCTCAGCCCGGCGGCGAGGGTCGGCACGACGCACTGGCCGAAACCGTTGTCGCCCCAGGCTCGGATCGAATGGTCCGTGCACGATCCGAGGCTGAAGGTCAGACCGGCGCTGAGCTCGGTGAAGCCGACTCCGAAGGGAAGCTGCGGCGGATTGCATTGGCCGAAATCGTTGCGTCCCCAGGCCTGCACGGATCCGTCGCTGCGCAGGGAAAGGGAATGCCCGGCGCCGGCGGCGAGGCGGATGCAGGGCGCCGCCAGGGTGGGTGGCACGCATTGACCATTGGTGTTGTCGCCCGTGGCCATCAAGGTTCCATCGGACTTGCGCGCCGTGGTGTGCGCGACACCGCAGTCCACGTCGATGTACGAGAGGCCGGGCGGGGGCGGGGTGTTCACGAAGCACTGCCCGGAGCTGTTAAGGCCGAAACCGACCAGCCTTCCATCGGAGCGCCGAGCGATGGAGTACTGATCACCGCATGCAATCCCCACGTAGGTCACGCCGGGCGGCAGGGCCGGCACGTTGCACTGACCATAGATGTTGTCTCCCCAGGCCAGGACCGTTCCATCCGACACCAAGCCAAGCGAGTGTCTGAATCCGCCCTCGAGCCGCGTGAAGCTCAGTCCGGGCGGGAGCACGGGCAGGTTGCATTGACCGAAGGTGTTGCGCCCCCAGGCGACGACGACTCCGTCGGAGCGCTTCGCAAAGGCGTGCAGAGCCCCGTCGTAGATCGCGACGTAGCTCGTGCCAGGCGGCAAGGCAGGAACGTTGCACTGTCCCTCGGCGTTGAAGCCCCAGGCGACGACCGAGCC
>DATHET010000263.1:0-11419 GCA_035490315.1 Planctomycetota bacterium
CGCTCTTGGAATCCTGCTCGGTCGTCAAGCCACCGATGACGGCGGTCTGACCGGAACCCAGGAGCATCGTGGTGACGATCGTCGAGCTGCGCGTGCGCGGCAAGGCGATCGTGCCTTCGAGGCCCGAGGCGCCGACCGTGAACACGTCGAAGCCCGCGGGAGACAGGGCGCTCGCGCCCGATCCACCCGAGAGACTGGTTTCCTTCGGGATCACGTCCATCGTCATGTTGTTCGTGCCCGGGATGACGTGCGGCACGATCAGGAGCTGGAAGCCGACGTCGACCGGAGAGCCCTGGGCTTCCGAGAGCGACAATTGCAAACCACCGGCTTGTCCCTGCTCGGACTTGGCCTCGGCGTAGCGGATCGTTTCGCCGACGAAGATCGTGGCTTCATGTCCGTCGAGGGCGATCAGCTTGGGAGCTTGGATCACTTCCGACTTGGTGTCGCGCTGCAGCATCTTCAGCGTGGCCGCGACGCCGGTGAACGACAGCTTGCCGAACACCGTGTCGGGGATGATCGTGTTGCCCGCGTTCAAGGCCGGGTCCGCGAAGGGACCGTGCTTGCTCGGGTTGGCGATGATGAAGTCTTCCCAGCCGGAGTTGCCCAGGCCGAAAGGCAGGGTGATCGGGATCGCTCCGCCCGAGATCTCGACGCGCGGCCCGGCATCGCCGTAGTCCACGCCGAGGTCGAGCAGGTCGGTGTTGAGCGTCGAGACGAATTTCACGTCGCAGAAGACCTGGCTCGGCTCGATGTCGAGACGCGCCAGCATGTCCTGGATCTGGTCGTGGATCTGCGCCGTGTCGCGCACGATGATCACGTTCTGCGACTCGATGTAATCGAGCTCGCCGCCCTGAGAGAGGGCTTTCTGCAGCGCCTTCAAGACCGTGAAGGTCAGCGCGATGTCCTTGGTCGCCGCGCCTCCGCCCTGGATGGCGATCGGCTGCAGGAACTCGGACTTGATCAGCGGCTTGTAGATGCTCTTCGGACGCATGTAGCGCAGCTGGTAGCTCTTCGTGACCATCTGCGATTGCAGCGAAGCGGGGTCGACCACGCGCAGGATGCCGCGGTTTTCCTCGACGACCACGTAGCCCAGCGTCTTGACCGCGACGTCGAGCGCATCGCGCCAGGGCACGTTCTTCAAGTGCATCGAGATCGTGCCCTTGACGTCCGGCGAGACCATGATGTTCGCGTTGCCGAACTTGCCGATCAGACCGATCACGTCGGTGATGTCAGCGTTGGTGGCCTCGTAGGTGAAGGGCAGAGGCTTGACCACCATCAGGATGCCGCCAGTGCGCTCCTCGACCACGCAGCCGGCTTGCTCGGCGGCGATGTCGAGCGCGTCCCGCCAGGGAACGTCGGTGAGCTCGAGCGTGATCTCCTTGTCGGCGTCCGGTGCGACGACGATGTTCGTGCGCGACTGATCGCGCAGGAACTGAGCCACATCGGAGAGCTTCTTCTGATCGACGCGAAGGTTGATCCGGGCATCCTTGCCCGTAGTTCCCTGCGCGAAGACTGAAGGCGCGAACGCCATCAGGAGCGCACACACGGACCACATCATTTTCGTTGCTTTCATGACACTCCTGCCCAGACCAACCTGGGACTCTGTTGAGACCAAATTCCTAATACCTGCGCTCGAGGATCATCCCGCGGAACAGGAACTCGATCGCCCCGGGCTTGATGGCGCGGACGACCAGCTCTTTTCCGAGGAGATCGCCCTCGCTAACCGTTGAATCGTTGATCAAGGCGACGGGAGTCATCCCTTCGCCGATCGCAACACCTTTGATGACCATCGGGATCTTCTCGAAGTCCGAGAGGTCCTTGGCTTGCACGTCGAGGCGTCGCAGCTCGTCGACGAGCGGCTTGCGCAGCGGATCGGCATCCGCCAGGGCCAGCCGGCTCTCGACCGTGTCGAACGCGGTCTGTGCCATCGTGTACTCGCCGTGCTCGACGTTGGCGCGCATCGAGTGCACCAGCTCGGTCAGCGATTCCTTGGTCGGGCCTTCGTTGCCCTGGATGTCGCTCATCGCCTGGCGGATGGCGTTGACCGGGGTCACGACTTCGTTGTGCAGGCGGCGATCGCTGGGGACGTAGCGGATCTGGCCTTCCTCGAGCGTGCGGCGCACGTCTTCCTCGAGCTTGGCCAGCGATTCCTCGAGCTCGGCGCGGATCGTCATCTCGCTGATCAGCGTTCCGGCGGTCTTCACGCCCTCCCACAGGCCGGTGACGCTCTGCGTGCGCATCACCAGGTCGTCGACGATGCGGATCTGCTCGTCGACCGACAGCGAGGACTCGGTCTCGGTGTGAGCGGGCACGCGCGGGTCGACCCACGGGTCGCGGCGGCCGCGCTGACCGCGGTAGATGTAGGAGGAGACCTGCAGCGCCTGGCGGCGGCGGTTGATCTCGCCCAAGAGCAATTCACGCTTGCGCGCGTAGCCGTCGAGCTTGAGCGGCGGCGGGCCGTTCTGCGGACGGTAGACGTAGGTCTCGACGTCGAGGGTGATGCGGTGGCGCGGCACGCCCGTGTCCTGCACCTGACGGCGAGCGGCGGAAGTCAGCTTGAATTCCGGCACGCGCATGAAGCGCGAGTGGCTCTCGATCTTGTCGATGAACGACAGGAGCTGGAACGCATCGGCTTCGATGTTGAGCGTGTAGCCGACCTTGTCGAAGTCGGTCTTTTCCTTCTTGCCGACGTCGCCGGCCTTCTTCTTGAGCCCGGTGATCTGCACCCCGGCCTCGTCCTTGAAGTGCGACAGGTCGCGCACGAGGTTGTTGACGTCCTGCTCGTCGGGCAGGATCTCCTTGATCACCTCGTCGGTCTCGCGCAGCACGATCACTTCGCGCTCGAGCGCACCGGTTCCGGTCAAGACCTTGCGCGAGCCCTCGATCTCGACGCGCAGCGACGCGACCTTGGCGCGCGACTCGTCGATCGACTTGTACTCGAAGTACACCAGCACGCCGATGCCGATCGCGGCGGTCGTGCCCAGCCCGCAGAGCCAGGCGAATACGCGTTTCTCGCTCATTGCTTCGCACCTTCCGCGGGGGTCGCGGCCTTCGCGGGATCCGTGGCGGGCGCAGCCGGCTTGGGCGCCGCCTTCTTGACGATCTGGTCTTCCTTGAGCTTGAGCTGCAGCGAGACCGGGAAGGCCCAGACGACTGCGGGGACGAGCTCCTTGTCGACCAGGGTCTGAGTTCCCTCGGGCGGCGCGGGCGCGTCGAAGTCCTGGATGAACGGCGAGCGCTCGAGGTCCTCGAGGAAGTTGGCGACCTGGCCGAAGTCGCTGGAACCGGAGTGTCCCGCGGCCTTGACCGTGCCCGCCGACTTGGTGCGCTGGTCGATGCGCTGACTGATCGAGAGATCGTCGAGCCACACGAAGTGCCTGCGACCCTCGCCGCCGTCGTTGATCACGTCGACCAGCTCGTCGACCTTGCGCGTCCAGCCGATGCGGCTCTTGGTGATCGCGGCCAGTGCCGATTCGCGCGTGGCGAAACGCAGGCGCTCGCTCTCGAGCCCGCGGTGGAAATTGACTTGAGGCGTCAGGCCGTCCGCTTCGGTCTGCAGCACGGCGCGCTCGCTCTCGATCTCGGCTTGGATGCCGAAAGCGAGGAAGCCCCACCACGCGAACAGTCCAGCGTTCACGCCGACGACACCGGCAACGGTGAGCATCAGCTTGAACGGCGTGCGGCTCTTCCGCCGGTATTCTTCGGGGAGAAGATTGATGCGAATCATGCTGTTCGAACCCTCGAGGCGAGGCCGACGGCGACCACCAGGGACGGTGCCCAGGCTTCCAGTTCTTCCACGTCGACCCGATCGACCGCGATGCGCAGACCCTCGAGCGGGTTCCAGGTGCGCGTCGTGCGGGCCGTGGCTTGTTCGATGTAGCTCTGAGCGCCGGGCGCGAGCACGCCGCCGCCGGAGAGCAGGAGTTCCTCCACGCGCAGACCCTCGTGGTGCTCGACGTAGTCGAGGCTCAATGAGATCTCGCTGGTCAGGTCCTCGAGCACGGGCTGGATCGCGCGCGTGACCTCGACTTCCTGGGTTTGCGGGTTGCGCTTGATCGCTTCGGCTTCGAAGACCTCGACGCCCAGACGGCGCGCGACGGCCTGCGTCATGTCGTGGCCGCCGATGCCGATCTCGCGGCTGAAGCAGGTTTCGCCGCCGCACAGGACGTTGATCGAAGTGCGCGTGGCGCCGACGTCGACGAGCGCGATGGCGCGTTCCTCGCCGGGAGTCGGTTCCTTCTGTTCCAGCTCGTCGTCGGGCAGGCCGCACAGCTCCCAGGCGTTGGCGAGAGCGAAGGCGTCGACGTCGATCGCGACGGTGGTGAGGCCTTGAGCGCTGACCTGCTTGACCTGCTCCTCGAGCGTCTGCGTCTTGCAGGCGACCAAGAGCACCGACATCGAGTCGTCAGGCGTGGCGCCTTCGTCGCCGCTCTTCTGCGTGCGGCGCTTGAGCGGCTGGCAGTCGAGCGTGGTCTCGTCGAGCTCGAACGGGACGTAGCGGTCGGCCTCCATCCGGATCGCTTGGCGCAACTCGGAGTCCGACATCTTCGGCATGTTCACGTAGCGCACGACCACGTTCTGGCCCGAGACGCTGGTGACGACCTGCTTGGAGCGGAAGCGCCCCTGCTTGAAGATCTCCTCCAGCGCGGCGGCACGGTCGCCACCCGGCGGGATCTCGACGCGCGCAAAGCCGGTGATGACCGGCTCAGGGCCTTCGAGGGTGATTTCGATGGCCTTGACGACCTGACTACCCAGGTCCAGACCCACGACGCTCTTGGTTCGACGGAACAAGCCGCACCCCTGAGAAGGGAACAGGTTTCGCGGCCCCCGCCTCCGTTCTGCGGATTTGCGGGCTACGGCCCCGAGGAATCTCCCCAGTGGCGGCTAGGCTTTCGGTAGCTCGTGTGGCCGGGGTTTAGTCGCTCTCTTGAAATCCGGCTTCGACCAGTCCCACTAGTGAACGCACCACGTCCTGAGCCTGTGCGCCGCGGGCGCTGAACTCCAGGACGCAGCCGTGGCCCGCGGAGAGGGTCATCAGCTCCAGGATGCTCTTGCCGTCGGCGACGCGGCCCTCGCAGGTGACCTCGACCTCGCCCGCGTAGGCAAGGGCGATGCGCGCGATCGAGTGGCACGGCCGCGCGTGCATGCCGCGCGAGTTGACGATCACGGCGCGGCCGCTGGCTTGGATCGGATCCTGCACCCTGGAAGAAATTTCCGCTTGAGCTGGCGTGGACTCGGGGCTCGCGAAGGGCGGCTGGCTCAGGCTTGAGCCGCTTCCTCGAGCAGCTCGAGCAGCTCCGCCTTGGTCTGGGCCGCCAGCGCGAAGCGGCGGAAGTCCTTGGCGCGGGCGAGGGTCGCGATCCATTGCATCAGCTCGAGGTGGCGGCGCGGATCGTGCAGCTCGCTGGCCGCCGCGGGACGCACCACCACGAAGAACAGGTGCGCGGGCTCGCCGTCGACCGAAGCCCACTCGACTCCGCCCTTGTGGACCGCGAAAGCCAGGGCGGTCTTCTCCAGGCCGGCGAGCTTGACGTGCGGAATGGCCACCGCGGCGCCCAGACCGGTGGAAGCGATGCGCTCGCGCTCCAGAAAAGCCGTCTCCAAGGCAGCTTTCAAGCGCGCCGGCACCTGACCGGAGGCGATCAGCAGGCCCGCGAGCTCGGCGAGCGTGGCTTCCTTGCTGGCAGCCTCCAGCGAAACGCTGCAGGCCTTGGACTTGAATTGTCTGGCGAAACCGACGGCGGCGCGTTCAGGGCTGAGCATCGTGTGAAGTTACCACGATTCCGTCTTTAGCGCACGGTTGCGCGGCCCTGGCGCGCGCTGCTCAGGAGCCCGTTGAAATAGTCGCCGTAGCGAGGCAGAGCGCGGGAAGGCGAGACGTGGAGCGCGAAGCCGAGTAGGCGACTATTTCGACGGGCTCTAGGTTTCCTCGCGCTTGGAGCGCCGGTGGCGCTGCACCAGGCGTTGCTTGTGACGGGTGAGCAGGCTCTTCATGCGCTGCAGCGCGTCCTCGAGCGCCTCGGCCTGGCTGTCTGCTTTCGAATCGACCACCAGAGTCGCTCCATGACCGACGTGCACCACGATCTCGACGCGGTGCGAATCGTGCACGCGCTCGAGCACCGCGCGCAGCGATTCGATGCGCTCGAAGTATTTCGCGAGCTGCTGCAGTTTTTGCTCGACGGAATCGCGCAGGCTGCCCGGGTAAGCGCGGTGCGGATCGGAAACGAGCGTTTTCATGGTGAACCTCGATGTCAGGAGCGCGGAAGTGCGGAAAACGAGCGGAAAACTTGGCTGCGGTCCGCCGTGCGAATGTCGCAGCGGCGCGCGGGTCGCGCCAGCGGCGAACGAACAGGATTGGGAGCTTGTGGGCTCAACCGATCTCCACCTCTACGTTGGACCGGGAGCGCCCAGTCGTCAATACCCAGGTATCGCGGAGCGCCGGCTCGCAACTGGAGGCCCGAAAAAGATTCAGGGCAGACTGCGCTCGCGCGCCGCGAAGGGACGCACGGGATAGCGCACGGAAACCAGGTACAATCCTTCCGGCGGCGCGGTCGGCCCCGCCTCGCGTCGATCGGTGCTTTTCAGGATTCGCGCGACGTCCTCCGCGGACAACGCGTGCTTGCCGGCTTCGATCAATGTCCCCGCGATCGTACGCACCATGTTGTAGAGGAAGCCGTCGCCTTCGACGACGAACGCGAAGCGCTCGCGCCGCGCGATGAAGTGCAGCGAGCGCAGCGTGCGCACATTGGTCGAGCGCGGGCTGCCCGAGCTCGCGAAGGCGCCGAAGTCGTGCTTGCCGATCAAGTGTCTCGACGCCGCGCGCATCGCGTCGATGTCGAGCGTCTGCGGAACCCAGTGCGCCAGCTTCTCGGCGAAGGGCGGCCGGAAGCGCGCCGTGGAGACCAGGTACATGTAGCGCTTCCCGATCGCGGAAAAACGCGCGTGAAAATCATCGGGCGCGGTCTCCAGGCGGCGGATCGTCGCGCCTTCGCACAGGTAGAAATTGAGCGCGTGGCGCAGGCGGTCGTCGTCCAGCCGCGTGTCGATGAAAAAGTGCGCGACCTGTCCGAGCGCGTGCACGCCGCTGTCGGTGCGGCCCGCGCCGTGGACCGTGATCCGATTCCCGGTCAAGGCGCACAGGGCGTCCTCGACGCCTTCCTGCACGGAATAGAAGCCCTCCTGGCGCTGCCAGCCGTAGAACTTCGAGCCGTCGTAGGAGATGAGCGCGCGGACATTGCGCATCCCGCGAGGGTAGCAGGCGCCGGCGCTCGCCGCGCGAAAGCGTGGGTGCCGGATGCGAAGGGCCGGCGCTCGTCGAAAGCGATCAGGTCGCTGAAGCCGCTGGCGCCAGGGCGCGCTCCCGATCAGGCGTAGCGACGGCGGCGGTAGGAGCTCGGGATGTCGAGCTCCTGGCGATACTTCGCCACGGTGCGGCGCGCGAGCTCGAAGCCGCGCTGGCGCATGGAGATCACGACCTCGTCGTCGGACAGGGGCGCCGCGGGGTCCTCGCTCGCGAACACGTTGCGCACCAGGTCGCGCACGTCCTCGCGCGCGCGCTCCTCGCCGCCGGATGCGCCTTGGAAGAAATGCCGCAGGGACAGGATGCCCCAGGGTGTCTGGGCGTGCTTGCCGGCGACGGCGCGGCTGACGGTCGAGACGTGGATCCCGAGCTCGTCGGCCAGGTCTTTCATGCGCAGCGGCGCGAGATGGCCGGGGCCGTGCTCGAGGAAGTCGCGCTGGTGCTCGAAGAGCCGCGCGCCGATGCGGCCGAGGGTGTGGCGGCGCATTTCCAGGGCCTCGACGACCGAGCGCGCGCGCTCGAGCTTTTCGCGCAGATAGCGGCGCACCGCCGGCGCGCTCGCGCGGTCCTTGGCCATGGTCTCCACCGACGGATCGATCGATACGACCGGAGTGCACTGGCCGCTGAGCGTGACTTCGAAGCGCGTTCCGACGCGCTCGACCGCCATGTCGGGCTCGATCACGGGCGAGAGGTCGCCGGAGAGCTCGGCCGCGGGCCTGGGATTCAAGCCGCGCAGGCGCTCGAGCAGTCTTTCGAGCTCGGGCACGTCGACGCCGATCGCGCGCGCGACGGCCGGCAATTTGTTTCGCGAGAGATCGACCAGATGCTCGCCGAGCAGGCGCGCGAGCAGCGGCCGATCGGGATCGTCGTCGTCGATCTGGTAGAGCATGGCCTCGAGCGGGCCGCGCGCTCCCAGGCCGCGCGGCTCGAGGGTTCGAAGCCGCTCCAGGGCGCGCGCGAGTTCCGCCGCTCCGCCTTCGAGCTCGCGGTCGCTGGCTTCCGCCAGGAGCTGCTCGTCGCTCGGCGCGAGCCAGCCGTTCTCGTCCAACGACTCGAGCAGGAGGCGCAGCCAGCCGTGGGCGCGCGGACCGAGATCGAGCACGGCGAGGTTTTCTTCCAGGCGCTCGGCCAGGCTCTGACCGCGGCCAGGCTGGCTCTCGAGGAAAGCCGAGTAGCGATCGGAGTCGGCCCGGGTTCCGCGCGGGCCCGCGGTTCGCGCCGCGCTTCCATCGGAGGAAAATCCGCGCTCCGCCGGACCATCGAGGGTCAGGGCCTCGTTGTCGCTGACCGCGTCGCTGACCCAGGCCTCCAGGTCCTGGCTCGACAGCTGCAACACCTCGATCGCCTGCAGCATGCGCGGCAAAAGCTGCATGTGCTGACCGAGCGACTGCTGCATCGACGTCCCCAGACCGAATTTCGCCATCGTCCTGCCTATCGGCCGGAATTCCAACGGGGTTTAGGTACCCGGTATTCCACCGCCATCCTGAACCTGCGCGATACCTGGACGCGGGCGACTCAGGCCTGCGGCGGCTTGAGTCGCAGCGTGCGCCGCTGCTCCAACGCGTCCTCGAGCACTCCGCGGTGCAGGTACTCGATCGCGCTCCCCGCGGGCAGACCGCGAGCGAGGCGCGTCACGCGCGGCGGCGCGATTCCATCGGTCTTTGCCGCGCGCTCCAGGGTCTCGAGCACCAGGAGGGCGGTCGCTTCACCCTCGGCGTCAGGATCGGTGGCCAGGATCACTTCCGTGGGCCGCTCGCGCTGCACGCGGCGCGCGAGGGCGTCGACCGACAGCTGAGCTTCCTCGGTGCCCTCGGCGGGATTGAGCGAGCCCATGAGCACGTGGTAGCGGCCCTTGTAGACGCTGGCGCGCTCGAGGGCTTCGACGTCGCGCGGCTCCTCGACGACGCAGATCAGCTTCGTGTCGCGCTCGCTGTCGCTGCAGATGCGGCAAGGATCTTTTTCCGCGACGTTGAAGCACACCGAGCAGATCTTCGTCGCCGCGATCGCCTGCTCGATCGCCGGCGCGAGCAGCCGCGCCTTGGGATCACGCAACACGTGGAAGGCGAGCCGCTCCGCCGTGCGCCGCCCGACGCCGGGGAAGCGCTCGAACGCGTCGACCAGCTGCTCCAGGGACTTGGGGTAGGCCACGCTCGCCCCGGATCAGAAGAGCCCGGGCAGATTCATGCCGCCGGTCACCTTGGCCAGGCTTTCCTCGGCGAGCCGCGTGGCCTTGCCGATGCCGTCGCGCAGCGCGGCGAGCACCAGGTCCTCCAGGAGCTTCTTGTCGCCGTCCTTGATCACCTCGGGCGCGATCTCGATTTTCGTCACCTGGCGATCGCCGCTGACCCAGACCTTGACCACGCCGCCGCCGGCGCTGCCTTCGAGGGTCTTGGCGCGCAGCTCGCCTCGCACGCGATCGAGCTCGCGCTGCATTTCCTGCGCCTGCTTGAGCAGGCTGCCCATTTCTCCGAACGATCCGCTCATGTCTTGTCCTCGATCTTGCCGTCGAACATCTGGGCCACGGAACGCGTGAATGCATCCTTCTCGCCCGACTGGCGTTGCGCGACGTCCTCGAACACCACCGCCACCGGCCTGCCGAGCACGGCCTGGAAGGCCTGCGCGCAACGTTGATTCACGCCCGCGGCGGCGAGGCTGGCGCGCTCGTCGGGGCGCAGCTCCTTGAGCTGGACGTGCACGCGCTCCGCGTCGATGTCGACCAGCATGCCGCGGCGCGCGAGCAGGGCGCCGAGCGCGGCGTCCGCGGCGGCGATGCGCGCGACGAAGGCGTCCCAGGTGGGCTTGTGTCCGATCGCGCCGCGCGCGGCGGAGCTGCCGGTCGTGTACGGAGCGGGAGGCGGCGTGGGCCGCAGCACCTGCGGGCGCAGCGCGGGCGAGCTCGGTGCCTCGCTGGCGGCGCGCGCGGGCGCCGGCGCTGCTTCGGGTTTCGCGGGCTCGCGAGCAGGCGCGCGCGCAGGCGGCGCGCCGAGCTTCTGCTCCAGGGCCGCGAGCCGCGCCACGAGCACCGACAGCGGCAGGCTCTTCTCGTCGCGGCACAGCTCGAGCAGCGCGAGCTCGAGCACGGTTCGCGCGAGGCTCGGAGCATCCTCCATGCGCTCGCGCGCGGCCAGGAGATCCTCCATCCACAGTTGCAGGCGCTGCGAGCCCAGGGCCTTGCCGATGCGCGTCAGCCGCTCGCGATCGCCGGAAAAATCCGAAGTGAGCGCGGAGTCGTCCTTGCAGATCGCGATCAAGAGCGCGCCGCGCAATTCGCGCAGCAGTCCGTCGACCCACTCGCCCTCGCCGCCCTCCGCGGGGCCGAGCAGCTCGAGCGAGCGCGCTTCGTCGTGGGCGAGCAGCGCATCGAGCAGCTCCGCGACCTTGGCGCCGGAGCTCGCTCCCGCGAGGCGCGCGACATCCTCGAGCGTCGGCTCGTTGCCGACCAGCGCGAGCAGCTGGTCGGTGACCGAGAGGGCGTCGCGCATCGAGCCGTGCGCGAGTCGCGCGAGGCCCGCGCCGACTCCGGGAGCTGCTTTCACGCTCTCCAGGCCGAAGATGTGCGTCAAGCGCTCCGCGATCTCGGACTCGTTGAACAGCGAGAGGCGCAGGACCTGACAGCGCGAGAGGATCGTGTCAGGAACCTTGTTGATCTCGGTGGTCGCGAACAGGAATTTGACGTGCGGCGGCGGCTCCTCGAGCGTCTTCAAGAGCGCGTTGAACGCGCCCCTCGAGAGCATGTGCACTTCGTCGATGATGAAGACCTTGAAGCGCGCGCGCATCGGCGTGTAGGCCGCGTGCTCGCGCAGATCGCGGATGTTCTCGACGCCGGTGTTCGAGGCCGCGTCGATCTCGACCACGTCGACGTCGCTGCCGGAATCGACGGCCAGGCAGCGCTCGCACACGCCGCAGGGATCGGGAGCGGGGCCTTTCTCGCAGTTGAGCGCCTTGGCGAAGATGCGCGCGATCGTGGTCTTGCCCGTGCCGCGCGGACCCGTGAACAGGTAGGCGTGCCCGACTCTTCCCTCGCGGATCGCGCCCTGCAGCGTGCTGGTGATCAGCTCCTGCCCCGCGACCTCGGCGAAGGTGCGCGGGCGGTACTTGCGGGCGAGAACCAGGTAGGAC
>DATHET010000264.1:0-15289 GCA_035490315.1 Planctomycetota bacterium
GGACCACGTGGTACTCGCTCGTGCTGTGCGTGAGCTGGATCGGCTCCGCGCGGTGCTTGAACAGGTTGACGATCGGCGCGCAGCCCAGGGCGAAGGTCTCGGTGTCGACCGACTGCTCCAGCTCGCGCGAGCCGTTGCGCAGATAGATGAAGATCTCGAGCTTGTCCTGGAAGCGCGCCAGGCGATCGGGCGGGATGCCGGCGATGTCGATGAAGTGGAACTTGCTCGGGAAGGCGAAGTACTCGCTGAGCAGCCGATAGGCATTCGAGGTGCGCGCGGGGAAGGGCAGCAGGCCCTCGTCGGCTTCGAAGCCCACGGGGCGCAGAGCCGAGGCCGGCAGGACGATCGGCTTGGGATCGTTGGGGGCGGTGGCGATCGCGATCTCGAGCGTGTCCTCGAACAGGCGCTGGTACAGCTCGGCGACGCGGCTCGGCTGGCCGCGCAGGAAGAAACGCAGCGACTCCGGCTTCAATTTGCCGAAGCCGTTCACCTTGCTCGCGCAGCCGAGCGAAATCTGGATCACCGACGCGGCGCGCGAGGACTGTCCGGTGGTCGGCGCCTGGAAGGGCGCGCTCGACATGCGCGAGCGCTGCTCGCGGAAGGGCCAGACCATGGCCGGATAGCCGGTGCGGAAGCGGCAGGGCGGGCCGTGGCTCGGATCGGTCTCGAGCAGCGTGTCGCGCGCGACGAGGTAAGGCGCGGTCGCGGCAGGATCGCCCTCGAAGCGCACGATCGACATCGAGGGGATCGGAGCGAGGAATTGCGGATGGAGCACGTCGAGCAGGGCGTCGACCAGCTCGGGAAACCCGTCGTCGAGCTTGCGCCGCACGCGCGCGTTCAAGAAGGCCACCGACTCGATCAGGCGCGAGACGTGCGGATCCTCGATCGCGTCGCCGCCCATCCGCAGGCGGCCGGCGATCTTGGGATGCTGGCGCGCGAACTCCGCGCCGAGGTGGCGCAGGTAGCCGAGCTCGCGCTCGTAATAGGGGAGCAGCTCGTCGCTCACAGCTTGACCTGGAAGGCGCGCGTCACCGGCTCGATGCGCGAGTCGAACTGCACCTGCTCGGGCGCGGGCTCGGCGTGCATCAAGGCCTCGATCCGAAAGCGCAGCGTCCTCTGCAGGGATCCGGTCTCGCCGCCGGAGATCACGCGCACGGTCTTGAAGCGCGGCTCGTGGTCGCGCAGCTCGCTCTCGATGATCTTCAGGAACTCGTCGCGCCGGCGCTTGGACGAGAGGTTGGTGCCCGCGACGTCGGGAATGCCGTACTCGTAGACCGAGGAGCACAGCTCGCGCAGGCCCTCGGGCGCCTCGACGAAACGCTGGCGCGTGTTCAGAAGACTTTCGACGTCGCGCCGCACCGAGGAGCGCAGATCGCGCAGGAACTGCTGGGCGCTGACCGGCGCTTCGCGCGATTGCTCGGGCGCCTCGTCGATCAGTCGATCGAGGATCGAGGGCAGGATCGGGCGCTGCTGGTCGGAGCGGGCCATGGCTGGATCTCAGGCGGGATCGACGGCGAGGGTCTCGACCTCGAGCAGAGTCATGGCATCGTCGCCGGCGAGCAGGGTGCGCAGGCCGACGCCGCGCACCGGCTCGCCCGCGGCGCCGATCCAATCCGTGCGCCGTCCTAGCCGCGACATGTCGTCCACAGGCAGGCCGTGGGATGCGTAGATCATCGAGAGGAACACGCGGCCGTCGGGACCGCCGCGCACCGACAGGCTCGCCGGCCGCCACACGAGGTCGATCGGGCGCGCGGCCTTCTCGAATTGCAGCGAGGCGACACTCGCCAGCGGCACCCAGTAGTACTTGCCGGTGCTGGTCAGCACCTCGAGCACGCCCGCGGTCAGGTCGTCGCAATCGCGCAGATCCTCGAAGCTCTTGCCGTTGACCGTTGCGCGAGGCTTGGCTCGCGCCGCTTCGGCTTCTTCGACCAGCGCCGACGCGTCGGCCATGCGGCCCTCGCGGATCGCGATCGAGGCCTTGAGCGCGAGCTCGATCGCCGGCGTCGGCTGGGTCAGGAACTCCGGCAGGCGGCCCTGCGAATGGAATTCGGTGCGCGCGCGCTCGGCGCGCACCAATTGGCGCATCAGCGGCAATCCCGGCGACGCGCCGGTGGTGGTCCTGGCGATCGCGTCGAGCTGCGAATCGGCGCGCTCCAATTCTCCCGCGACGCACAGGAGCTCGGCCAGGAAGCTGCGCTTGTCCGTGTCGGTCGGCGCCTTCTTGACGTCCTCCACGGCGGCGGCGATCGCCTGGGTGAGATTGCCCGCGGAATACAGCTCGGTCGATTTCATGCGAGGTTCCTGGTCGAAGTTGGGTTCAACGGTCGGCGACGATCTCGGTCACCAGCTTGAGCGAGGTCGACATGTCGTCGAGTTGGAAGTGGGGGCGCAGGTGGATCACCGAGTAGTAAGCGCCGGGCTTGCCAGGCACGTCACGCACGCTGACCGAAGCTTCGCGCAGCGGCTTGCGCGCCTGCATCTCACTGGACGCGTCGTCGTCGTTGATCACGAAGTCGCGGATCCAGGTGCTGATGTACGTCTGCAGTCCCTCCGCGTCGATGAACGAGCCCTGGCGATCGCGGCCGATCATTTTTATGGCGTGGGCGAAGCGGGAAGTGCACAGGATGTACGGGAGCATCGCCGAGAGCTTGGCGTTGACCTTGGCCTCGGCCTGGTCCATCGCGCGCGGCTGCTGGATCGAGGGCGTGGAGTAGAAGGCGCCGTAGCTCGTGCCCGCCAATGTCGAGACCGCCGCGAAACCCATGTCGGCCAGGGACTTCTCGAGCATGTCGGTGATCACCACTTCCGTCGGCGGCAAGGGCACGATCCCGGGCTCGTCAGTCGAAGCGGAGGCCGCCACGAGGCCGGTCACCAGACCGCCGCCCTCGATCCCGCGCTCGGCTCCGCGGATCGAAGCCAGCCAGCCGGATTGCGCGAAGGAGCGCAGGAGAACTGCGCCGAAGGCGTAGCAGGCGTTGGTCCACAGCCGTCCGCTTCCATCGGCCTGGCTGGTCTCCTCGTGGAAGCGGAAACCGTCGCTGCGCCGCGGATCGTCGCGCCAGGGGCGGCGGATCAGGACGCGCGGCAGAGTCAAGCCCACGAAGCGCGAATCGTCGATCTCGCGCAGCGAGTTCCAGCGGATGTAATCGGCCGACTGGAACACGCGCGCGATGTCGAACGAGCGCTCGAGGTCGGCGAAGGAATCCAGACCGAACAGCGAGGGATGCACCGCGGCGATGAAAGGCGCGAAGGCCGCCGCGGCGACGGCGGCGACGCCCTTGAGCACCGTGACGTCGTCGACGGCGGAGCCCGCCCGCGGCCGGTGCGCGACTTCGTAGTCGCCGAGCAGCACGCCGAAGGGCTCGCCGCCGGGCGTGCCGAATTCTTCGCTGTAGACCTTGCGGAACAGATGGCTCTGGTCGAACTCGATCGCGCGCTCGAGGTCGCGCGCGATCTCGCGCCAGGAGACGGCGAGCACGCGAATCTTCACGTTCTCCACGCCGGCGGACTGGTCGACCAGGTAATCCAGGCCGCGCCAGCTGGCTTCCAGAGCCTGGAAGCGTGGGTGGTGGAGGATGGCGCACAGCTGCTGCGAGATCAGGCCGTCGATCTCGGCGATTCCGCGCTGCATGAGGACGATCAGGTCGTCGCGCGGCGGGATTTCACCCTCGTGCACGGCGAGGATCCACATCGCCAGGGCGCGCGTGATCGAGGGCTCGCGCACCACGGGCTCGAGCCAATCCCCGCGCGCTCCGCCCGCCTGACCGCGCGCGAGCGTCGCGGCCAGCACGGATTCGAGCAGGTTGGATTGCATGGAAAGCTCGCGAATCCGCCGCGCGCGTCAGCGCCGGAGCGCGGACGCGGCAGCGGACTCCAGGCGGAACTTCACTTGGCCGTGGGAATCTTGGCGACCAGGCGCATCGATGCAGTCAGCTCTTCCATCTGCAGCCAGGGCCGCAGGTGAGCCACCGCGTTGTAGGCGCCCGGCTGGCCGGGGATTTCCTTGACCTCGATCTTGGCTTCGGCGAGCGGGTACTTCGCGCGCACTTCCTGGCTCGCGGACTTGTCGGTGTTGACGAAGTTCTTGATCCAGCGATCGAGCCACAGCTCGACGTCGGTCGCTTCCATGAACGAGCCGATCTTGTCGCGGCCCATGACTTTCAAGTAGTGCGCGAAGCGCGAGGTCGACATCAGGTACGGCAGGCGCGCCGAGATCGCGGCGTTGGCCGTGGCGTCGGGCGTGTCGTACTTCTTGGGCTTCTGCGTGGTCTGCGAGCCGAAGAACACGGCGTAATCGGTGTTCTTGTAGTGGCAGAGCGACAGGAAGCCGAGCTTGGAGAGCTCCGCCTCGCGGCGGTCGGTGATGCCGATCTCGGTCGGGCACTTCAGGTCGACGTCGCCGTCGTCGCTGATGAAATTGTGCGTCGGCAGGCCTTCGACCTTGCCGCCGCCCTCCGCGCCGCGGATCGCCGTGCACCAGCCGCTTTCGGCGAAGGAGCGCGTGAGCACGGCTGCTTTCACGTAGGCGGCGTTCATCCAGCAGTACTCGTCGTGCTGCATCGATTTCGCCTTGCCCTTGGCGTCGGCGGGAGCTTCCTCGTAGCCGAATTCCTCGACCGGCGCCGTCGCGGCTCCGTAGGGCAGGCGCGCCAGCGTGCGCGGCATGACCATCGCGACGAAACGCGAATCCTCGCTGTCGCGGAACGAGCGCCACTTGGCGTATTCCGCGGTGGAGAAGATCTTCTCCAGGTCGCGCGGCTTGCTCATCTCCTGCCAGCTCTCGAAGCCGAACAGGCTGGGCGCCGGCGCCGTGATGAACGGTGCGAACGAAGCCGCGGCCACGTTCGACATGCCCTGCAGGAGCGAGATGTCCTCGGGGTGGTTGGTGAACTCGTAGTCGCCGATCAGCGTGCCGTAGGGCTCGCCGCCCGCCGTGCCGAACTCGTTCTCGTAGAGCTTCTTGAAGACCTGCGACTGGTCGAACTCCGAGGCCTTGTCCAGGTCCTTGAACAGGTCGCGCTTGGAGACGTCGAGCATCTTGATCTTGAGCGTCGCGCTGGTCTCCGAGTTCTTGACCAGGTAGTTGAGCCCGCGCCAGGAGCCTTCGAGCTTGCGGAAACTCTCGGAGTGCATCACCGCGTTGAGCTGCTTGCTCACCAGGCGGTCGATGCCGGAGATCGCGGCTTCCAGCGTTTGCCCGATGTTCTTGCTGTACGTGATCGTGCCCTTGAGGGCTTCTTCGGTCAGCGTCTTGAGCAGCTCTTCGGCGCGCGAGCGCTCGGTCTGCTTGGTGGCCTTGATCGCCTGCTCGAGCAGCGACGGACCTGCCGGAGCCGCGGTGGCTTCGGCGGCGGGTTGGGGTGCGCCCACTTGTTCAGCGTCGGCCATGGCTCAGCTCCCTTCCTTCTTGCCGAGGCCGAGGTCGCGCGAGAGCTTCTTCAGCTCCTCTTCGTTCTTCAGGATCTTCTCGAGCACGGCCTCGAGGTTCTCCGAGCGGTCGACCTTGCTCACCAGATCGGAAAGGCGCGCGCGCGTTTCCAGGAGCTTCTTCAAAGCGGGGACCTGCTCCGCGACGCGCGCGGGGGTGAAGTCCTCCATCGATTGGAACTTCAAGTCGACCTGCATCTCGCTCTTGTCGCCGGCGAGGGTATTCTCGGCCTTGAAGTGCAGCTCGGGCGACACGTTGGCCATGACGTCGTCGAAGTTGTCGCGGTCGATCTGTGTGAACTTGCGATCCTTGAGCGGCTTGAGCGGGTTGCTGGGGTTGCCGGAGAAGTCGCCGAGAACGCCGACCACGAAGGGCAGCTCGCGCTTGACGGTCGCGCCGCCGGTCTCGACTTCGTAGCTGATGTGGACGCGCGGCTTGCGCACCCGTTCGAGCTTCTTGTGAATGCTAGCCATGGAGGCCTCCTTGGGGACTGTGCCGAGCTCGAGCGGGGGTTCCCGCGAGACGCGCGCGGCGAGAGTGGGAATCGATCAGGAACTGGGCGGCTGGACACCGGTGAGCTTGTGGAAGTCACTGCGCGCGCCGCTGTCGGGGATCAGCTCCTCGATCAGCGAGGGAAGCGGCAGTCCAGCCCAGCGCACGGCCCGCTCGATCCCGTAGGGTACGGGTGAGTGGGGCTCGGTGCGCCGGAAGAATTCGGCGATCTGGGCCAGGGCGCGCAGGGCCTCGTCGCGCGTTTGCACCGGCCCGCCGCTGCGCGCGGGAGCGTTGGCGGACGCGGCTGCGCCTGCGGCGGCATCGGCCGGACCTTCGCTGATTCCCAGCGCGCCCTTGGCCAGGAAATTCAGCGCGTCCGAGGCGCGGTCGAGGGCGGCGCGGATGCTCGAGCTCGGCGGCGCATGGCTCGCGGCTTTGGCGTCGAGCGAGGTACAGAGCAGCGCGAATTCGCTGCGGCACTGGGTCAGGTCGTCGTTCAAGTTGCGCAGGAAGTCCACCGGCGTGGCGGCGATGGCGGACACGATGCGCTCGAGCGGCACCGCGCCGGCGGCGACGCGCTGGTCGCGCTGAGCCGCGTCGACGAGCCGACCGAGCTCGCCGGACTGCTGGTAGTGCCAGGTGCTGAATTCGCCGTGCTCGGTTTTCGCGGTCAGCGGCACCAGGCCCAGCGGCACGATCAAGGTGCCCTCGGACTCGTCGCCGTTGAGTCCGGTCAACGGGGCCAGGCGCGTCGCCAGGCCGTCCTCGTCAGGCATGGGATGCAGGGTGTCCCAGAAGGCGTCGACCAGGCCGCGCGCCAACTTGAAGCCGTCGCGCAGGCCGGCGAAGCTGCGCCGGCGCACCAGGCCTTCGATGTACCAGGCGACGATCTCGAGGTCCTTGGCCCGCTCGCGCAGGATGCGCGGCGCGAGCTCGAGCACGGGGTTCCAGTCGGCCTGGCCCGCGGCGTCGAGATCTCCAAGCTGCAGGGCAGCCCGCTCCGCCGCCCGCGCCGCGGCCCGCGCGTCCTTGATCTTGTAGTAGAGCGAGCCGGCGGTGGTGTCCGTGCGCAGGCTCGACCCGGCGGGAGCTTCGCCAGGAATGGGTGCGAGCAATTCAGCGAGGGGAATCGTCTCGGCGGTGGCCATCGATCAAGTCGGCAACTGGGGAGTGGGAGTCAGGCCGAGCGGGTTCCGCAGCATATCAGTGGGATCGAGCTCGCGCACAGGACGGGTTCCGCGAGGCACGGTTCAACGCGACAAACGCCCGCGCAGCCCCGCGAAAGCGCCGAGCAACGAATCCGCGAGGGCCGGAGCGCCCTCGGTGGCCGGATCCTGCGATCCGCTCGAGCCTTCCAAGGAGCAGAAGTCGCCCTGGCGGCGCGTCTCCTTGGCTTCGGGCGGCCGCAGCCAGACCGCGTCGCTCGGCGGGGGAGTCGCGCGGAACA
Organism: Planctomycetota bacterium; assembly: GCA_035490315.1. Taxonomy (GTDB): domain Bacteria; phylum Planctomycetota; class UBA1135; order UBA1135; genus JADJQU01. The sequence continues at coordinate 7,371 of DATHET010000264.1, forward strand.
CCACCAGGTAGACAGGCTCGCTCGGGGCGGCTTGCCCGGAGTCGTCCGCACCAGAGTCGGATCCGTCGCTCGAGCTGTCCGACGAAAGGTCGGAATCGGAGAGTTCCGGCGCGGGCTCGGAGGAGTCCATCGAGCTCGAGTCGTACGAGGACTCCGAGGACGAATCGTCCGACGATTCGGAGGATTCAGGACTCGGCTCCGGCGGCGGAACGGGCTGCGCGGGGCCAGTCGCGGGCAGGGGGAAGAAGAGCGTCGGCAGTGCATCGCGGCCGACGAGGTTCATCTCGACCAGCAGGCGGTACCAGGCGGCGACCTGGGCGCGGACCGGCAGGTTGCCGACCAGAGGCAAGCGCAGCGGACCGCGATAAGTGGCGCGTCGCAGGGCTTCGAGTCCGCGCAGGCATTCGAAGAGACCGTCCTTGCCCTGCTCGGGCCACAGGGCTGCGATCCAGTTGTCGAAGTCGATGCGCTCCGCCTCGAAGGGCACGAGCCCGTCGACCGCGATCTCGCGCTTGCGCATCGCCGCGAGGAAGCTCGCCCCGTCGCTGTTCGCATCGCGCGCGGCGTAGGCCTCGGCCAGCCAGTCGAAAATCGGCGAGGCGACCGGCAGACCGTGGACGAGGTCCTCGATCACCGGCTTTTTCTTGCGCTCGATGAAGGCCGTGAACGGGAAGGGGCGCAGATTGCCCGCGTCGCCGCTGGGCCAGGCCGCGGCGATCAAGGGCTGTCCCCAGGATTCACCGACGATCAAGGCCGCGGGCCAGGGCAGGCTCAAGGCCGTCTTCGCGTTGGCGCCCTGCGAGAAGGCGCGGTCGAGCCAATCGCGCAGGGCCTGTCCTGACCCAGAGCCCGCGCCGATGCGCAGGTAGTCCTTAGCCAGCGGCAATTTGCCGTAGATCTGGATCGTGCACGATTCCTTGCCGAGGAAGGAGAACATGGGTCAATCCGCGCGCTTGGGGCGCAGCGGCAGGTCGCGTTCGAGGAATTTCACTTCGAAGGGCGCGGAGAGCTGCGATCCCGTGGGCGTCACGACCACGCGCCACGCATTGTCCTCCTGCTTCTCGCCCGACCAGGCGAAGAGCAGAGGCGCCAGGCTGCCCAAGATCTCGAGCTTGACGTCGCCAGCCTGGAAATCGCGCGTCGCGCTGGGCGAGTCGTTCCAGCGCATGCGCATCTTCTTCGCGTTCGCGGCGCGGAAGTTCCACACCAGGATCTTCTCGGGCATGTCGCGCGAGACGGACTCGTACTCCCAATCGCCTTGCGCCGTGATCGGGCTGTAGAAGGCTTCCTTCCAGCCCTTGCCGGCCTGCGAGGAATCCCAGATCGACGAGGCTTCGTTCGAGAGCGGCCGGATCGAGAGCTTGACCGTGCCGTCCTGCACCTTGCGGCCGTCCTTGCCCAGAAGGAAGGTCTGCAGCTCGCTCAGGAAATGCTGCGAGGCCCACAGCGGCTCGTGCTCGAGCGCCACCGGATCCTTGGGGAACAGGGCCAGGGCGTCGTTGTTGTTCGCGCGGTAGCTCTTGATCAGCGTGTCGAAGCGGCCGTTGCGGTCGAGCAGGGCGCCGAGCTTCTCCATGACCGTCGCCTCGTCCATGGTTTTCGTGTCGGCGAAATCCTGGGCGTAGAGGGCTTCGATCACGCTCGAGAAGTCCTCGAGCAGCTTGCCGAGGTCGGCCATGTAGCGCAGGCGGATCTCGTCGATCATCCGCAAGCGCAGGGTCAGGAACAGCTCGCGCACGTAGATGCCGCCCGCGTTGTCGGGCACGTCCTTCTCGCCCTGCTTGCTCTGGTCGATCTCCCAGATCTTGTTCGCGAGCTGCGGTCCGTCCTGAGCCAGGCCGGGATTCTTGGAGATGCTGTCGGCGAGGTTCTTCAGCCACTCGACGTAGGGAGTCGAGGTCACCGCGCGTGCGTTGGCGGGTGCGCGCACCTTGCGCAGGGACTCCAGGGCCTTGGAGGCCTTCTCCATCTTCTCGAAGATCGGAGCGCTGGGCCGCAGCTGGGGATCGTCGAAAGGCGGCGCCTTCACTTCCTCGGCCGCTCCGCGCAACTTCTCGTCGAAGTCAGTGCGGTTGAGCTTTTGCGAGACCAGCAGGGCCGCGTCGACCAGGCTCACGCCCGCCTGGCCGTGCAGCGGCGGCGGCGTCCAGTACCTGCGCGCGGCGCGTTCGTGATCCTCGAGGCGGTCGACCAGCACGGCCTGCACTTCGTCCAGCCAGGCCGAGTCCAGCCCGTCGTCGCCGTCGTTGTCCGGCTTGCCGAAGTGCTCCTTCATGAAGGCGAAGTGGCGGTCGAGGACTCGCGCCATCTCCAGAGTCGCCTCGCCGTCCGGCGGCAGGGCTCGCCAGAAATCGAGCATCATGTCCTGGCGCGCCAGCACGTAGCGTTCTTCCAGGCGCCTCGCCCACTGATCCAGATCCGGACCGGAGGTGTTGGAGCCCGTGCCGCGCACGGCGGCCAGGGCATCGATCACTTCGGGCTCGATCGTCGGCGCGACACCCTTGACCGTGGCGCTGCGCAGCGAGTTCCAGTTCTTCTCGAGCGCGGAGAGGTGCTCGCTCAGGATCTTTTCGATCACCTCGACGAAATCGCGCGTGCGGTTGCGGTCCAGGGTGAGGAGCGCGGTGCGCGCCTGGACCAGCTTGGCGACCACATCGCCGGCGAATTCGTTCTCGGGCAGGGGCTTGCCCTTCGCTGTGAGCTCGGCGTTGACGCTGCTCCAGCTCGGGTAGCGCTCCTTGAATCGCCGGCCGACCTCGCGCATCTTGGCCACGTAGACGTTGCGGCCGACTTCGCTGGAAGCGAGATCGCGCACGCTGGCGTCGAGCTCTGGCCCCAGCGTGTCGATCGTCCAGTTCTCGTTCGGGCCCGCGCGGCATTCATGCTCCAGGCCGGCGTCGATCAAGTCGCGCAGACGGCCGTCGGGCACTTCGAGCTCGTCGTCCAGGGTCCGGACCGCGACCTCGCCGATCTTGGCGGCCAGCTCCCTCGCGTGCAGCGCCTCGCTGGCGTCGATGTTCTTCTCGATCCGTGCCAGCTTGCCTTCGAAGAAGACGCGCAGCAGCGACTTCGACATCCACTCCGTGTTGGGGTGATCGATGCCGGAGCGCTCCGCGAGCAGCTCGGCCAGGGGATCCCGCACGCGACCGAGCTCGATCATCTGCAATTCCAGGTGCGGCCGCTTGATCTCCCAGGTGACGGGCGTTTTGGCGTCCATCACCAGCTTGCAGCTCTCGAGCCGCGCCCAGGAGTCCGCGTAATCCCGCGCAAGCTTGAGCACGTCGCGGTCATTGGTCACGCCGGTCGCGGACAGCTTGCCGTGGGTGCGCTCGAGTCCCTGCCAGGCGAGCATGAAACCGAGCTCGTTGATCGGCTGATAAGGCTTGCCCGGCGTCAGGCAATCCTCGAAGAGGGCCAGGGCCTTCTTGGCCAGCACCTCGAGCTCCAAAGCGCTGATACCCGGCGGGCTGATCGACGGCTCGGCGGAGTAGTCCTTGCGCAGCTCGATCGCGGCGCGCAGCGTGAAAGGCTCCTCGTCGGCGCGCGCGATCTCGCGCTCGTTTTGCGGCACGGCTTCAGCGAGCTCGGCAGCGTGGCTTGTAGCGAAGTCGACTTTGCCCAACATGAGCACGGCGCATTCCGCGCCCAGCTTGAGCTGGTCGTAATTCTGCGGCCCGTTTCCCGCGAGCAGCTCGCTGATGTGTTTCTGCATCGCCTTGCGCAGGGCGGGCACGGCGCGCGTGTCGAATTCGGCGACGTACAGGCGCTTCAGCTCGTCGCGCGTCGAGTTGAAGATCTCCTCGGAGGTCGCGCGCTCCTGATCGACCGCGCGGTTGATCGCCCAGAGGACTTTCATGTGATCGGTCAGGCCCCATTCGCGCGCGCGCTCCGCGCTCTTGCTCATGTCCAGAGCTTTCTTCGTCAGATCGTCGACCTCCGCCTTGCTGTCGCTGAGCAGGTAGATCGCGCCGCCGACCACCGAGACCAGGGCGATCAAGGCCGACACGCCGTAGCCGACCAGGGCGCGGCGCTGGGCCGCGAGCACGCGGCCCTTGGTCGGCCGCACGATCCCGCGCTCGCCGAAGACCCGCGTGCGCACCAGGTCCTTGATGAAATAGGCGCGCTGCTTGGTGAACAGGGCTTCCAGCTCCTGCATGTCGGCGTCGCCGCTGCCGCCCAGGGCCTCGGCGCAGACGCGCGCGATCGGCACGCCGGATTGCAGACCGCTGGTGAGATAAATGCCGCGGAACGTCAGGCGATCCGAGAGACCGGAGTCGGTGAACACGCGCCGCAGGTAGATCTCCAGCGGTTCCTCGAGCGCGGCCAGCTCGTCGGGGAAGGCGAACATCCGGTCGATTTCCGACAGGGCTTCGGGGATGCGCGCGCTGCTGAGCATCTCGCCACGCAACAGCCGCGCACGCGCGACCATGTCGCGGAATCCGCCGCGCGTCTCCTCGAGATCGAAGGCCAGGTCGACCTTGTCGGCCGCGCGCGACCAGCCGAACATCTCGTGCCGCTTGGCGGCATCGAGGCGGTGCACGGACTCGGCGAATCCGAAGAGTTTGTCGGCCTTGGTCAGCACCAGGTAGATCGGCAGCTGGGCGTCGAGCTTCTTGGCCAGGGTGAGCAGCGCGCCCTGGATCTTGTTCGCCTTCTGACGCGCGACGTCGGGCGAATCGGTCAGCAAGCTGTCGCAGGGGATGACCAGCAGGATCCCGTTGGCCGGGCAGATCGGCCGGAAATTCGTCAGCAGATCGAGGAAGGCTTCCCATTCGACCTGGTCGGCGACTCCGCCTTCATGGGTGAACAATCGCCCGGCGAGGTCGAGGATCACTGCTTCTTCCGTGAACCACCAGTCGCAGCCGCGCGTGCCGCCGATGCCGGAGAGCTTGTTCTGACCGAAGGGGAAGTGCAGGTCGGAGTTCTGCAGCAGCACGCTCTTGCCCGACTGCGGCTCGCCGACCAGCAAATAAAAAGGCAGCTCGTAGCGGTCGATCTTCTGCTTGTCGAGCTCGGCCTGGAAGCCCTGCCACTCGCGCTTGCGGTCCTCGATGCCTTCCTTCGCGGTCAGACCTTCGTCGAAGGCCTTGCGCTTGCGCTTCTTCCAGAACCGCAGGCCGACCTCGGCCAGGATCCAGATCACGCCGACGATGAGGACGGCCCACAAGAGCGGCTTGAACAGCTCGCGAACGAAAAGGAAGACCAGGATCAGGCCGACCACGACGAGCAGCGCGACGCCGATCCAGAACCACTTGTTTGTGAGGATGCGCTTCATGGGTCGACGGGTGCGGAGATCCGCGGGCGGTCGCGTGCAGCTCGCGCCCTGGGATCAGCGTGTGCTTTTCTTGAGTGTCTCCGCCTGCTGGCCGATCTTGTCGTTGATCTTGCGATTCTTGAAGCGGGTCATCCCGTCGCCGGTCAGCAGCACGAACAGGATCGCCGCCAGGGCCACCAGGACGAAGCGCATGATGCCCGCGGTCGGAAGCTTGGCCACCGTGCGCGGCGAATTGCGGCCGTAGCATTCCGGCGCGAGCCGATCGCCGAGCGCGCCGCGCAGCTGGGCCTTCTCGAACAAGAGCAGGCGGCGGCGGTCGAGCTCCTTGCGGTCGCCGAGCAGCTCGCCCTGGAAGCCGAGGGCCATGCAGGTGAACAGGACGTGGGCCAGGTCCGAAGTTTCATGGGCCGTGTCGGACAGCACCTCGTCGACGATCTGGAAGAACTTCGTGCCGGCTTCGGCTGTATTGAAGTAGTGCTGCTCGAGCAGCTGCATCGACCAGGCCGCGCGGTTGCCCCAGTTCGAGCCGAGCACCACTTGATCCGCCGCGGCGACCAGCGGGTACTTCGCCTTCTCGAAGAGGTTGCGCAGCTTGCGGTCGCCCTCGCAGGCGCGCTCGACGCGCTCGAACTCGCGCACCAGGACGTCGCGCAGCTCCTCGACTCCCAGGCTCGAAGTCTCCGCGTTGCGGCGGAACGCAGTCAGGAACAGGAAGATCGGCGTGCAGGCGTCGTGCAGCGAAGCGGGCTTGGTGGCGGTGGTCATGACTTCTGGCTACCTCAATCCGGCAGCTCGACATAGAAGTGGTAGCGCACTTCGCCCAGGGAGCCCAGGGCCGAGAGCAGCATCGCCTGGCGGGACTCGACCAGCCTGAGCCAGGCGTCGCGCGAGCGGCCCTCGGTGACGACGCGGAAGAAGTGCAGGCCGTCGCGCTTGGGGAAGGAGGTCGGCGCGTTGCGCTCGTGCTCGAGCTCGATGCCCGGCACCACGCCCTGGATCACGCGGTCCGCATCGGACGGCGGGATCAGTTTCACGCAGGCTCCGACCAGCTCGGCGGTTTCCTCGGGCGACTTGTCCATCTCGATCGCCATGTGGAACAGCGCGTTGCGCTCGGCCCAATGGTCGGGGAAGGTGCACTCGAAGATGCCTTCGCGCTGCTCATCGCGCTGGAACTCGGCCGTGTCGTAGGGCACGGCGACCTCGGCCGCGAGCAGGTTGCGAACCTGCTCCAGCACTTCGCTGAAACCGGCGAAGGGTTCGGCGTGGTCGTAGGCAGGGACTTCGGGCACGACGCGATCCGGCGAGAACACCGCCAGGTTGCCGGCGGTGCGCGCCAGCTCGAGGTACGCGTAGTAGGGGTGGAGGCTCGGATTCTTGGCCAGGTGCTCGAGGCTCGCCACGCAGGGATTGAGCGCCTGGAGCTTGAGCATCCCGGCGATGTCCGCGCCGCGCTCGACGCTCGACAGCTTTGCCAATGCCGGCACCCGCGCCGCGAGATCGCGCGCATTCGAGCGCGCGCGCGACGCCAGGTCGACCAGGGCCGCGACCAGGGCCGCGGACGCGCCGCAGCTGAGGACCGGCCCGATCCAGGAATCGCTCAGCGCCGAATGGGCCTGGGGCTCGCCGCGACGAACGAGGCGCGCGATCGGCAGTGTTTCGAACCCCGAGCGATCCTCCTCGCCGAAGAACAGCCGCGCGCGCAGGCGCTTGAACTCCAGCTCCTTGTACGCATCGCGCTGGTTCTCGTCGGGAACGCCCTCGACCTCGACGCCGTGGCGGTAGCTGCGGCCTTCTTCGCTGCCGATCTGCGGCACGTTGGCCTGCACCGCCTGCACGCCGAGGTAGACCTGCAGCTCGGCCTCGGTGAAGTGCTCGCCGAACTCGCGCTGCTCGACCGCGGCGTTGCCCGGCAGGGCGAGCCAGGTTCCGTCGCGCATCAGGAACTCGCCCTCGATGAGCAGGAAGACGTCGCGCTCCAGGGCCTTCTCGTCGATGCGCAGGGCCAGAGCTCCGAAGCTACCCGCCTGGGACGCGGCGTCTCCGGCGATCAGTCGGCCGTTCAGCTCGCGAGCGAATGCCTGCAGGTGCTGGGGGCACAGCAGCATGCCCTCGCGCCAGAGCACGCTCGGGGGACGGGACGAGCTCATTTCTGTGCGTCGGGAGGGGTGATCCCCGAATCGGTCGAGGAATCGGCGAGGGTGATCGTCGGCCCGCGCACGTCGAGCTTCATGGAATCGATGCTGCCGATCTGGAAGCTGGTGATGTGCTGGTAGGCGCCCCAACCCAGGTTGCCGCAGTTGACCACCACGGCGATCGCGAGTTGCGGGTGGGACTCGAGCAGCTTGCGGTCGATCTCGACCTCGAGCTTCGCTTCCTTCTTGGACAGCGAGACCTCGATGTCGGGGTGGCTGGGCTTGAGCAGGCGCTGCTCCAGGGTCCACGACTGGCCCTTGCGCGGCTTGAACTGCCCGAAGGTCACGTACTTGCCATGGCGCTCCGGCCGCACGACCTTCTCGATCGTGCGCGGATCGTCGATGTCGGCGAGGTCGGCGTCGTCGCCGACGATCAGGTAGATCGAGACCACTTCGTCGAGCTCGACGCCGCGCACGGAGAGGTCCATCGACCCGGGCCCCATGAACGGGAT
>DATHET010000265.1:0-13048 GCA_035490315.1 Planctomycetota bacterium
GACGCTGCACGAGGAACGTGGGTCGACGACCGCGACGGCCACGAGCTGTTCTCCAACCTGGTGAAGACCGTCGGCGCCAAGCTCGGCCGGGCGGTGCCTGCTATCCAACCATGACCATCCAGATCCACAGGCTCGAGGGTTTCTACTGGGTCGCGCGCACCGGCGGCTATGCGCGAGCGGCGCGAGCCTTCCCCTACCCAATCACGCAACCCGCGGTGCACCAGCAGGTGAAAAAGCTCGAAGCCGACCTCGGTCTCGAGCTCTTCGAGCGCGTCAGCAAGGATCGCATGCAGCTCACTGCGTCGGGCGAGCGTCTGTTCCGCTTCTGCTCGCCGTTCTACGAGCAGCTGCCCGGAGTCCTGCGCTCGATCCGCCAAGGCGATTACTCAGGCACGTTGAAGATCCACGCCGCGCCGATGATGCTGCGCACATTGTTGCCATCATGGATCCAACGCATCTCCAAGCTGCGACCGGGAGTGCAAATCGAGCTCTCGGAGATGAACGTTCCGGATTTGAGCATCCTGCGCAGTGGCGCGGCCGATCTGATTGTCGATCACCTCGACGATCCGCCCGCGGACATCGCGACGATGCGCGTGGGGACGCTGCATGCCTTCGTGGTGTTCCCGGCGAAGCATCCGCTCGCGAAACAGAAGCGCATCACGCTCGACAAGTGTCAGGACGAGACTTTTATTTCCTATACGCCGGGGACCTTGCCGTGCGAGTTGCAGATGCGCGCCTTCACCGAGCACGGCGCCGCTCCGCGGCGCATGTTGTCGGCTGGATCGGCGGACACGATCCTTGGGTTCGTCGAGGCAGGCCTCGGTTTCTCGATCGTGCCGTGGCTCACCGCCGAGGGGCCGAAGGGCCGCGGCATCGAAGTGCGCGAGCTGACCGCTCCGAAAGTCGAATTCCCGGTGCTCGCCGCGTGGCGCAAGGACACGCCGGAAAATCCACTGCTCGACGCGGCCTTGGAGACGGCGCCGAAGCCATGAGTGTGTACACAGCTAGCGTCGTCTGGGCGCTCGCTCCCGGCGCTATCTTCAAGGACAACAAGTATTCGCGCGCTCACGAGTGGCGATTCGACGGAGGCACCGTCGTGCCGGCCTCGAGCTCGCCGGAAGTCGTGCCGCTGCCGCTGTCGAATGCGGCGGCGGTCGATCCGGAGGAAGCGCTCGTTGCCGCGCTCGCTTCGTGCCACATGCTCTTTTTCCTCTCGTATGCGGCGAAGGCGGGATTCGTCATCGAGCATTACGAGGACGAAGCGATCGGCGAGATGGGCAAGAATGCGCGCGGAAAGATAGCGATGGTGAAAGTGCGCCTGCGCCCGCGGATCACGTGGAAGGACAAGCCGCCGGAGGCAGCGCAGCAGGGCGATCTCCACCACAGGTCGCACGAGTCCTGCTACATCGCGAACTCGGTAACCGCCGAGATCCTGATCGACCCGCGCTGACATCCGTTCGCGTCGCCCGGCGATACGGAGCGATAAGCCCGCCTGCGTTCTGCTTTCGCCAGTCGATGAATAGATTCGCGCGAATGAAACGGGCCGATTTCATTCTCGGAGTCTTGCTCCTGCCCTGCTTGGAACTCTCGCGGTCCAACGAGGAGAGATTGGTGTTCGAGCCGTCCGCGGGCTCCGTTGTCTCCAAACAATTTACATTCGATATCGAGTTCTCGAATACGACGGTCGCAATCGCCGGATATGAATACGGATCAGTCGGGTACGGCGCACCCATCCGACTCGCGACGTCAGTCAGCCTCGACGACGCGTACACGAAAGTTGGGGATGGCCGACCACTCGACTTCATCCGTCGCTTCAACAAGCTCAGCGGCAAGTGGTTCCTCGATGGAGTTCCCGAGGACATCCTGGGATTCTGGAGACTGTCGGATTGCGACGTCCGGTTCCAATGGGATCCCGAGGAGCGACAGTATTCGCGTGCTTTGGAACGGGGGACTCTGCTCGATCTGGAGTTCAGCAAGCTCGTAGCGGACATCGACTTTCGCGGGTTTCTGCCGCCGGAACCGGTCCATCGCGGATCGAAGTGGACGGCTTATGGCCGACCCGCGATGGACGGGCTCTTCGGTTGCACGGAGATGGGATTGCTCGGAGCCTCGACGGATAGGGACGAAGGACTCTTGCGAGACATCGTGCTGAGACCCTTCCGCGAGCTCGGCGATGAGAAGCTCGAAATCGAATGCGTGTACCTTGGCAACCAAGACCCCGATTCGAATCGAGCCGACATTTCGATGCATGTCGATCAGAAATTCGAGATCGACGTCGTGAGGCCCGTCAATGACTTTTGTCTCGCCGCCCCCATGGAATTGGGATTGGAGTTCGAAGCGTTCGAATTGCAATTTCACGTCGAAGGGCCGGGTTCGCTGACCTGGAACTTCAAGGAAGGACACTTCGAGGCGTTCGAGCTCGCGCTGAAGGTCGAGCTGAAGTGTGAAATACGGTTGAGCTGGGGAGGCGATCCCCTCCCTATCCACCTCGAGACTCGAGGAACGGCGAAGTGGAACGGTTCCGCGCTGCGCAAGCAGTAGCACGCTCGCGGTCGGCCTGCCGGTCAGGTTGTCGACCGTGCATTCCTTCGGGTTCGATCGACAAAGATCGCGCGACTACAGCCCGCGCAGCCAGCGCGGCACGAAGGGCGCGTGGGCGGGATCGGCTAGGGCGCGGTCGAGTTGCGCGAGCAGCGCGGGCTTGTCCTTCGACAACGTGCCGGCCAGCGCGAGGCGATTCGATGCGTGGTTCGAGCGGAACACGCTCGAGCGCAGCTCGAGGCCAGCGAGGAACTCGCGCAGCTCGGCCGTGAGCTCGATCTCGTCCATGTGGTCGACTTCGCCGCGCTGGTCGCTGTCCCACAGCGGCGTGCCTTTCACCGGCGTCATCACGAGCGTGGAAACGAAGCGCGGTTGGATTTCGTTGACCACGCGCGCGCTTTCGCGGGCGTGCTCGCGCGACAAGGCGCGGCCGCCGGTGCCGAGCAGGATCATTATCGACAGCTTCACGCCGGCATCCTGGGCCTTGTTCGCGACGCGGACCATCTCGGCGGAGTCGACGCCTTTCACGAGCGCGCTCAACACGGCGTCGTGCCCGCTCTCGATGCCCAGGTAATAAAGTGACAATCCGCGCTCGCACAAGCGCTCCATCTCGCTCGAGCTGCGCACCTGCAAGGATTGCGGCGACGCGTAGCAGCTGACCCGGCGCAGATCAGGAAAAGCCGCGTGCAAGCGCTCGAGCACCGCTTCCAGGTAACTCGTCTTCGCGATCAGCGCGTCACCGTCGGCAAGGAACACCTTGCGCACGCCGGGCTCGACCGTTGCGGCCCAGTTGATCTCGCGCTCGAGGTCCTCGATTTTGCGGACGCGGAAGCGCTTGTCGCGGTACATCGCGCAGAACGTGCACTCGTTGTAGCTGCAGCCGATCGTCGCCTGCAGGATCAGGCTGTCCGCTTCCGAGGGCGGGCGGTAGAGCGTGCCTTCGTAGGCGATCATCCGTCCTTCTTTTTCTTCTTGCCGCCGCCGAACAGGCCGCCGAGGCCCTTCTCGAGCTCGCCTTCCAACGCGCCCTGGGCCGCGTCCTTGAGCACCTTCTCGAGGAAGCCCTTGCCCAGGCGAATCCTCGGGCTGCTCCAGGATCCGCTGATTTCCAGCGGCACTTCGAGCTTGGGATCGAGGTAGCGGCGCACCTGCTCGAGTTGCGATTCGACTTTCGAGCCCAGCATTTCCAAGGGCACGGCGAAGGCCAGCTCGAAATTCTTCGTCGCCAGGTTCGCGCTGCCGCGGAAATTGATCTCGCGGCCGGAGATCTTGATCGGGATCGAGTCGTAGCGCGCGATACCATCGACGATCTTGATCGCGATCGGCTTGATCACCGTGTTCTTCTGCGAGAAGTCCTTGCCGGTGAGCGACAAGGCCTGGGTCAAGCCCGGAAGCAATTGATAATCGACGGCGCCCAGGTCGAGGATCAGCTCGCCCGAGAGCTTCGACAGGTCCGCGTTCATCGGCAAGGCGAGCTTGCGACCGGTGAGCACGGTGCGCTTCGCGGGATCGTCCTGGCGCACTTCGACGAGCACCGGCACGAGGGCGCCGACGATCCGCTTGGAGAACAGCGGAGTGAGCACGACTTTCGCATCGAGGCCCTGCTCGCCTTCGGAGACGATGACTTTCTCGGCGATGCGGCTGTTGAGCGCGATGTCGCCGAAATCCGAGTGCAGATCGGCGTGCAGCGGCTCGGCGCCATCGTCGGGATACTGGCCGCGCACGTTGGCGTCGAGCTCTGGCCCGAGGACGTCGACGATCAGCCCGTCCTGGTTGGCGAGCACGTCGAGCAGCGCCGAGGGGAAGTGCGAGAGCTTGGCGGTCAAGGTCGCGCGCGAGCCCTTGGCCGGGAAATCGGCGGGCGATTCGACGGCGAAACCCGCGGGCTCTTCGATCGCGACGTGGATCTCCAGACCGCCGGGCGGCGTGCCTTCGATGCTGCCGGTCACGTCGAGGTTCGCCGGGCCGCGGGGCTGCATCTTCGCGTGCAATTGCACGTTGCGCAGCAGCGCGACGGCCGGCGCGACGCCGCTCGCGGCAGGCGGATGGGCGTAGCTGAAGGCCGGGACGGTCGCGTCCAATTTGCCGTCGAGATTCTCGATCAGGTCGGCGCGAGCGAGCGACGGATCGGCGTCGAGGAAGCGGCCGAGGGGCACGCGAAGCTGCGTCAGCTCGACCACCAGGGCGTCGCCGGGCTGGCTCAACTTCAAGCTCGCGCCTTGCGGCAGTTTTCCGGCGAGCAGGCGATCCAGGGTCGACTGCGTGGGCGAGAATTTCAGGACCAGGGGCTCCGCGGCGACGGTCGAGAGCACTTCGTCGACGTAGGTGACGGCGCCGCTCACTACGAGACCACCCGCGTCGATCGCGAGGTCGGCCTTGCTTCCGCCAGGCTTGACCTCGCCGCCCTTGCTCGAGCTCGGCTTGACCTCGACCAGCTTCACGTGAGCCGCGATTTTTTCGCCGCAGACTTCACGCAGCAGATCGCGCGAGCTTGCCGGAGCGAAGGCGAGCAGCGCGCCCGCGCCGCTGACGTCCAGGGTCGCGTCGAGATCCGGGAAGGATCCCGCGGGACGCTTGACGGGCGGATTCGCCTCCTTGCCTTCCTTATAGAAGGGATCCGTGGCCTGGGCCTTGAAGCTCAGCATTGACTTGCCGCCCGAGGCCGACAATTCGAGCTTCGCGTCCGCGTTGAAAGGCTGCTTCGCGAGCTGAGAAAGCTGCGCGTCGAGGGTCAAGTCGAGCTTCGAGCCGAGCGCGGGGCGCAGGGCTCCGCCGGCGTAGGCGTCGAGCCAGGCCCTCTCGAACTGCGGAGCCTTGAGCCGGACGACGATTGGCGCGAACTCTCTGCCTTCGGCGATCGAGAGCAGATCGGGCGCGTTGGGAATCGCGACGTGCAGCTCGAGCGCGTTCGCTCCCCAGGAAGGCGAGGCGGCGCTGAAGTCCAGGGTCAGCGGCGTGGGCTTGTCCTTGTCGCCGGGTATGAGCTCGATGTTCAACTGCATCGCGAGCTGGTCGATGCGCTGGCCCGCGGCGACCAGAGCCTTGTCGTGGTACTGGAATTCGCGCAGGCCGATGATCGCGTCGAGGCGCGTGTGGCCCAGCCCGACGCGCAAGACTTCGTCGGTCGAGATCTTGGAGGCTGCGATCAGATCGGCGACCGGCAGGGCGAGGAAATTGACGTTGATGCCGACCACGCCGCGGCCGTCCTTGAACGCGAGCCGCGATCCCTCGGGCAGCTTGCCAGCGGTCAGCTCGTCGAGCAGCTGTGCGTCGGGCTGCAGCGAGATGCTGAGCACGGGCTCGTCCATGTTGACGAACATCCCGTCCTTCAAACGGCCGACGAGCAGCACCTGGGTCTTCTCGCTGGAGAGATTGACGCGCGCCACGCCTTCTTCGAGCGTTCCCTGGGCTGTCGCTTCGTACGCGAGCAGGTTGCCGAGCAAGAGCTGGATGCGCTCGCCGCCGCCGGCCATCGCGTCGAAAGCCTTGGCCGGCAGACCCGTGGCGTTGGACGCGAGCGAGAAGCGCAGCGGCGTCTTGCTTGCCGGATCCGCGAACAATTCACCGAGGCTCGCGGTCAGGTCGAAATGTCCTGTCGCGGGTGTTTCGAATTCCACCTGCGCGAAGAGGTCGAGCGGCTTGGCGGGAGCGAGCTTGACGCTGCCATTCGCCGCGCGCACGGACACGACCTGGCCACCCAGGCTCGCGATCGGTTTTCCGGTCGGCGCTCCGCGCATGTTGAACGTGATGCTCGAGGTCACGCGCTGCGCAAGCTCGCGCCAGCGTGTGCCGATGTCGGCCCAGGCGAGATCCGCTTTCGCGGCAGCGTCGATGGAGGTCGTCGCGTCGAAGTCGAGCGCGAGCTTCGGACCGAGGGCGCGCGTCAAGTCGCCTTTCAGATCGCCGAGTGAATCGAAGAGCACGGTGGGAACCTCCTCGAAATGCACCGCGGCGTGCACTGGAGCCAAAGTTGCGCTGGGCGTGAAGCTCGCGAGCGTGGCTCCGCCGGGGAAGGTCAAGCTCACATTCGCGCGGCCGGCGGCCATGTCCTCCTGAGCTTCTGCGGAGTTCCAGTTGTCGTGGTTGTAGTCCTTCGACGCATTCGAGGCCGTGAATCCGAATTGCAGGCTCGAATCCTCTGACGGTGCTTTCAGCTCGCCGGAGAGCTTCAGCTCGCGAACGATCAGCGGGCCACGGCCCGCCAGTGCGCTGGATTTCGTAAGGATCCAATCCCCCAGACTGGCACTGAAGCGCGCGCGGATTCCCGACAACAAAGCATCGAGTCCTGTCTGGGTTTGCCCCTTGGCCGAGGCCTCGAGATAAGCGCCCACGGGAGCCTCGAAGGAACTGAGCACGAAACCGACGCGATATCCGTCATTGCCCGTTCCCGTCTCATGTCCGGACTGTGGGCTGATGTGTGCCAACTCTCCCCCGCCAGTCAAAAGCGGTCGAGCCACGGTCTCGACGAACTCCTGATGCATGTCGAACTCCGCGGCGAACCCATCGCCCTCGGAGCGCAGGATGCCGTTCTCGAGCCGCGCCATGCCGCGCACGATTCCATGCGGATAGTCGAGGCGCAGATCGAAGCTGCCCTTCTCCACCGTCCCCTTCGCGTCGAGCGAGAGAGACAGCTCGTCGCCGAGCAGACTTTTCAAGCGACCGCCCTGCAGCATGAGTGCGTCGAGCAGCGCCGTCGGGAAATGCGCGACATGCGCGGACACATCGGCGCTCGGCGGAGTGGCCGAGGAAGGCGCGTCGAAAGGATGCTCGACTTTCGCGTCGAGGCTCAGATCGCTGCGGCCGCTGCCGGTGAGCGTGCCGCGCATGGTCGCCGTCAGCGGCTGTCCTGGATGCAACCCCGCGACCAGGGTGATGTCCTCGAGGACGAAGGGCGCGCCGAGCTCGCGCGTGTGCTCGTCGGCCCAGTAGATACGCGTGACGTGCAGGTCGAGCTCGACGTCGAGCTCCGACAGCGATGACTTCTCGCCGGGCTCCGACGGAGTCTTCGAATCCTCCGCCGGCGCGGGCTCGCGCGGCTCGAGTGCCCGTTCCAGGTTCGTGCTTCCCGTGGCGTCGGCGTACAGGGTCGCTTCACCGACCAGCTTGATCTTCCCCAGCCGCTTCCCGCCCGAAGTCGCGAGCGACCACAGACCGGGCAAGGTCGCGCTGACCAAGGCCACCCGCGCGCCGCTCGGATCCTTGAGCTCGGCGCCCTCGATCGTCTGCGGTCCGACCCAGCCCAGATCCAGCGACGCGATCTCGAGCTGACCGCGGTAGCGCTCGGCGAACCAATTCGAGGCGTAGCGCGCGCCGAAACGCTCGGCGATCTGCGGCGCGAAGGCGATGCCCAGAGCGAGCAGGCCGACGACGAGCAGCACGATCCCCAGCGGCGTGCGGAAGAGGAAGCGCGCGAAGCTCCTGCGCGGACGCTTCGGAGCCTCGGGAACGGTCACAGGCTGCGGAATGGCGTCGCTCATCACTCTCCCTAGTTCCAATGCGGGTCAGGAGGAAGGTTCTCGAGTCCCGCGGCGTCCTGCCCGAGCGAACGCAGCACGGCGCGCCACATGTTGCGCGGCTCGTCCATGAAAATCAGCTCCGACGCGCCCGGCGCGGGGATCCACGAGCCGCGCTCGAGCTCGCTCTCCAGCTGACCCGCGCCCCAGCCCGAGTAGCCGACCACCAGGCGCAGGCTCGAGCGC
This sequence comes from Planctomycetota bacterium, assembly GCA_035490315.1. Lineage (GTDB taxonomy): Bacteria > Planctomycetota > UBA1135 > UBA1135 > JADJQU01. The sequence continues at coordinate 8,241 of DATHET010000265.1, forward strand.
GCGGCAGTGGGCAGGTCGAGCCACCAGCGCGCGGCCACGTCGAGGTCGCCGCCCAGGAAGACGTTCTTCAGGACTTCGACGCCGCCGGGGACCCGCTCGCCCGCGCTGTGCAGCAGCTGCAGCTGGTTCAAGCTCACCGGCCCGCCGAAGAACAGCTCGGCCTCGGTGCGCGACCACAATGGATGGTCGGCGAGGACCTTGGCCGTGTTGTGGCCCGAGGGACGGTTGACGACCAGGCCGTAGGCGCCTTCGGGCGTGTGCTGGCAGATCAGCACGACGCTGTGCATGAAGTTCGGATCCAGCATGTCGGGGCTGGCTGCGAGCAGAGTGCCCTGCGCGACGAAGAGCTCGGACTCCATGGGGAGCCTAGTATCGCTCGAAACCCGTGCAGCGAGCCACCGGCTGCGGCGGGTAGCGCGGAAAGCGCGGGTCGTCCTTCGCTTTTCCACACAGAACGAACACCGAGCCCTTGTCCGAGCGGATCGTGCGCGCGTGGCGGCACTCGCTACACAGACCTCCGTAGGGAGGCCGCGGCGGGTCAGCCGGGCCTCTCGCGGTTTTTTCGCCGTCCGGGCGGTTCATGGCCCGCGCTCGAAGGTCAAAACGCACTCCAGATGCGGCGTGTGCGGGAACAGGTCGATTGCGTCGATCCGGACCGGCTTCCAGCCCGCGCGGACCAGGACGGCGCCGTCGCGAGCGCCCGATTCGAGCTGGCAGGAGACCATCACGATGCGCCGCGCGGACGAGGCGGCGAGGGCCGCGAGCACCTTGGGGTGGACTCCGGCGCGCGGCGGGTCGACGACGATCACGTGGGCGGACGCCGAGACCTCGCGCCAGGTGGCGAGCACGTCGCCGGCGAAGAAACGCGCGTTCGTCACGCCGTTGCGCAGGGCGGCGGCGCGCGCGGAAACGATCGCGGATTCGACGAGCTCGAAGCCCAGGACGTTCGGCTCGTCGTTGGAAGAGGGAGCGCGCCTGGCCAGGGCCAGGGTGATCGCGCCGCCGCCGCAGTAGAGGTCGTGCACGACGTCGCCGGGCTGAACGTCCGCGCGCTCGAGCACGATCTCGAACAGGCGCTCGGCCTGGGGCGTGTTGGTCTGGAAGAAAGTCGCCGCGCCGATCTCGAAATCGTTGCCGGCGACGCGTTCGCGGATCGTGCCGCGGCCGTGGTGCGCGATCTCGCGCTCCCCCACCGCGACCAGGGCGCGGCCGGAGTTGATCAACTGGACCAGGGTCGTGATCTCGGGATGGGCGGCGAGCAGGGCGGAGAGGAAGGGCTGCGCGCGCTGTGGCGATTCGTCGCTCGTCACAAGCGCGGCGAGGATCTCGGACGTGCTCCAGCTGCGGCGCAGCACGAGGTGGCGCAGCCAGCCCTGGTGCGCGTAGGAGTCGTAGGCGTCGAGACCCTGCTCGCGGGCCAGGCGGCGAGTCGTCATCACGAGCTGCGCGGCGCCCTCGAAGGAGATCGGGCACTCGCGGATCTCGAGCAGCTTGGAATGGAAGCCGCGCGGGTGCAGGCCGAGGGCGGGCGCGGTGTCGGGCTCCTCGGGTGTCGCGGCCAGGGCGGCGCGCTCAGTCCAGCGGCGCGTGCCGAAGGTGAAGTCCATCTTGTTGCGGTAGTGCCAGGGGTTCGCGCAGGGCACGATCGCTCCCAGGTCCAGGTCGAGTCCAGAGTTGACCAGGATCTCGCGCGCCACGCGTGCCTTGGCTTCGAGCTGCGCGGCGTAGGCGAGGTCCTGGAAAGTGCAGCCGCCGCAGACTCCGTGGTGAGCGCAGCGCGCGGCGAGGGCGTGAGGTCCTCGTTCCAGGACTTCGAGCGTGCGGACTTCCAGCGTGTCGCGCCGGCGCGAGATCACCCGCGCGCGGACGCGGGCGCCGAGCGGGCCGCCGCGTTCGCTCGCGGTGTAGATCCCCCACTGGCCCACGGAATTCCCGCCGGGATCGAGGCGCTCGAACGTGAATTCACATTCGTCGCCCCAGCGCGGCTTGCGCTCGCCATTCGCGGGAGTGGAATTCGAAACGAGGGGCATGGCACGGCCCCGCGAAGCCGACGCGAGCGAGCCTAGGCTTTAGGCCAGAAGTAGAAGGGCAGCAGGTCACGCGTCATGAAATCCTGCAGGGTGAAGACCAGCAGGATCGCCAGCCAGAAGAAGCCGGCGAAGGCGAAGAGCTGGGTCAGCTTGCTCGAGTACTTCGCGTGCATGAAGAACAGGATCACGAGCGCGGCCTTGACGCCGGCGATCGCGAGGGCGAGCGGCGTGTTGAAGGCGCCGTAGTCGTGCAGCGCCGTCCAATAGGTGAGGAAGGTCAGCGCGCACAGCGCGAAGAACACCCCGAAGTAGAGCTTGACCGAGACGATGTGATGGCCACTCATGGGATCAGCCGTGATGGGCGCCGCCGGCTCCGGAGTGTGCCCCGACCAGGTAGAGAAGCGGGAAGAGGAAGATCCAGACGATGTCGACGAAGTGCCAGTACAAGCCGAAGTTCTCGATCAGGGCGTAGTGGCCTTCGCGGAAGTAGTTCTTGCGCGCCTTCGCGATCAGCCAGAACATCAGAATCATGCCGATGACCATGTGGAATGCGTGCATCCCGGTCATCACGAAGTAGAGCGCGAAGTACATCTGCGCGGGGCCGGCATGCAGGCTGTCGAAGGTCCCGTGCGAATTGAAGTGGTAACCGGGGATCAGGCCGTGGTCCCACTTTTCCTTGTACTCGAAGTACTTGACCACGAGGAACGCCGCGCCGAAGACCAGCGTACCGATCAGGCCGAGGATGATTCCGTTCTTGGAGCCCTTCTGCGCCGCGTGCACACCGAGCGCCATGGTCACCGAGGAGCAGATCAGCACGATCGTGTTGATCGCGCCGAGGCCGACTTTGAGCTGCGCGCTCGCCACCTGGAACGCATCCGGGAACTGCGAGCGATACACCGCATACGCGCCGAACAATCCCCCGAAGAACAGGACTTCGGTGATCAGGAACGACCACATCCCCAGCGTCCCGGTCTCCTTCTGCTGCTCGAGATCGTCGAAGTGGTGGACGAGCCCGTACGTGCTGTGCGCGTGGTCCGACATTACTTCTTGACCTCGTGGGCAGCGATGACGGCGGGCTCTTCGGAGGTGTAGGCGTAGGCGTCCTCGGTCACGATGATCTTGTCACCCTCTTCGAAGTTGTAGGTGGGCGGCGGCGACGGCGCGCGCTCCCATTCCAGGCCCTTGGCGCCGAAAGGATTCTGCGGAGCGGGCTTGCCCCACTTCAGCGACCAGACGAAGTAGGCGATCGTCATCAGGAAGCCCATGCCGAGGATGCTGGCACCGGCCGAGGACAGCACGTTGAGCGTCTGGAACTCGACGTTGTACTGGTGGTAGCGCCGCGGCATCCCCATGTAGCCCAGGATGAACTGCGGGAAGAACGTGAAGTTGAACCCGACGAAGATCACCACGGCGGCGAACTGCGCCATCGCTTCGGGGTACATGCGGCCGAACATCTTCGACCACCAGAAGTGCATGCCGCCCATGAAGGCCATGACCATCCCGCCGACCATCACGTAGTGGAAGTGGGCGACCACGAAGTAGGTGTCGTGCACATGGCGGTCGAGGCCCATGACGGCCAGGAACAGCCCGGTGACTCCGCCGATCGTGAACAGGCCGATGAAGCCCAGGGCGTAGAGCATCGGCGTCTCCAGCGAGACCTGACCCTTGTACAGGGTCGCGATCCAGTTGAAGACTTTGACCGCCGATGGAATCGCGACCAGCATCGTCAGGAAGCTGAACACGAAGCCGGCGTAGGCCGACTGGCCGCTGACGAACATGTGGTGGCCCCAGACCACGAAGCCGAAGATCGCGATCGCGAGGCTGGAGAAGGCGATGAAGTGGTAGCCGAACATCGGCTTCTTCGAGAAGCAGGCGACGATCTCGGAGACCACGCCCATCCCCGGCAAGATCATGATGTACACGGCCGGGTGGCTGTAGAACCAGAACAGGTGCTGGAAGAGCACCGGGTCGCCGCCGAGCGCCGGATCGAAGATCCCGATGTGGAAGGTGCGCTCGAGGGCGAGCAGCAGCACCGTGATCGCGAGCACCGGCGTGCCCATGATCATGATCAGGCTGGTCGCGTACTGCGCCCACAGGAACAGGGGCATGCGGAACCAGGTCATGCCCGGCGCGCGCATCTTGTGGATCGTGACGATGAAATTGAGCCCGGTCAGGATCGACGAGAAGCCCGTGACGAACACCGCGATGGCCGCGCCGGCGACGTTGGTGTTGGCGTAGGTGCTCGAGTAGGGCGCGTAGAAGGTCCAGCCCGTGTCGATGCCGCCGCTGATCGCGACGTACAGGGTGGCGCCGCCGCCGACCAGGTAGATGTACCAGGACAGCAGGTTGATCTTCGGGAAGGCGAGGTCCTTGGTGCCGATCATGATCGGCACGAGGAAGTTCCCGAGCACCGCTGGGATCGACGGGATCAGGAAGAAGAAGATCATCACCACGCCGTGCATGGTGAAGAGCTTGTTGTACGTGTCGGCGTCGAAGAGATCGCCCTTGGGCGTCAGGAGCTCGCCGCGCATCAGGATCGCGAAGGTCCCTCCGATCAGGAAGAAGACCATGATCGAGACCAGATAGAGCACGGCGATGCGCTTGTGGTCGACCGTGAACAGCCAGGATTTCCAGCCGAAATCAGCGGTCAGATAATTCGTCTTCGCCTTCGCGATCTGCGGAGGGTGGGCGGCGGGAGCAGGGGGCGTCAGGACGGTGCTCTTCATTTCGCGGGTGCCCCAGCGGCGGGCGTCGTGGCGCCGTAGGTCTTGAGGAAAG
>DATHET010000266.1:0-5879 GCA_035490315.1 Planctomycetota bacterium
GACAAGCTGGTGAGCTTCGCGCAGTGGATCGGGCTCGATGGACTCGGCAATGGGATCCAGTGGCTCGCTGTCCACCTCAAGAACATCTCCGCCGAACTCACGGCCGCAGTGATGCAAGTGTGCACGGTCGTCTCGGGGGTCGTCGTCTGGTGCAGCCGGCGTGTCGCGCAGGTTTCGAGCGCTCTGGACGAAGTCGCGAAAGTCGAGGCCGGCCTCGCCGAAGCGGAGAAGACCGCTCCCGTGGAGGCGCAGGAAGCGGCGCTGCTCAAAAAGATCCAGGCGCTCGACCAGACGATCCAGCGCTCGACGGAGGAGATCAACGAGTCCGAGCGTCTGATCGCGGAAGCGACGGCCGAGATCGAGCGCATCGACCGCGGCGGCCTGGTGTACGACTTCCTCCAGGATCGCAAGACCTCGACGCAGTACACCGCGCAGCTCGGCCTGGTCTCGACGATCCGCAGCGACTTCGAGCGCCTCGGCGAATTGCTGCGCGACTTCGAGTCGCACGGCAAGGATCCGATCGAGCGCATCGTGCTCTACGTCGACGACCTCGACCGCTGCCATCCCGACAAGGTCGTCGAAGTGCTCCAGGCCGTGCACCTCTTGCTTGCTTTCGATCTGTTCAACGTCGTGGTCGGTGTCGATGCGCGCTGGCTCGAGCGCTCGCTGCACCGCCAGTACGTCTCGAAGCTCGGCGGCACGCGCCGCGGCAACGTCAATGGCTTCAGCCCGCACGACTACCTCGAGAAGATCTTCCAGATTCCGTACGTCCTCGCGCCGCTCGACTCTGGGAACTTCGGGACGCTGGTCGATTCGATCGTGACGACGCGCTCCGACGTCGCGGCCGAGTTGAAGGCAAAGCTCGCCGCCGAGGAAAAGGCCAAGGCCGACGCGGCCGAGCTCGCGAAGCGCGAAGCCGCTCGCGTCGCCGCTGCGGAAGCCCCTGCGACTGGGAAGGTGGACGCGAAGGCTTCGGACGCGACGAAAACGATGGCTTCGAGCGATGCAACCGCTGCGAAGGCGGACACGAAAACGGAGGGAACCAGCGGCGATCCGAAGCAGACCAGCATCGCTCCACCGCCGCCTCCCGCGCGCATCGGACGATTCTTCGAAGATCACGAGGAGCAGTTCATCCGCACCCTGCACTCGTTCATCGATCGCCCGCGGCTCGCGAAGCGCTTCATCAACATCTACCGGCTCCTGCGCGTGCGCGCCGAGGACGAGAAGGAAGGCCTGACCTTCGCGAGCGCTCCAGAATCCGAGGAGTACCGCGCCGTGATCGTGCTCCTGGCGATCAGCGTCGGGTTCCCGAAGATCTCGACGCGTCTCCTGGACTTGATCACCCGCGCCGACGAGCGGGAGCCCTGGCCGCAATTCCTGCAGCGCGTCGCTTCCGAGGAGCTTCTGAGCGCCGCGCGCGGCGACGACGATCGACGCGACGTCGCGCGGATGATGCGCGCGCTGCGGACCCTCGCGAATCAGCCGGAGTCGCTCCAGGGCTACCGGCGCTGGGCTCCGCGCGTCGCCTGCTTCTCCTTCGGCTGGCACGTGACCATGGACAGCGAGGCGACGGACTGGCTGCCCAATCCTCCGGCCGAGACCCCTGAAGGGCCGCTGCCCGGGCGCGAGCAGGTTTTTCGAGGTCCCGCGGGGAATCGCTGAACCGGAACTTCGAATGGCGGCATCGTAGGGGTGCCAGCCATGATCCGAACCGCGACCGTCACCATCGAAGAACTGCTCGAGCACTCCGCCTGGGTGCGAGGACTGGCGCGCCAGCTGGTGTCGGACGCCGCGACGGCCGACGACACGGTCCAGAACGCCTGGGTCGCCGCCCTCTCGAAACCGCCGTTGCGCGGCGTCCCCGTGCGGCCGTGGCTGGCGAGGGTCGTGCACAACGCGGTGCGCATGGGCGTGCGCACCGAGCAGCGGCGCACGCAGCGCGAGCTGCTGGTCGCGCGCGAGGAAGCGATGGTCTCGGCCCACGACTCGGTCGAGCAGGCCGAGCGCCAGTCCGAGCTGGTCGCCGCGCTCATCGCGCTCGACGAGCCCTATAAAACCACGCTGATTCTGCGCTACTTCGAGTCCCTGCCGCCGCGCACCATCGCGGCGCGCCTCGAAGTCCCGGTCGAGACGGTGAACACGCGGCTCAAGCGCGGGCTGCAGCGGTTGCGCAAGCAGCTCGAGCAGCGGCACGGTGGAGATTCTTCGGCATGGCTTGCCGCCTGGCTGCCGCTTGCGCGCGCGCAGCAGGACTGGACACCCGGCGCGCTCGGATGGATTTCGATGAACCTGAAGATTCCGCTCGCCGTCGCCGCCGTGGTCGTGATCGGCGCGATCGCCTGGGTCAAGTTCCAGGGCGACGATTCGCCCGCGCCGAGCTCCGGCGCACATGCAGCTTCCCCGGCGGAGGTCGCGACGAAGAGCGAGCCGCCTGCGCGGGAAGCCGAAGCGGTCGGGGTGCCCGCCGCGGCGGATCAACGCGCTGCGATCGCGCCTCCTCCGACTCCGTCGCCGGCCCTCGCCAAGCCGGAGCCCGCGGCTGTGCCCGTGCGCGGCAAGGTGATCGACGATCTCGGCCGCCCGATGAGCGGGATCGCGATGGTGCTCCAGGCACCGAGCGGCGAGACCGCGCGCTCGAAGAGCGGCGCGAACGGCGAATTCGAATTCACGGGGTCTGCGCGCAGCGGACGCATCCTCGAGGACGAGGAATCCCTGTGCACGGTGCTGGCCGGCGTGGCGCGCACCGATTCGCGCGAGCGCACTCCGGTGGTCGTCGCGGCGCGGCGGGTCGTCCTCGCCGGCAAGGTCGTCGACGAAATGGGATTCGGTCTGGCCGGCGTCGCGGTCAGCGCTCCGGAGCCCGAGGGATTTCGCACGCGCTTCCATGAAGTGCTCGACCTCAGCGAGCCCGTTCCGGTCCGCATGGTCAGCGATGCCAACGGGCTGTTCCGGCTCGAATCGGTCGCGGCCTTGAGCGGCGCGCGGCTCACCGCGGTCTTCGATCAGTTCGATCCGTACGACGAGGAGCTGCCCGCGGCCAGCGATGCCAACCTCGTGATCACGCTCCAGCACACCCTGGCGCGCGACGGCACCCTGCACGGCCAGGTCGTCGATGCCGCGGGCCAACCCGCGGCCGAGGCGCGTGTGTCCTTCGGTCTCGCCGCGCAATCGGCGGACTCTTCGGGCCGCTTCGTGTTCGCGATCGACGATCCGACATCGATGAACGTCCGCTTCCGGAACGAGGCGCGCACGCTGACCGCCGCCAAGCCGGGCTTCCTGCCGGCCGTGTTCGAGCCGCGGCTCGAGGACGGCAAGCCGCAGTGGCCCGCGAGCATCACGCTGCACCTGGGAGAACCCTCGCTGGAGATCCACGGGCGCGTGGTCGGATCGCACGGAGATCCGATCAGCGGCGTGCGCGTCTACATCGCCGAGGCCTCTATTCTCGGAGGCACCGAGAAAGGCCCGATCGTGCTCGAGAACTTCCTCGCCGGCGCCGAGGACGGCCCGGCGTGGCGCTTCACACAGTCGGACGAGGACGGCTTGTTCACCGTCGACGGTCTCCTGCCGCGCGAGTACCGGGTGCGCGCGATGGACATGGACACGCTCTTGATCGCCGAGTCCAAGCCGGTGGTGCCCGGACCCGACGAGATCGAGATCGAGCTCGACACGGCCAAGCTCTTCCCGCGCGTCGCCGGCCGCATCATCGGCGGCGACGGCAAGCCGGTCGCGCGCGCCAGCGTCAGGCCGATGTGCGACGCCTTCAAGGTCAAGCACAGGACTGAAACCGTCAGCACGAGCCACGCCGGCGTCGACGGCACGACCACGGACAGCGAAGGCCGCTTCGAGCTGAAGAACGTGCCGAGCTCGCTGGTCTACCTGCGGATCGACGGCGAGGACATCGTCCCGCTGGAGTACGGCCGCTGGGCCGAAGGCGACCCGCGCTTCGCCAAGTCGATCCGCGAGCTGCCGCGCGATCGGATCGAGAGCCTGGAGATCAAAGTCGGCCGCCGCCTGCACTTCCAGGTCGAGATCGCCGATCCCGCCTTCGCCGACGAGGTCGCGGTGCTCGACGGCGACGGCGAGGCGGTCGAGCTCTCGGTCTTCTCCGGCAACTCGCGCCGCGAGGGCGGCCGGCAACCGGTGCTCGACGGCCGCTCGGACGTGATCGCCTGCCCCGACAACGGCGTGATGATCGTGCTGCGCAAGAACAAGGCGGAAGTCTCGCGCCGCAAGCTGGAGCTGAAGGCGGGCGAAGTGACGACCGTCAGGTTCTAGAGGGTCTCGAGTAGAAGGGGCGATCAGGAGCCCGTTGAAGAAGGCCCCGTAGCGAGGCTCAACGCGCGAAGCCGACCAGCGGCTTCTTCCAAGGGCTCCTAGGCTGCCACCGGTGTCCCGGACGGCGGTGAACGCGTCAGAAAAGCTCCTCGGCCAGCGAGACGATGATGCCCGCAGGGCCTCGCATGTAGCAGAGGATGTACTTGTCCTCGTACTGGACGACTTCGCCGATGAGTTCGGCGCCATTGGCGCGCAGGCGAGCGACCGTGTCGTTGACGTTTTCGACCGTGAACATGACGCTCCGCAGGCCAAGCGCGTTCGGAGGTGCGACCGCCGGTTCGATCTTGACCAGCTTTGGATTGCGAAACTTGGTCAGCTCGAGCCGCCCGTGCCCATCTGGGGTCCGCATCATGACGATGTCGACTCGGATGCCTTCGATCCCGTTGATGCGATCCACCCAGGGGCCCTCGATCGGCGCCTCGCCCTCGATCGTCATGCCGAGGGTGATGAAGAAAGCAATGGCGGCTGGGAGGTCGTCGACGACGACGCTGACATGGTGCAATCTCTTGATCGTCATGTCCCTTCTCTAGCAGTTGCAATGCGCGACTGTCCAGGTTGACTCGTTCCACGAGTTCGATGTCCAGCAGGACCGGCTAGCCCAGGAAACCCAGGAAGATTGGGGCGCAGCCAAGCTGCAAGAAGGCCAAATGAATGTCGGCGGTGTGCTCGGAGCGGAGCTTCATCCGAGCTCCGCGGGCAATCGCATACGACGCGATTCGCGCCGGGTCGTTTTGCGCCGTACGCTTCGCGTCGATGCGCATCCTGATCACCACGCCGGTATTCCCACCGGACCTCGGCGGACCGGCGGTGTACGTGCCCAGCGTCGGGCGCTACCTCGCGGCTCGCGGGCATCAGGTCAAGGTCGTCGCCTTCTGCTCGGACCCCAAGCCCAGCGGTTATCCCTTCGAGGTCGTCTCGATCCTGCCGGCGCCGATGCTCCAGCGCTACCTGCGCGCCTTCTTCGTCGTGCTGAAGCATGCGCGCGACTGCGACGTGGTCTACGTCAACGAGCACCTGGCCCTGCTGCACGTTTTCGCCGCTCGCCTGCGTGGCAAGCCGGTGATCATCCGCATGATGGTCGACGGCGCCTGGGAGATCAGCCACCGCAAGGGCTGGATCGGCGGCGACACGATCGACGAATTCCAGAAGAAGGACTACGGCTGGCGCGTCGCTCTGATGCGCAGGCTTCAGAAGCGCTGGTGGGGGAGCGCTCGGCGCGTGATCGCCTGCTCGAACTACCTGCGCGGCATCGCGATGTCGAGCTACGGCCAGAGCGCCGACAAGGTGCGTCTGATCCACAACGCCTACAACGGGCCCGCACCGGACTCCGTGCGCGAGACGCCGAGCGAGGCCCGCGCGAAGCTCGGCCTCGCCGAGGGACCGCGCTACCTCCTGACCATCTGCCGCTTGATGGTCTGGAAACGCGTCGACGGGATCATCCTCGCGCTGAAGAGTCTGCCCGACGATGTCGAGCTGCTCGTGGCCGGCGACGGCGACATGCTCGAGCCGTGGAAGCGCTACGCGGCCGAGCTCGGCCTGGGCAA
>DATHET010000267.1:0-15811 GCA_035490315.1 Planctomycetota bacterium
ACCGGCCGGCGGCGGCGGACATCGCTTCGCTCGGGGCCTACATCGTCCGCCAACTCTCCCAGCCCGATCGGATCGCGTTTGCGATCGTCGACGCGGCGTCCGGGCGCGCCCTTGGCACCAGCTCGTGCTTGAACATCCGCCCGGCCCACCGCGGCTTGGAGATCGGCCACACCTGGCTCGCGAGCGCCGCGCAGGGCACGCGGGTCAACCCGGAGGCGAAGTTCTTGCTGCTGCGCCATGCCTTCGAGACGCTGGGCTGCCTGCGCGTCGAGTTGAAGACCGACGCGCGCAACGAGCAGAGTCAGCGCGCGATGGTGAAGCTCGGCTGCACGCGCGAAGGTGTGCTTCGCAAGCACATGGTCCTGCCCGACGGATTCGTGCGCGACACGGTGATGTTCAGCATCGTCGACACGCAGTGGCCGCAGGTGCGCGAGAGCTTGATCCTGCGCCTGGGGTACACGCCCTGAAGCCAGAGCTCACTTCGCGCCCGTCACCGCGAGGTAGTACTCGGTCGTGATGCGCAGCGGCCGCGAGTCGCCGCGCCAGGTCGGATAATAGGCGTAGTTGACGTCCCAGGGACCCGCGGGGAGGGGCTGGTAGAGCCGCGGCCAGTTGGCGCGCAGATTGTCGAGCTCGAAGCCGGGTTGAGCGAGCAGGTCGGTGAGGTCCGCGGGAAGCACGACGGCGCGTTCCGCAGCGTGCGGATCGGTGACGATCTTCGACGCAAGCTCCGCCGTTGCAGTCGCCGAGAGGCTCGCCAGGGCGCGCGGCGCAATGAACAGCGGCTCGTTGCTGGCGCGGATGAACTCCTCGAGGCGCGCCGGGGCATCGAAGGATCTGCGCTGCGCGACCGAGATGTCGGCGCGCACCAGGAACTGTGCATTCCAGCCGAGCGCGAGCGCGACGGCGAGGAAGGCTCCGCCGCGCAGGAGCTTCGGCGTGCGGATCTGGGCCAGCGCGTGGACGCCAAGCCCGACGGCGATCGCGAGAAAAGGCAGCAGGACCTGGAAGTTGCGCACGAGCATCAAGCGCTGGTAGCAGAAGTAGGCGACATAGAGCGCCGGCACGGCGAACAGCAAGGCGGCCAGCGTGCGATCGCGGCGAGCGAGGTGCACCGCGCCCAGAATTCCCACTGCGAACAGGATCAGAGCGGTGCAAATCGAATACGAAAGACCCTGGGCCGCGACGTAGACCGCCATGCGCCGCAGCTGATCCCAGCCCGCGTCGACGGCGTAGGGTCCGTGGGCGCTCGCGGCACCCTCGCGCCGGTAGTGGCGCAGCTCCATCTGCACGTCCTGGAGCAGGAGCTGGGTGTCGAACACCACGGCCGGAGTCGTCAGCAGGAAAACGAAAACCATCGCGACCATCGCGATCGCGCAGATCCAAGCCGTGCGCCCGAGGACGCGCAACTTCGCAGCGCCGGAGTCCGCGCTCCACTGCAGAGCGAGTGCAGCGACGCCCCCGGCGGCCAGGGCCATGGCCCCGGGAAACTTCGTGCCCGCCGCCAGCCCGGCCGCGACGGCGGCTGCGATCAGGTCGCGCATCCTCGCGCTCTCCAGGTAGCGATGGGCGCAGAGCACCGACAGCACGACGAACTGAGCCATCACGGCATCCGGCGCCCAGATCCGCGAGTGGTAGTGGAACTCGAAGGACAGGGCGAGGGCCACAGCCGCGATGCAGGCCGCAAGCCGCGAATGCGTCAAGCGCCAGGTGAGCAAGCCCGACCAGAGCAGCGCGAGATAAGCCAAGGCCGCGAACAACGCTCGCGCGTCGAGCAGCACGCGCGGCGGAGGGACCAGGGCGCGCTGCAGGGCTTCGGTCAGCTCCTGCGCGTAGGCTCCGCGATCGAACCCGTGCGCGGCCCAGGACGGCAGGGACGCCAGCACGGAGATGCAATAATTGAGCGAGGGATAGTGGTAGTACTTCGGCAGCGGAATGCCGCTCGCGAAGCTGACCCGCAGGGCCCCGACGTGCAGCTTGTCGTCGGCGTAGAACCCGAAATCGCGCGTCCACAGGCAGGTTGCGATGCACAGGGCGTACAGCGCGATCAGGAAGACCCAGACGCTGCGCGGGGTCGGGGGCGATTGGGAATACCGGTTCAGATTCCTACCTCGCCGGCTCCGCGGCCTCGATTCCTTTGTACCGCCTCGTCCAGCGCGCGGCCACTAGAACGAGTGTCGCGGCCAGACCGGCGAGCGAGATCCACGCTCCGAGGCGCACCGAGGCGGAATCGAACTCGAGCACGACTTCGTGGGAGCCGCTCGCGATCGGAAGGCCGAGGAAAGCGTAGTTGGTTCGGGTCAAGGGGACCGGCGCGCCGTCGACCATTGCTTTCCAGCCTGGATACCAGGAGAGGGTCGCGACGAGCCACGCGTCGCGCGCCGCGTTCACGCGCAGCACGACGCGCCGCGAGGATTCCTCGAGGATCGCGGGCGGCGTATCGATCGGGTCCGCAGCGCCAGCCGCGGGATGCAGCTCGGGCGCGTCCTCGACGATCGCGACGAGACGCGGATCGTGGTCCTGCGCGAGCGTCCTGGTGAAGGCGCTCTCCGGATCTTGCGCGCGCCGCGTCTCGCGCACGGTCCAGAAGCGCCCGCGGCCGGCCTTGTAGCGAAACAGCGTGAACGGATCGGGCTTCGCGACGACTTCGAGATCGCGCGACACGTTGCAGGCCCAGTCGAAGCACAGCCGCCCGAGCATCCCCATGTCTCCCATGCGCAGCTGGCGTTCCTCCGTCGCTCCAGGCTCGTCGGCCACGGTCCAGGCGATGAATCCGTTTTTCCACTCGCCCCTCGGGGCGCTCAGGCGCAAGCGATAGCTGTGCCCGGCTGAATCCGCGCGCGGCTCGAAAGCGAGCTGCACCCAGGCTGTCGGAGCCGGGAAGCGTAGGTCGTGCGCGAACAAGGAACGCGGTTTCGTGCTCATGCCCCCGCGCAAGGCGTGGGTGTCGATCCGTCGCATCGCGACCAGCTCGCCAGTCGCGGCGTCCTCGAGGATCACGTCGAGGAAGGCCGGGATGGGATCGTCCTTCGCGCCCAGCGCCACCTGCAGCCGATCGAATCCGGCGCGGGCGACACGGAACGTCTGAATCGGTTCTTCCCAAGCGGGCAGCGACAATTCCATCGGTCGCTGCACCGGTGTTCCCAGATCGAGCGCGATGCCCGGATCGACGCGCGGCCATTCCTCGCGCGCGAGCAGGTACTCGATGCCGAGCGTGTCGAGTGCGTGGCGCGAAGTCTGCAGTGTCTCGCGCCAGTTGCCGTGGCTGTTGAACAGGGTCTGGTAGAGCCTGTCGTACTCGCGGACGTTCAGCGCGTCGTACACGGTCACGCAGGCGATCTCGTACACCATGTTCATCTGCGGCGTCAGCGTGTCCTCGCCGATCAGCTGCAGCCTCGAGCGTCCGGTCGCGGCCGCGATCGTCTGCAGAGCGGGAGTGCGCGGGAAGACGTGCTCGTCCTTGGACAACGGATTGAATTCGCGCAGAAGCCAGGCGGATTGCGCGAGGAGGAAACCCAAGAGCGCCAGGGCGAGGGCCTTGCGCATCCACGGGGCGCGCAGCAAGGCGAAGCTCGCGAAGACGACGGCTCCCAGACAGAAGATCCAAGTCACCGTGCGCAGGTGCGGAGGAACCCAGAGTCCCTGTCCACGCGGCACGCCGCCGGCGAAGGAGCGCTGCACGAGGTCCGTCGCGCCCTGGTGCGCGGCGAAGATCATCCCGCCGGCCAGGAGGCAGATCAGCGCGAAGGCCGCCCAGCGCGCGCCCGTTTCTTTCGGACGCAACGCATCGACCGCGAAGGCTGCCAGCGCGGCCAGCGCGAGCAAGGGCAGGAACTGGCTGCGGTTCATCGGCGCGTGGGTCAGCGCCGTGAACGCGACCATCACGGGCCGCATCCAGTGGAAATCGAAGGCCGCGAGCACCCAGACGATCGCCAGGACGGCGAAGAAGCGCGCGGCGAAGCGCCGTCTCGCCAGGACGGCTCCCGCGAGAGCGAGCAGCCAGGTCAACGGCCCGAAGTACGACGTGTTCGCCGCTTCGTAATTGGGGTAGGGCAGGTCGACGCGCGGCGAGTAGCGCGCCGAAGGATTGCCGAACAGATCCGGGAAGAATTGCAGCGGCCAGTTGGCGCTGCGCAAGCCGTCGAAGCCCGAGCTGCGCGACTGGATCAAGGTCGAGTGCGCCGCGTACTCGAGAAACGGCAGGACCTGGATCGCGGCGATCGCGAGGCCAAGCAGACCGCCAAACGCGAGCCACAGGAGCGCGGCCGCTGCGTGCTTTCGGCGCGTCGGATGGTCCAGAGCGAAAGAGATCGCCCGCGCGAGGGCGTAGACCGCGCTCGCTCCGACGACGAAGGCCGCTGTCTCCGGACTGCCGGCGAACAAGGCCGTGGCGAAGACCACGGCCAATGCGCACACCCAGGGAATCAGGCTGCGCGCGAGCGACGCGCTCGCCGTCTCGAGCTCCTGCCACGCGCGCTCGATGACCCACAGGGCAGCGGGGAAGGCCGCCGCCACACCCGCGTGCGGGTAGGCGAGCAGCAGGACGTTGTGCCCGCCGAATTCGAAGATCAGTCCCGCGGCAGCGGCGGCGACGACGCTCGCTCCCAGCGCGCGCAGCAGGAGGAACGTGAAAAACCCGAGCGAAAAGAGCTTCAGGAAGGCGCTCGCGATCAGCGCCCACTTCAGCGGCAGGAAATAGAAAGGCAGGCTGAAGGGCGAGAACACCGCCGACTGGCCATTCCCGAGGTGGGGGAGGCCAGCGCCGTTCCACGGATTCCAGGTGGGCAGGCGACCCTCGCGCAATTCGGCGCGGTTGAACAGGAGCCAGGGCAGCATCTCCAGGACGGGATCGGAGAGGGCCGGATTCCCGCCGTGCAGCGGCGCGTCGAGCGTGGTCAGCGACGCGCCCTGAGAAAGGTCCGCGCTCGTGTACGACGCGTCATCGAGATGCGCGAAGGCGGGCCAGAGGAAAGCGAGGCTCGCCGCGGCGAAGAAGATCGCGGCAATCCAAAGGGCTCTCCGATCGGCTCGCGCGCAAGGCATCGAGCCCGAGTCCTACCATGCGCGACGCTCGCTTGCGCGGACCAGCCTGGACGAGACTTCGAAAGGGCGGCGGGGCAGCACCGGATCGCGGGTAAGGACGTGAACCCGGTCCGGCGCTGCCCCGTCCCTTGGAATCAGAGCGGAGTGATCAGCGCGAGCGCTGCGGCTGCAGCGTCCCAGCGTCCTTCGCGGCGCCGCCGGCGGGCGCGATCGAGCGGGCGCTGTCGACCGCGCTGCTCCACGGCTGGCACACCGAGGCCAGGGTCTCGCCGACGCTGTCCAGGCTCATGCCCTTGCTCGCGCTGCCGCGGTCGTACGCGGCGCGGCGGGCAAGATCGCTCAAGGAGACGATCCCGACCAAGCGTCCGACGGCGTTGACCACCGGCACGCGGCGCACGCGCTGGGCGCGCATCGAGGCGCTGAGCACGCTGGCGTCGTCGTCGGCGCGGCAAGTCTTCACTTCGCGCGACATGATGTCGCCGACCTTGATCTCCGAAAGCGAGCGGCCACGCGTGTAGGCCGCCATGCAGATGTCGCGATCGGAGATCATCCCGACCAGCGCGTCGTCGCCTTCGACGACGGGCACGATGCCGCAATCGTTCTCCCACATGATCTGCGCCGGACGATTGAGATCGTCGTTGGCGGAGCAGGTGACCACCGTGCCGACCATCACTTCCTTGACCTTCATCTCGAGCACTCCTCTTGGGTCAGGCGCAGGACTTCGCAGGGTTCGAACAGGTCGCCAGACTAGCACTTGCGCGGCTATTCCGGGTCGCGCGGGACGCTCAGTTCCTGACCGACTCGAGCTCCTGGAATCCAGGTAGCCGAAGGCGGTCCAAAGCGAGTCTCAGCTCGCGCGCCAGGCTCGGCCATCGCGCTCGAGCAAGAGGTCGGCGTCGCGCGGTCCCCAGGTTCCGGCCGGGTAATTGGGGAAGCCGCGGGCGGGCAGGGCCTGCCACACGTCGAGCACCGGCGCGACCACGGCCCAGCCGGCCTCGACCATGTCCGCGCGCTGGAACAGGGTCTGGTCGCCGAGCATCGCGTCGTACATCAGCCGTTCGTAACCCGTGGCCGGCGTCGAGCCGAAGTGCTTCGCGTAATCGAAGTCCATGTCGACCCCGCCGACTTTCAGCGTGGCCCCGGGGATCTTCGCGCCGAAGGACAGCGAGATGCCTTCCTTGGGCTGCACGGAGATCACGAGTTGATTCGGCGCGAGCTCGGAGATGTTCGTGTTGCGGAACAGGACCAGGGGCGGCCTGCGGAACTTGATCGTGATCTCGGTCGTGCGCTCGGCGAGGGCCTTGCCGACGCGCAGGTAGAAGGGCACGCCGTTCCAGCGCCACGAATCGATGGCGAGCTTCATCGCCACGTAGGTCTCGGTGTGCGACTGAGGATTGACGTCGGGCTCGTTGCGATAATTGGTCAGGGTGCGGCCGTTGATGCCGCCCGCTCCGTACTGGCCGCGCACCGTGTCGGTGAGCACGTCCTCCGGCGCGAGCGGATGGATCGCGCGCAGGACTTTCGACTGCTCGTCGCGCACCGCGTCCGCCTCGAAGGAGATCGGCGGCTCCATGCCGACCAGGGAGATCAGCTGGAAGATGTGGTTGGGCACCATGTCGCGCAGGCAGCCCGCGCGGTCGTAGTAGCCGCCGCGCTTCTCGACGCCGAGCGTCTCCGCGACCGTGATCTGCACGTGGTCGACGTAGCGGCGATTCCAGATCGGCTCGAAGATCCCGTTGGCGAAGCGGAACACCAGGATGTTCTGCACAGTCTCCTTGCCGAGGTAGTGGTCGATCCGATAGATCTGCTTCTCGGCGAGCACGGATTGCAGCGAGATGTTGAGCGCCTTGGCGCTGACCAGATCGCGGCCGAAGGGCTTCTCGACGATCACGCGCCGCCAGTGGCCCTTGCTCTCGTCGGACAGGCCCGCGTCGCGCAGGGACTTCGCGATCGGCGCGAAGAAATCGGGCGCGGTGGCGAGGTAGAAGAGCAGGTTGCCCTTGGTGTGGTGCCTGGTCTCGATCTTCGCGAGCTCGGCGCTGATGCGCTCGAAGACGCCCGCGTCGTTGAACTCGCCCGGCATGTAGTAAATGCGCTCCTCGAGCCAGGCCCAGAGCTTTGGATCGAAGGTGCCGGAGACGAAACCGGAGATCTCCAGGGCGAGCTGACGCCGGAACGTCTCGTGGTCGAGCTCCGCGCGCGCGACGCCGAGCACCGCGAACTCGTTGGGCAGGAGCTTCTCGCGCGCCAGGTTGTAGAGCGCCGGGATCAGCTTGCGCTTGGTCAGGTCTCCGGCCGCGCCGAAGATCACCAGGACGCAGGGCGGGACGACAGTTCCGGACGCGGGGGCGGTGCCGTGTTCTTGTTTGGGCATGGGGGCGGACTATTCGTCGCGTGGAGCCAGGGGCCGGCCGGTGCGCAGGAGTGGATCAGCCGCCGCTCGGACGCTCGACGTGTCCGCCGAACTTCTTGCGCATCGCCGAGAGCACGCGCTCCGCGAAGGTGTGGTCCTGGCGCGAGCGGAAGCGGGTGTACAGCGAAGACGTGAGCACCTCGGCCGGCACGCCCTCCTCGATGGCGGCGTTGACCGTCCAGCGGCCTTCGCCGGAGTCCTGCACGAAGCCCGAGTACTCCGCGAGGGTCGGGCTCTCGACCAGAGCCATCGCCGTCAGGTCGAGCAGCCAGGAGCCGACGACACTTCCGCGGCGCCAGACCTCGGTGATGTCGGCCAGGTTGAAGTCGTAGCGCATGTCGGCCGCGAGGCTCGCGCCGTTCGCGCCGCGCAAGATGTCGAGGCCCTCGGCGTAGGCCTGCATCAGCCCGTACTCGATGCCGTTGTGGATCATCTTCACGAAGTGACCCGCGCCGACGGGACCGCAGTGCAGGAAGCCCTCTTCGCTGGTGCCGCCCATTTTCTCGCGGCCCGGCGTGCGCTCGACCTCGCCGCGGCCGGGCGCCAGGGTGCGCAGGATCGGCGTGATCGTGTCGACCGCGGACTTGTTCCCGCCGATCATCAAGCAGTAGCCGCGCTCGATGCCCCACACGCCGCCGGAAGTTCCGACGTCGACGTAGTGGATGCCCTTCTTCTCGAGCTCCTTCGCGCGGCGCACGTCGTCTTTGTAGTAGCTGTTGCCGCCGTCGATGATGATGTCGCCCTTCGAGAGCAGGGCCGCGACGTCGTTGACTGCCTTGTCGGTGATCTCGCCGGCGGGGACCATCAGCCAGACCACGCGCGGGCTCTGCAGCTTGGCGACCATCTCGGCCATGGTGTAAGCACCCTCGGCGCCGTCCTTGGCAAGCGCGTCGACGCTTGTCCTGCCGACGTCGAAGGCGACGATCTTGTGCCCGTTCTTCATCAAGCGGCGAGCCATGTTGCCGCCCATGCGACCCAGACCGATCATCGCGAGCTTCATCGACTGCTTTTCCTTGGAACCGGCCGTTTGGGGAGCTTGTTCAGTTTTCATGGGGGCTTTCAGCGAATCGCTTTTTGAATTGCCGTGCGCAGGGCGCCGAGACCCTTCTTGACGTCCTTGCCCAGGTGCACGCGCAGAGCGCGGCGCCCGCGTTCGGCGAGCACCGTAAAATCGCCGCGCGCTTGCGCGGACTTGACCACGCCGAAGGTGTACTTCGCGCCGGGCACTTTCACGTCCTTCGCGTCGTCGCAGGTGATCTGCAGCACCACCGCGGTGTTCGGCCCGCCCTTGTAGGCCTGACCGGTCGAGTGCAGGAAGCGCGGGCCGAAGCCCAAGCAGGTGGCGACTTTCTTCTTGTCGCGCAGCGCGAGGCGCAGCTCGTCCAGGATCTTCTCGTGGGCCGCGTTCATCTCGACGTAGGCGAGCAGGGCGATGTAATCATGGGCTTGCACGCGCTCGAAGTGCGCGCGCAGCCAGTCGGCGAGCTTCTTCGCCTTGCGCGCGGAGAGCGCGGCGCGGTTGGGCTCGTCGGTGTAGAGCCGCACGCCCTCGCCGGACCAGAAGGCCTTCTCGGCCGGCAGGCGGCCGGTTTCCTCGTACGCCGAGGTCAAGGTCTTCGTCGCGATCTTGCTCGCCTCGACGTCGGGCTGGTTGAAGGGATTGATGCCGATCACCGCGCCGGCGACCGCGATCGCGATCTCCCAGCGGAAGAATTCGGCGCTGAGATCCAGGGTGTCGCGCAGCTCGATGCGCAGCACCGGATGGCCGGCGGCTTCGAGCTTGGCGAGAGCCTTGACGTTCTTCGAGTCGGCGTCGCCGCGCACCGACAGGTGCACGAACACGCGGTCCTGGCCGTAGCTCTTCGGGGATCCGAGCGCTTCGCCCTCGACCGGGATCAGCGACTTGCCTTCCTTGCCGGTCGACTCCGCGATCAATTGCTCGAGCCAGGTGCCCAGCCGCATCACGGACTTCGAGGTGACGATCGTCACCTTGTCGCGGCCCTGCTGCGCCGCGGTGCCCAGGATCGCGCCGAGCGCGCAACCGGGATTGTCCTTCGTGGCCACGTCGCCGCTGCAGGCGCGAGCCATTTCCTGGGCGCGCTCGAGCAATCCGCGCACGTCGATGCCGCTGATCGCGGCGGGGATCATCCCGAAATCGGACAGGGCGGAATAGCGGCCGCCGATCGATTTCAGGCCGAAGAAAATACGACCGAAGCCGTCGCTGGTCGCGACGCGCTGCATGTTCGAATCGGGATCGGTGATCGCGATGAACTGCGATCCGGCGCGGTAGGCACCGAGCTCCTTCTTCGCGCGCTCGAAGAAATAGGCTTTGAAGATGTTTGGCTCGAGCGTCGAGCCCGACTTGGAAGCGACGATGAACAGCGTCTTCGCGTAATCGATCTTCTTCTCGAAAGCGCGCAGCTGCTGCGGATCCGTCGAGTCGAGCACGAGCAGCTCGGGATATCCCTTGCGCTTGCCGAAGGTGAATTTCAGCACTTCGGGGCACAGGCTCGAGCCGCCCATGCCGAGCAGGAGGCAGTGCTTGAACTTGCTTTCCTTCGCCTCGCGCGCGAGCTTCTCGAACTTCGCGAGCTCGCCCAGCTGTTTCTCGACGATCGACAGCCAGCCGAGCCACTGCGCCTCGTCCTGGCCCGTCCACAAGGACGCGTCGCCAGCCCACAGGCGGCGCATTTTCGCGTTCGACTGCCAATCGGCGAGCGTGTCCTCCACGGCGCGCGCGAGATCCGAGGGCAAGGCAGCGCTCAAGCGCGCAGGGCCGCCGCTGGTTTCCTTCGCCTTGGCTGCGACAGCCGCGATCAGCTTGTCGAAGGCTTCCTCGAAGCTCTTGACGCCTTCCTCGAGCAGGGTCGCCGTGACGCGCTGCATGGAAATCCCGCACTGCTCGAGCTGCGGGAAAATCGCGCGCGCCTCCGTCACGCCCTTGGTGATCGTCACGCGCGCGCGGCCGTGGTCGCGGAACGCGGCAAGCGTCTGCGGCGGCATGGTGTCGACCGTGTCGGCGCCGATCAGCTCCTCGGCGTACACCACGTCGCGGTAGCTCGGGTTCTTCGTGCTGGTGCTGGCCCACAGGAGGCGCTGGGGCATCGCGCCTTTCCTGGCCAGCTTCTGCCAGGCCTTGCTGGAGAGCAGCTTCTCGTATTCGGCGTAGGCGAGCTTCGCGTTCGCGATCGCGGCCTTGCCTTGCAGCGATTCGGCGAGCTCGCGCTGGGCAGCATTCGCGGGATCGGCGGCGAAGGCTTGGAGCTGTGCATCGACCGCGCTGTCGATGCGCGAGACGAAGAAGCTCGCCACGCTCGCCACGCGCGAGAGATCGCCGTCCTTCTTGGCAAGGATGGTCAGCCCTTCGAGGTAAGCCTGGGTGACCTCGAGATAGCTCTCGACCGCGAAGAGCAGCGTCACGTTGACGTTGATGCCCTCGCTGATCAGCTTGCGGATCGCGGGAATCCCCTCGGCCGTCGCCGGCACCTTGACCATCAGGTTCGGGCGCTTGACCGCTTTCCACAGGCGGCGCGCTTCGGCGATGGTCGCCTGGGTGTCGCGCGCGAGCTTCGGCGAGACTTCGAGCGAGACGTAGCCGTCGACGCGCTTCGAGGATTTGTACACGCCGGCCAGGGCGTCGGCCGCGCGCCGGATGTCGGCGATCGCGAGCTCTTCGTACACGCCCTTGGGATCGACGCCGCATTCCTGGCGCAGGCCGTTCAAGAGCTCGGCGTAGTCCTCCGACCCCGCGATCGCCTTCTCGAAAATCGTCGGATTCGAGGTGACGCCCTTGAGCCCGTCCTTCGCGATCAAGCGCTCGAGCTCGCCCGAATCGAGGATCGACTTCTTGATGAAATCGAGCCACACCGATTGTCCGAGCGTGCCCAGCGCGATCAGCGCATTCTGTTGTTCGACTTTCGGCTTGGTCTTCGTTGCAGGCATGGTGGAGCGCTCCTTCGATGCGTTGGGCGGAGTAGCGTAGCGATCCGCTTGGATCCCCGCACGGGACGAGCGGTCCTACCTCGCGAGCTGAAGCTGCGCTCGGGCCGCGGCCACCACGCCTTCGACCGTGAAGCCGAATTTCTTCTGCAGCTGGGCCAGCGGTGCCGATGCGCCGAAGCCCGTCATGCCGATCGCCTTGCCGGATGTGCCGATGTAGCGCTCCCAGGCGAAGGTCGAGGCCTGCTCGATCGAGACGCGCGCGCGCACTTCCTGGGGCAGGACACTCTCCTTGTAGTCGGGCGACTGGCGCTCGAAGAGCTCCCAGCACGGGAAGGAGACCAGGCGCACCTTCACGCCTTCCTTCGCGAGCTGGTCGCCCGCCGCCACGCACAATCCGAGCTCGGAGCCCGAGGCGATCAGGATCACGTCGGGCTTGCCATCCGGCGCATCGCGCAGCACATAAGCGCCCTTGCGCAGGCCGGCGGCGCTCGCGAATTTCGTGCGGTCGAGGGTCGGGCAGCTCTGGCGCGAGAGGATCAGCGCAACGGGCTCGTGGCGCGATTCCATGATCACGCGCCAGGCTTCTCCGACTTCGTTGGCGTCACCGGGGCGGATCGTCAAGAGGCCCGGGATCGCGCGCAGGGAAGGCAGCTGCTCGATCGGCTGGTGCGTCGGGCCGTCCTCGCCCACGCCGATCGAGTCGTGGGTGAAAATGTGGATCACCGGCAGCTCCATCAACGCGCTCAAGCGGATCGCGGGCCGCGCGTAATCGGAGAAAATAAAGAAGCCCGAGCCGTAGGGCCGCACCTTCGACAGGGCCATGCCGTTCAGGACCGAGTGCATCGCGTGCTCGCGGATGCCGAAGTGCATGTTGCGGCCGCCGCGGTTCTCCGCGGTGAAATCGCCCGCGCCGTCGAAGGTCAGACGCGTTTTCGTCGACGGCGCGAGGTCCGCGGAGCCGCCGAGCATCCAGGGCACGTTCTTCGCGATCGCGTTGAGCACCTTGGCCGAGGAATCGCGGCCGGCGACGCCCTTGGGATCGGCGGGGAAGGTCGGAAGCTCCTTGTCCCAGCCCGCCGGCAATTGACGGCGCTGGATCTGCATCAATTCGGCCGCGAGCTCTGGGTGCTTGACCCGGTAAGCCTCGAGCGAAGCCATCCATTTCGCGCGCAGATCCGCGCCGCGCTTCTGGATGCCCTGCTCGAAGTGCGCGCGCACCTCGTCGGGCACGAAGAACTTCTTGTCCTCCGGCCAGCCGTAATTGCGCTTGGTCAGACGGATCTCTTCTTCGCCGAGCGGCTCGCCGTGGGCCGCGTGGGTGTCCTGCTTGTTGGGCGCGCCCCAGGCGATGTGGCTGTCGACGATGATCAAGGTCGGGCGATCGCTGGTCTTCTTGAAGGTCGCGAAGGCGCGGTCGAGCATCTCGAGGTCATTCGCGTCGCCGACGCGCACCACGTTCCAGCCGTAGGCCATGAAGCGCGTCGCCACGTCCTCGCTGAAGGCCCACGAGGTGTTGCCCTCGATCGTGATCTTGTTGTTGTCGTAGATCCAGCACAGGTGGCTGAGCTTCAAGTGGCCCGCGAGCGAAGCCGCCTCCGACGCGACGCCCTCCATCATGCAGCCGTCGCCGCACATCGAGTACACGTCGTAATCGAAGAGCTCGAAGCCGGGCTTGTTGTAGCGGTTGGCCAGGAAGTCGCGCGCGATCGCCATGCCGACAGACGTCGCGAGCCCTTGGCCCAGCGGACCCGTGGTCGTCTCCACGCCGCTCGTCCAGCGATACTCGGGATGTCCCGCGCAACGCGAATCGAGCTGGCGGAAGTTGCGGATGTCGTCGAGGCTCACCGAGGGCTGGCCCAGGACCTCGTACTTCGGGTTGACCGCGCGCGTGCCGCTCAAGTGCAGCATCGAATACAGGAGCATCGACGCGTGGCCCATCGACAGCACGAAACGATCGCGGTTGGGCCAGATCGGATCGGCGGGATCGAAGCGCAGCCGGTTCTGCCACAGGGCGTAGGCGACCGGCGCCATCGCCATCGGCGTGCCCGGGTGACCGGAGTTGGCCTGCTGCACCGCATCCATCGCCAGCGTGCGGATCGTGTTGACGCACAGCGTGTCGAGTTTTTTCGATTCTTCGTTCACGGGAAGCCTTGGAGCCTTGGAGCCTTTGAGCAATGGGGACGTTCGTCGGGAAGCTTTGCGCGCACACGGTAAGCGATTCTCGAGGCTTCGGGTTGCGCGGGGACGGCGCAGTGCCCCGTGGCGGCTCGTTCCCGGGAATCCTGGCGATTTGCTTGCCTGAGCGTCGCGATCGGAATCGAATCTCCCGCGAAGCACGAGTCCCGCTGTCGATGAAAGGCTCGGACACCCAGGACGAGCGGGGATGCTGGCGGACGAACAGGAAGAACCATGAAGCTACGCGGCGGAATCGATCTCGGCGGCACGAAGATTCAAGCGGTCGTCGTCGACGAGCAGCATCGCGTGGTGGGGCAGGCGCGCCAGCTCACGCCGAACACGGGCGGCCCTCGCGACGTGGCCATGGCCATGGCGGCGACGCTGCAGGAAGCCGCGCAGCAAGCCAAGGTCGAGGCTCGTCAGCTCGCGGGCGTCGGCATCGGATCGCCCGGACTCTCCGATGCGCGCCGCGGCACCGTTGCTCGCGCGGGCAATCTCCCCGGCTGGCAGGAGCCATTTCCTCTGTGCGCGGCCCTCTCGGAATCGCTCGGCATCCCCGCCTACCTCGGCAACGACGTAGGCGTGGCTCTCGACGCGGAAGCCTTGATCGGCGCGGGGAAGGACTGCGATTCCTTCATCGGCGTTTTCTGGGGCACGGGAATCGGCGGCGGCGTGATCCTGCACCACGAACGTTGGCTCGGCCGCGGCTCGTCGGGCGAGATCGGTCACATGGTCGTCAAGCAGAACGGCGCGAAGTGCGCCTGCGGCCGCCGCGGCTGCCTCGAGGCCTACGCAGGCCGGCGCTCGATGGAAGCCCGCGCGCGCCTCGACGTCGAGCGCGGAGTGAAGACCGAGCTGTTCGCGATCATGAAAAAGAAAGGCCGGACGCAACTCGCGAGCGGCGTCTTCGCCAAAGCGATCGAGGACCGCGACAAGTACACCATCCGCCTGCTCGACCGCGCCGTCCAAGCCCTCGGCATCGGCCTCGCCTCCGCCTGCAACCTGCTCGACGTCGAAGCCGTCGTGGTCGGCGGCGGACTCGGCTCCCGCCTCGGCCAACCCTACGCCGACAAAATCGCCGCCGCGATGCTCCCTTACCTCTTCACCCGCGACCACCCGCCGAAAGTCAAAGTCGCCGCGCTAGGCGACCTGGGCGGAGCCATCGGAGCAAGTCTGCTGGTACCCGGTAAAACACCGCCATCCTGAACCTGGCCCATACCCCGCGCCCCGCCGGCATCTCCGTTCGTTCCAGGGTGCGGTTTCCAGCCTGCGATCGAGTTGCATTCACTGCAGCCTTCCACGCAGGAGGTCTCCGGTCTTCCAGTCACGCGACACGACTTCCCCCTGGGCAAGCGCCATCACCTCCAACGGTTGTCGGCCAAGCTTCGCTGCCCGCTCGATCTTCATCGTCACTGGATCGATACCCACGACATCGCCGCTGAAGGGCCGAGCGACGACGCAGAGTGTCTCGTCTGCGGTGAATGCGTAATCCCCGATGAATTCCTTCACTCCGTCCGCCTCCCCTTGGAGACGAGCGCTGCGCAAGACCCGGAACTCTTTCCCTTCGAGCACGACCAACGTGTCGTAGTCACTCGCCCAGATTTCGCTTCCCCGTTGTCTGAACTTCAGGTCGGGATTCCCGCCGCGACCGCCGAGGTCGATCGATGCACGCATTCTACCGGTCGTCAGATCGTGGAGGATCAGTTTGGAGCTGCGCTGCACAGACACCAATGCAAAGTCCTCCCCCGGAATCTCGACGGCGTCGCCTACACCTTGATAGCCCTTGTCGTAGGAGTCGTCGTACCACTCGAGTGACTGAAGGCTGAGGTTTTCGCGCGATGGCTCGATCTTGATCAGAGTGAAATCATTTCGAGTCCCGATGTTGAGATACTCGACATAAAGGCGCGGGACCTTCTCCCACGCTGCGAAGTCCCCGATCAAACTCCGCTGATTCCGGTCGAGGATCGCATGCGAGCGAACCTCTCTGGGTTCCATGAAGTCGTGGACCGTCAGCTCCATGCGGGAGCCATCGAAGTGATGGACTACCGAAAACAAGCCTGAGCCCGACGAATGAACAGAGAGATACCTAGCGCCCCTGCCGAGCTCGAATCGCTCGATCGTCGCGGTCGGAACATCGAAGCGCCAGAGCGCGCCCTTGTCGACCCAACCAAGAGAGGAGACGAGCGCCGTTCTATCAGGATTCGAGATCATCTAGGCGCTAGGTATCTCTCTGTTCAT
>DATHET010000268.1:0-4311 GCA_035490315.1 Planctomycetota bacterium
GCCGTAGATGTGGATCGCGCCGGTCATGCGCTCGATCGGATTCGTGACCGAATGCACGATGTCCTCGGGCAGCGAATACGTCTCCTTCTCAGAAAGCGACGCCGCGCCGCTGGCCTCGACGCGCGAGCCGCTGCGCTGCCAAAGGATGTTGTCCTCGCGCCCGGTGTAGATGCCGATCGTCGCCCACATCCGGTGCTCGTGCGGAAGCAGGATCATCAGCGGTGCCCAGATCACGTTGAGGATCGTGAGGTCCGCTGCGCGATAGACCTCGTGGATGCCGGCCTGCTTCGGCTCGCCGAGGGTCTGGATCACCGACCCGGGTTCCGAGACGGCGCGCGCAAGGACTTCGCGCACGGCGGCCTGAGGAGCCGAATCGGTGCGAGCTCGCCGGACATCGGCGATGAACTCTTCGAGGTCGAAATGTCCGGCGGCACTCGACTGCGACGACCCGACCTGCGACTGGCAAGCGCCCGAGCCGGCGAGCGTGGCGGCGCTGACGATGAATCCCCTGCGCGACAATCCGGACATGGCGAATCCTCCGTGAGCGAGCTTACTCCGGGCAGCCGCAGCCGCCATCGATCCAGGCGCGCATGGCGCGCAGCAGCTCCTCGTGGCTGATCGGCACCGGCGTGCGGCCCTCGCCCGGCGACCAGCCCCACAGGACGAGCGGGGCTTCGGCCATGTGCTTGTAGAGCTGCTCCGGCGACATCCCGCCGTTGTGCGCGGGGTCCTTGAGCTGGCGGCAAAGATCGCCCGAGCTGCGGCCTTCGAAGATCAGGGGCTCCTTACTGCTCGGCATGTGCCAGCCCGGAGCTCCCGGCGGCAGGTGCGGTCCCTGGATGTTGCTCGCGCGGTGACAGGCTTCGCAGCGCAGAGCGAAGCGGCCGTTTCCATCCTCGCCGCCGCGGATGTTCTGCGCGTGGGGCAGCTTCTCGTCGCCTTGCTTGGGCACGCCGTCCGAGGGATGGCAGTTCATGCAGCGCGGATGCTCGAGCACCGCGTAGATCGTCGACCAGGCTGCCAGCGACTCCGGGCTCGCCGGCGGAATCTTGGGCGTCGACTCGCAAGCAGCGGCGAGGAGCAGGGCGCCGAGGGCCGCCAGGGAAAACTTCTGGATGGTGTTCATGCCTTCAAGTCCTCCGGGCGAATCGGCAAGGAGCGCACGCGCTTGCCGGTCAACTGGAACAGGGCATTGCACAGGGCCGGTGCGACCGTCGGCACTCCGGGCTCGCCGACGCCGGTCGAGGGTTCCTGACTCTCGACGATCCGGACTTCGACTTCCGGCATCTCGTGGATACGCAGCATGCGGTAGTCGTGGAAATTCGATTGCTGCACGCGGCCGTTCTCCAGCGTGATCTGGCCGTAGAGCGCGGCGGTCAAGGCGAATCCGACCGCGCCCTCGAGCTGAGCCACGACCGTGTCCGGGTTGACCACGCGGCCGCAATCGATCGCGCACACGGCGCGGTGCACCCGCGGCCGCCCGTTCTGCATCGAAGCCTCGATGACGTGGGCGACGTAACTGTTGAAGGAGAAGTGCACGGCCACGCCGCGCGCGCGGCCGGGAGCGAGCGGATGTTTGCTCGCGGCCTTCCAGGCTGTTTCCAGCGCGCCGAGGTGCCGCGGCTTGTCCGCGAGCAATTTGCGACGCAGCTCCATCGGGTCGAGCTTCGCTTCGTGCGCGAGCTCGTCGAGGAAGCTCTCGACGACGAAGGCCGTGTGCGAGTGGCCGACCGAGCGCCACCACAGGGTCGGCACGCCGACCTTGGTCGTGTGCAGATCGACCTGCACGTTCGGGATCGAGTAGGGGAGATCGGCGGCGCCCTCGGTGGAGGTCTCGTCGATGCCGTCCTTGACGAAGAAGGCCTCGAAGGCCGTGCCGGCGAGGATCGATTGGCCGACGATGGTGTGGGTCCAGGCCTCGGGCAGACCGTTCGCGCCGAGCGTCGCGGCGAGCCGGCTGTGCCACAGCGGACGGTAGTAGCCGCCGCGCATGTCGTCGTCGCGAGTCCAGATCAACTTGATGCAGCCGCCGGCCTGCTTCGCGATCTCGACCGCTTCGGCGATGTAGTCCGACGCTGGATTCGCGCGCCGGCCGAAGCCGCCGCCCATGAAAGTCGTGTGCAGATCGACCTGCTCCGGCGCGAGCCCGGCGTGTCCCGCTGCCGTCGCGCGATCGATCGTCTGGAACTGGGAGCCGACCCAGATCTCGCAGGCGTCCTTGCGCAGATCGACGACGCAGTTGAGCGGCTCCATCGGCGCGTGGGCCAGGTAGGGGAGCTCGTAGTCGGCGCTGATCGTTTTCGCGGCGGAAGCGATCGCCGCCGGCGCATCGCCGTCCTTGCGCGCGACCAAGCCCGTGGTGCGCGAGAGCTCGCGGTACTGCTTGTGCAGCCGCTCGCTCGAGATGCCGGCGTTCTCGCCGTCGTCCCACTCGACCGCCAGCACGTCGCGCCCGCGTTTCGCGGCCCAGAAGCGCTCGGCGACCACGGCTATCCCTGAGGGAATCGCGAAGACCTTGCGCACGCCGGGAATTGCCAGGGCCGCGGCCTCGTTCCACTTCTTTGCTTTGCCGCCGAAAACCGGCGGGTGGGCGACCAGCGCGGTCAGCATGCCCGGCCGCGAGACGTCGATCGAGAAAATGGCCTTGCCCGTGACCTTGTCCGGCGTGTCGAGCCGCCGGGTCGACTTGCCGAGCAGCTTGTAGGTCGCGGGATCCTTGAGCTTGGGCTCGGCAGGCGGCGTGAGCAGCGCCGCAGCGCTCGCCAGCTCGCCGTAGGTCGCGCGCTTGCCGGTCCGCGCGTGGGTCACCACGCTTTCGCTGGTCGCGCATTCCTCGGGCGGCACGTTCCAGCGCTCCGCGGCCGCGGTCACGATCATCGCGCGACCCATGGCTCCGGCCTTCTTGAGCGGCTCGGACATGGCCATGACGCTCATGCTGCCGCCGGTGAACTGCATCGGCATGCCGGGATGGTTGTAAGCCGCATCCACGGGCGCGAATTCGAAGCCCACGTCCTTCCAATCCGCGTCGAATTCCTCGGCGACGAGCATCGACAGCGAAGTCGCGACGCCCTGGCCCATCTCGGCCTTGTTGATCATCACCGTGATCTTGCCGCTCGACGCAAGCCGCAGGAACGCGTTCGGCGCGAAGTTCGCCGCGCTGGCGCTCGCCGCGGCGCGCGAAGGCATGTGGATCGCGATCAGGAGTCCGCCGCCGAGGGCCGCGCTCGCTTTCAGGAATGCGCGACGCTCGAAAGTCGAAGGCCGGCTCATTTTCCACCTCGCTTGAGCGCTGCCGCGTGGTGGATCGCGCTGCGGATGCGCACGTAGGTCGCGCAGCGGCACACGTTGCCGGCCATGCAGGCGTCGATCTCCTCGTCGCTGGGATCCGTGCGCTCCGCGAGCAGCACGGCCGCGCTCATGATCTGTCCGCACTGACAGTAGCCGCACTGCGGCACGTCCTTCTCGATCCAGGCGCGCACCAGCGGGTTGGCCACCTCCGACGCCAGGCCCTCGATGGTCGTGATGCGCTTGCCCGCCACCGAGGAGGCGGGGAGCACGCAGGAGCGCACGGCCACGCCGTCGACGTGCACGGTGCAGGCGCCGCACTGCGCCGCTCCGCAGCCGAACTTCGTCCCGGTCAGGCCCAGCTCTTCGCGCAGCACCCACAGGAGCGGGGTGCTCGGGTCCACCAGAAGCGAAATGTGTTTCCCATTGACCTCGAGATCGACTGACATGCGAACCTCCTCATGAGACGTGATGGGCGGCGCAGCGGGCTCAGTCTGGCTTTGTCCATGGGTCCCGGCAAGCCGATACGCTGCGCCCGATTTCGCGCAGGAAAAGTCCCTGCGATCGGTCTTGAGGGATCCGGAAGGCCTCGCTATGCTCCTCGGTTCTCAACTGTCGGGGCGTGGCGCAGCTTGGCTAGCGCGCTGCAATGGGGTTGCAGAGGTCGGAGGTTCAAATCCTCTCGCCCCGACCATTCCGCGAAAGCGGATGGGTGTGCGTGCAGCGACGGGTCCGGTGACTGCGTGCGATTGCGCCTCATGCGCTGGCCGAACCGCGTCGACGACACCTCGGATCTGAGTCGATTGCGCCGTCGATCCAGTACCGTACTCGCGCGTCACGCTCCGATCTGGAAGCTCAGCGCCGAGGTCAATCCGACCGGAGCCGGACTGGCCGGATCGCGCGACCAGTACTGCGTGTCGACTTCCTGACCCGGCGTGAGCAGCGGATCGAGCCCGCCCTGAATCCGCAGATTGAAATCGATCGAGTAGGAACCCGAGCAATCGACGGTCGGCACGGGACTTCCGT
>DATHET010000269.1:0-4631 GCA_035490315.1 Planctomycetota bacterium
CCGCGAGCTTCGGACTGATCCGCTGGCGCACGTAGTTCCGCAAGCCCGGCAGATGCCGCTCGAGGAGCACGTCGATGGCGACTCCATCGCCGCGGCTGGCGCGTTGGATCAGATCCTCCGGCTCGTCGGTCACAGGGCCACTATACTTGCTCGACTGCTTTCGGAAGTTCGCTCGCTCGCCCCCCAGACCCACTTCGCACCGGCAGGATGAATCGAATCAACGAGTCGACGGGGGAGGACGACGCCGCGAGCGGCGAGGACCCGCTGGACGAGATCGTCGCGACCTGTCTCGAGAGCGACGCGGGCGAGCTGGAGCAGGCGGTGGTCCGCGCCTGCGAATCGGCTCCTGAGAGCGCCGCGGAGATCCGCCGCCGGATCGAGGTGCTGCGCAAGTACGGATTGGTTCGGCCGTCGCGCGCGGCTGATTTGCAGACGTTTCCCGACCAGCTCGGCGGCTTTCGGCTGCTCGAGCGACTGGGCGGAGGCGGCATGGGCGTCGTTTTCCGCGCGCGCCAGGAAGCGCTGAATCGCGAGGTCGCGCTCAAGCTGATCCGGCCCGAGCAACTGTATTTCCCGCTGGCGCGCGAGCGCTTCCGGCGCGAGACGGAGGCTGCCGCGCGCCTGCAACACCCCGGGATCGTCCCGATCCACACCGTCGGCGAAGAAAACGGCATTCCATTCTTCGCGATGGAGCTGGTGAACGGCTCGACGCTCGCCGATGCCGTGCGCGAATTGCGCGCGCACAACCCCGAGGAGCTGGACGGGAGCGATCTCGCGCGGGCCCTGCAACATTGCGCGCAGCCGTGGACGCGCTGGAGCGAGTCCGCCGCGGCGCTTGCTTTCGCCGGCAGCTTCGTCGAGAGCGTCCTGGGCCTCGTGGTGCAACTCGCCGACGCGCTCCACCACGCCCACGAGCGCGGCGTGCTGCACCGCGACGTCAAGCCCTCCAATGTCGCCGTCACCGACGAGGGCCGGGCGATGCTCTTCGATTTCGGCCTGGCGAGCTTGAACGACGCTCCGATTCGGCTGACGCAGACACGCTCGGAGCTGGGCTCGCTCGCCTACATGTCGCCGGAACAGTTGCGCGGAGCGCGCGGCGAGATCGATCGACGCAGCGACGTCTATTCCCTGGGCGTGACGCTGTACGAGTTGCTCGCGCTGCAGCTGCCCTTCGCGGAATCGGATCCGCTGGAGACTCGCCGCGCGATCCTCGAAGGCGCGCCGCGGCCGCTGCGCAGCCACAACCGCGCGGTGTCGCGCGAGCTCGAGATCGTCTGCGCCAAAGCGATGGAACGCGACGCTGCGCGACGCTACGCCGACGCCGCGGCCTTTGCGCGCGATCTGCGCAATGTCCAGGCCGGCCGGCAGATCGAGGCGCGCCCGGCGAGCGCGGCGCTTCAAGTGCGCCGCTTCGTCCAACGCCATCCCATCGCGACCACGATCCTGGCGGCGATGTTCGTGCTGCCCAGCGCCTTGTGGTGGCAGAACAGCCACCACGCGCGCGAGCTGGGAATCGCGCTCGCGAACACGGAGCTCGAGCGCAAGGCCGCCCAGGTCGAGGCCAAGGACGCGGGCGAGCTCAACGACTTCCTGATCAAGCTGTTCAGCTCGGTCGATCCGACCCACGCGAGCGGCAAGGAGGTCACGGCGCGCGACCTGCTCGACGAGGCTGCCGGAAGGCTCGAGACCGAGCTCGTCGACCAGCCCCTGGTGCGGGCGAGACTCCTGACCACGATCGGCGAGAGCTATGCGAGCCTCGCCGAATGGGAGCGCGGCGAGAAGGCCTTGCAGCGCGCTCTCGAGCTCAACCTGGCCCACGCAGGCTCGGACAGCCTGGGGATGGTGCAGACCTGGCGCGCCCTAGCGGTGCTCGAGGGCGAGCTCGGCAAGCCGTCGGCCCTGGAGCACGCGCGCCTGGCGCTGGACCTGCATCGCAAGCTCGGCCCGGGAGCCAGCCTCGAGTTCGAGGACACTTTGCTCTGCTACGCAAGGTCCCTGACCCTCGCTCGCCAGCTCGACGAAGCCGAGGCGATCTATCAGGAGACCCTGGCGATGATCGCGCGGATGCCCGGAGATCAGCGAGCCGGCCGCGTCGGAGTCCTCTCCAACCTCGCCTCGCTCCAGTTCGAGCGCAAGCAATACGAAGCGGCCCTGGCCACGGCGAAGGAAACGGTCGAGCTGCAGCGATCGGTCAGCTCCGTCCCGCACCCCGCGGTGGGCTCGGGTCTGCAGTTGATGTCGATGGCCTTGCAGAAATTGCAGCGATTGGACGAGGCCCTGACGGTTGGCGACGAAGCGCTCGCGGAGGAGCAGCGCTTGACCGGCGAAGGCGGGCCGCGCTACTCGATGATGATGTTCAACAAGGCTTGCCTCGTGCAGGAGAGCGGGAAGCTGCCCGAGGCCGCTCGACTCTTCGAGCGCACCTCGGAGCTGCTCGCCGGCTGCGCGCCGCCGACCTACGAGTACGCGCTGCGATGCTCGGAGCGACAGGGCAGCCTGTACCAGCGCCTGGGGCGTTGGAGCGAGTCGCTCGAGCTGTACAAGACGCTCGGCCCGAACATCGACTCGGTCGCCGGGGCCGCCGCGACTCGGGGCCTGGCCATCCGTGTTCGGCGCGCGCGAGCGGACGAAGCCCTGGCCGACTGGGACGCGATGGAAGTCGAATTGAATTCGGCGCTCGAAATCATGCGCGATGCCAATGCCGCGAACGACGACTTGACCGAGAGCCAGGCCGCCGCGCTGCTGGCAAGGCTTCGCGCGCGCAACCAGGACCTCGAAGGCGCGCGCGCTCTGATCGCACGCAGCGTCGAGCTGCGCGGCAGCGCGGACATCAGCTCGACGGCCGGGGCATGGACGATGCTCGCCGAGGGCATCGTCGCGGAGGCTGGCGGGAATCTGGAAGAGGCTCGCGCTCACCTCGAGCCATTGGCGAGCCTCGAGACTGGTCCTCCCAATGCCGAGTCCGCCCCCGCGATCGCGCGCGCGCACCTGGCCGCGGTGCTCTGGAGGAGTGACCCGGTGCAGGCCCAGGCCCTTGCCGCGCGCGCCCATGCCGAGCTGGAACGCGAGCTCGGCGCGGAGCATCCCGAAAGTCGGTCGTTGGTCGCGCTGCAGGGCTCCATTCGCTGACGGCGGCGGGTCGAGCCGGCAGCCGTCGCTGCGAGGTTCCTGACCGCTGCACCACCCCCCACAGGACTCGCAGGCGCAGGACTTTGCGTCGACCTTCACATTCCCCGTAACGTCCACTCGGATCTGCGGATTGGAAGTCTGTCGCTCGCTCCTTCAACTCTCGTAGAGACAAATCTCCAATGATCGCACAGCTTCGCGCCGCACTGCTCGCCTCCGCCGCCCTCACCCTCGCCAGCTCGACCTTCGCCCAGACCGGACCCTGGGCAGACGGCGAGCTTCTCGTGCAATCGGTCAATTCCGGCAACGGGGCGAGCGTGCTCTACCGCATCGACCCGACTACGGGCCATGGCGTCGAGCTCTTGAGCGGCTTCGCCTGGGGCTCGACTTGGGGGCGCCTGACTTTCGACACCTACCGAGGCGGCTTCGTCGGCTGTTTCTCGATCGCGCCCAGCTCGCCCGGCTACAAGATCCAGTTGATCCGCCACGACGGCTCGCGCCAACACCTGCCTGGCTTCGAGGGCAAGATGCTCGACGCCTTCTGCTCCGCGGGGGATGGGCGGATCTTCTTCCAGGAGCATTCGATGACGGGTGTCGGTCCCTGGTACATCCGCTACCTCGACGCCCAGGGTGCGATCCACACCCTGATGGATGCTTCGGGCACCGCGCCGTTGGATTTCCAGGTCGAGCACATGGTCTGGCACGCGCCGACGAACTCGTTGATCGCGACCACCAGCCCCTGGTGGTCCACGCACCACTGCGTCGCCTCGGGGCCGAGCGCATTCCGCATCCCGCTGAGCGTCGACGGAACCAAAGTCGCGGGAGTGATCGACTGCGCGAGCTTCCTGACCAATGTGCACGAAGTCATGAGCATGGACTACCTGCCCAACGGCAACCTGCTCGTGACCACGTCGACCGGCTCCATCGGCGCGATCAACCGACTGGGCGAGCTCAACCCCGTGACACTCGCGTTCACGGTCTGGGGCAATCCCGGACCGATCGACCTCAACGGCGGCCTGTGGTGCTCCGCGCTCGGCAAAGCGATTGTCCTCGGCGATGCGCCGGACGAGCTGCTCGCCTACTCGGCTGGACAGTCCGGCGGGGGCTCGCAGATCCTCACGGACGTCTCGCTCAACAACGGCAGCAGCGGCTTCTCGCCGGGCGAATCGATCTGGGAGACGAAGCTGACGGGCGGAGACGGTAACTACTGCACGCCGCACGTGAACTCGACCGGCGCGGCGGCCCACATGAGTTTCGTCGGCTCGAAGAGCATCTCGCAGAACGCGCTTACCCTGCAGGCGAGTCCAGTGCCGAATTCGCCGTTCCTGTTCCTCTGCGCTCCCGCCAAGGCGGCGCTGCCCTTCGGAAACGGCACTTTGTGCCTCGGAGGCGGCGTGCATCGTGTCCAGCCCGGCGGCGTCTCGAGCGGTCAGCTCGCCTCGGTCAGCCCGAACCTCGGCGCGCTCGGAATCACGCCCGGGACCTGGCAGTTCCAGTGCTGGTTC
>DATHET010000270.1:0-17654 GCA_035490315.1 Planctomycetota bacterium
TGACGGAGTCGGGATCGGCTGGGTGAACGTCATCACCAGGCTGACCACGACGTAGCAGGCGATGCCCACGAGCATCAGGAGATGCTGGGCGACGATCGATTGAAACGGCAGGACCTCGGCGGGGAAGGCGACGCGCTTGAGCAGCTCGCCGCGCTCGGTGAAGCTCAAGGTCGCGCGCGCGAGGCTGTCGGCGAAGGCCGACCAGACCACCACGCCGAGGAACAGGTACACACCGGTCGTCGCCGCGTCCGATTCCTTGCCCGCCGAGAAGCGCATGCCGAAGACGCGCGCGAACAGCGCGTAGTACACCGCGAAGAGCGCCAGGGGCTGCACCAGCGGCCAGGCCTTGCCGAGCACGGTGCCCGAGAGCCTGCCCTGCAGCTCGCGCCGCGATCCAGCGATCCACAATTCGCGGTGGCGCCACAGACTCGCCGGAAGTCCGAGGGTGCGCCGCAGCGCGCGCGGCAGGAGCGGCGCGCTGGCCTCGGTCCAGGGGATCCCGTCCAAACCCTGGTTGGAAGGGATCGCGGGAGCCGGGCTCTGGGTCGGGGGCATGGACGTAGTACAGGGCCTGCCCGAGGCGGGTGCCAGGGTTGTTTTCGGCCGTCCCGGCGGCGAACTTGCCCGACTACTTCCCGGACTTCAGGCCGATCTCGATCGTCCCTCCCAGGCGGGCTTCGATCTTGCTGATCAGGATCTGAGCGGTCTGGATGTCGTCAGGCGCCTCTTCCCACTGGGCGTAGGCGAGCTCCATCGGCTTGGCCAGCTCCTCGTTGGTGTCTTTTTCCACGTGGAGGAGCAGCTTGTACTTGCCGGCGTCGAGGGGCTCGAGGCGCAAGAGGACGCGCTGGCGATAGCCCTCGCTCTTGAACGGCGCGAGCGAGTTGCGCCAGCCGGTGATCGCTTCGCGCTTGGCCGGATCGACCCCGGCCCCGATCGGAAACTTCTGCTCCTGCAGCGCGAGCAGCGCGACGTTCCAGATCACGGCCTCGCTCGGCGCGACCGTGGTCGTCTCCACCCACTGCGGTTGGTTGACGCGGCCGGTCTGGCAAGCCGCGAGTGAGAGGGCGAACAACAACCCGAGGGTCGTGCGAGTCCATGTATTCATCGATCTTCTCCTGATGAGCTTTCGCGGTCGCGCAGCACGATGTGCAGCGGCACTTCCTTGAAGGGCAGGTCTTCGCGCAGCCGGTTGGTCAGATACCGTAGGTAGTCCTTGCCGATCAGTTTCTTGTCGTTCACGAAAACGATGAAGGTCGGCGGCGCGGCCTCGGCCTGGGTGGCGTAGAGGATCTTGACCGCGTGGCCGTCGCTGGAGGGCGAGCGCGCCGTGGTCGCGTCCTTCAGGATGCGGTTGAGCTCGCCGGTCGAGACGCGCAGCCGCGCCTGCTCGTACAGCTCGATCGCCATTTTCACCAGCGCACCCAGGCCCTGGCCGGTGAGCGCGGTCAAGAAGACGATCGGCGCGAAGGACAGGCCGAGCAGCTCGGCGCGCAGGTATTCGCGGAACTCGTCGCGCTCGGCTTCCTTGACCAGGTCCCACTTGTTGCCGGCGAGGATCAGCGGCTTGTAGTGGTCGACGGCGTAGCGCGCGAGCTGCTTGTCGACCACCGAGATCTCCTTGGAGAGATCGAGCAGCAGGACGACCACGTCGGCGCGGCGGATCTGCTTGTAGCTGCGCGCGTCGGCGTAGAACTCGATCGCGTCGGAGATGGCGCGCTTGCGCTTGACCCCCGCGGTGTCGATCGCGACGAAGCGCCGGCCGTCGCGCTCGAAGAGCACGTCGACCGCGTCGCGCGTCGTGCCGGGGATTTCGCTGACGATCATGCGCTCCTCGCCGGCGAGCTGGTTGATCAAGGTCGACTTGCCGGCGTTGCGCTGGCCGACGATCGCGAGCTTCATGACCGATTCGGACGGGCCCTCGTCCTCGGCGGACGGCGGCAGCGAATCGATGATCGCTTCGAACAAGGGATCGGTTCCCCCGCCGCCTTCGGCCGAGATTGCGAAGGGACCGTTGGCGATCCCCAGGCGGCGGAACGAATCGACTTCCCACTGCAGGCCGAGGCCCTCGACTTTGTTGACGACCAGCAGCACGGGCACCGAAGCGCCGCGCAATCTCCGCGCGACTTCTTCGTCGAGCGGCGTCAAGCCGTCGCGCACGTCGACCACGAAGAGGATCAAGTCGGCGATCGCGACCGCGGCTTCGACCTGGCGCTCGACGTCGGCGCCGAGGTCGTCGCGGTCGACGATGCCGATGCCGCCGGTGTCGATCGCCTCGATCCAGCGCTCGCCCGAGCTGCAGATCAAGTGCGCGGGCACGGCGACGCGATCGCGCGTCACGCCGGCGGTGGGCTCGACGATGGCGACGCGCGAGCCGCACATGCGGTTGAGCAGGGTCGATTTGCCGACGTTGGGGCGGCCGACGATGGCCACGCGGCGCAGATTGTGTTGGACAGCGGTCATGGAACTCCGAGCAGCCGGTGCATTTGCGGGATGACGCGCACGCGGAGTCCGAGGTCGAGCGCGCTCTCGACCAGGGATCGGATCGTATCGAGGGATGCTGCAGCCGCCGCGCCGATCGGCGTGACGGGCTGCACGAACAAGGGAGTCTTCGGAGCGATGCGCGCGAGGTCGCAGATCAGCTCCTCGTAGGCCTCGGCTTCGCGGCCGCCGGCGACGACGATTTTCGCGCAGGCATCGCGCCCCGCGATCGCTTCGAGGCAGGCTCGGCGCGCGACGCGCCACTCGGACTCGTTGGAGGGCGAGGCTTCGAAGTCGCCGCCGGGCAGCGGCTCGGGCGCCAGCATCTCGGCCGGCAGTTTCAGATCGAGACTGACGTGGTCGACCGCGTCGAGCACGCGGACCAGGGAGCGCGGGTGAGCGCCGGCCGTCTCGAGGTGCAGTCGCCGATCCCCGACCATCTCGCGCAGTCCGCGCACGAAGCTTGGCCACATCAGAGGCTCGCCTCCGGTGACGCTGATCGTGCGCGGCGTTCCGCGCTCGACCTCGGCGATCCAACACGCGACCTGGAAGGGCGTCG
This sequence comes from Planctomycetota bacterium, assembly GCA_035490315.1. GTDB lineage: Bacteria > Planctomycetota > UBA1135 > UBA1135 > JADJQU01. The sequence goes on from DATHET010000270.1 coordinate 3,041, forward strand.
CGAAGCTCGGATGCTTCTGGACCGCGGGCCCTGCTTCGCCCGGCGTGTCGATCGCGATGCGGGCATGGGCACCACCGTCGACGCGCCACGAGCCGGGCGTGTCGCACCAGGGACAGCGCAGCGGACAACCGCGCAGTCGCACGAAAACCTGCGGCTCTCCCGTGTACAGGCCCTCGCCCTGGAAGGAAGCGAAGACCTCCATCACGGGAGCGCTCTGGTTCACCTGCACTGCTGTCGGGCCGCTCATGGAATTCGTTCGAAGCAAAGCGTGCGGGCCCGTCGAAGCGCGTCCGCTCGTCTGGTCATCCAGACGGGCAGCGGACGGATCACTTCTTCTTCGGGGCTTCCTTGGCCGGCGCGGCAGCGCCCTTCGCTCCTGCAGCGGGAGCGCCGGCAGCCGGTGCTCCAGCCGCGGGCGTCGCGCCTGCAGCAGCGGCCGGCTTCGGCGCCTTCTTGGCACCGGCGACTTTGAAGCGCGTGCGCACCTTCGGCATGCGGTACGCCGATCCAGTCTTGGGATCGAGCTTGCCCTGCTTGACCAGGACCTGGAGCCGTTCGGCGCGGGTGAGGACCGAGCGCTCGCCGATCAACGTGCTGATGCCGCGCAGGGAAGAATGGATGGACATGTGTGGAGAGCGGGGATGGCGGCGCCGAGGCCGAACGGATCGGAATGGGAATCGATGCGGATCGCGCGTTCAGCGCGTGAGGTAGCTGTCGATGGGAACGGCGTGGGCGTCGACGAATTCGAGCTTGCCCTTGTCGCTCTTGGTGGACTTGATCTGCGCGAGCAGCGAGTCGAGGGCGGCCACGCTGGGCGCGGCGCCGATCAGAAGGTAGATCTCCTTCTTGGCGTCCTTTGTGCCCAGCTCGCAGGGGAATCCAAGGCCGGCCATGCGATCTCTCGCGGCGCGCGCGATGGCCTCGCTCTCGGCGTTCTTCTTGTAGGTGCTGGCGAGGATCGCGTACCGGTTCTTGGGATCGACCAGGGCCTCGCGGATCGTCGGAGTCCTCGACGGCGCGGCGTTCTGCGGCGACGCGACCTCAGGAACGTTTCCCGGCGCGGGCGAAGCTCCGCCAGCGGCCTCGACGCTCGGCGCGGACACGCGGCCGACGTAGAAGAAGGTTACCGCGATCAGCGTGCACAGGAGCGCAACGCGCAGGCGGGAGCCCGGCACGCGCGACGTCTCCTCGCGGACCTGCCGCCCTTCCTGGACTTTCGGCTGGGCCTTGGGCAGCGGCGGGGGCGCGGCATCCGCGAAAGGACCGCCGACGCGCGGGGCGCTCCCGCGAGCCTGAGGCGGCGGCTGGGTGGACTTCTCGGGAGCCTTCGATTGATTGAAGGCCTCGAGCAGATTCTTGGAACGCTGGCTCAAGGGGATCGTCTGGTTTCACTGCATCGCTGCAGGACGCAACAAGGTATCGGGACAGGCTCCGCGGCGCAAGAAATCAGGCCCTGGGCGAGCCTGAAGATCGCGTGACGCTTTCGCGAGCCTCTGCCCTTCCCCATGATGGCGCCATGCGTCGATTCAGCCCTCGCTCGAGGCCTTGGAGCAGGATCCTGGCCGCGGGCTTGTCGCTCGGCGGAATCCTTGCCGGGTGCAGCGACGAGCCCGCGAGCCCGGCCGCGCCTGCGTCGAAGGCCAAATCGGCGGGCAGTCCCAGCATCGTGCTGCGCGACGAGGCCGCCGCGCGCGGCCTGGACTACGTCAACCGATCGGGCGAGGCCGCGAAGCGCACGATCCTCGAGGCCAACGGTGCCGGAGTCGCCCTGCTCGACCTGCAGGGCGACGGCGACCTCGACCTCGTGTTCAGTCAGGGCCTCGCGAGCATCCCCGCGCTGCTCGCCGGCCCCGGCGCGGACCTCGAGGTCTTCCTCAACGACGGCAAGGGTCATTTTTCGCGCGGACGCGGGCCCGGTCTTTCCGGGTGGTGGACCGGCCTCGCGACCGGCGACCTCGACGGCGACGGTGACATGGATCTGGTCGCGGGCGGATACGGCGGGCTGCAAGCCCTGCTACAGAATCCCGACGGGAGCCTTTCGCCCGCGCCAGAAGGCAGTCTGGTTCCCGAACCCGGCCGTCTGACGCCCGGCGCGGCGCGCACGAAAGGCAGCATTCCCTGGTGGGCGACTTCGATCGCCCTCGCGGACTTTGACCGCGACGGAGCCCTCGACCTCTACGTCGGGCAGTACGTCGGCCTCGATCCGTTGGATCCGCCTCTCGGCCACGTCGGCGAGGGCGCCCTGGGAATTCCCTGCCGCTGGAAGGGCCAGGACGTCTTCTGCGGGCCGCACGGCATGGGCAAGCAGAAGGATCGCGTGGTCTTCGGCCGCGGCGACGGGTCCTTCGAGGAGCGCGCGAACACCCTGCAAAACCAGGTCGCGGGCTACGCCCTCGGCGTGGCCGTCTTCGACGCGGACAGCGACGGCGACAGCGACGTCTACGTGGCCAACGACAGCGTCGCGAATTGCCTGTGGATCAACGACGGCGCGGGTCATTTCCAGGACCGCGCCTACGTGGCCAACGTCGCGCTCAGCATCGACGGCGCGCCGGAAGCGGGCATGGGCGTCGCGTTCGGCGACGTCGACCGCGACGGGTCCTTCGATTTCGCCCTGACCAATTTCTCCGGCGAGCCGACCGAGCTGTACTTCGGCGCGCCGATCGGCTTCGACAACCGAACGCACCGCATGGGCCTGGGCCGCGAAACGCTTCCGCTCCTGTCGTGGAGCGTGCACCTCGCCGATTTCGACGCCGACGGCCTGCTCGAACTGTTCACGTCGAACGGCCACGTCTATCCCCAGGCCGATGCGCCGGGAACCGGCACGAAGTACGGCCAGGCGGCGAGCCTGTGGCGCTTGCCGCGCGAAGGGCCGGTGATCGCGGTCGCGGCCGACGCGCCGACTTCGATCCTGGCGCCGGAGCTCGGCTCGCGCGGTTCCGCGGTCGGCGATCTCGATGGCGATGGGGATCTCGATCTGGTGCTCGTGCGCATCGACGGGCCGGTGGCGCTCGGCATCAACGAGTCGAGCGGCCTGGGCCAATGCCTGCTGGTGCGCTGCCTCGGACCGGAGCTGCCCGCGAAGGACAAGCCGCGCACGCCGCGCGACGGTCATGGAGCTCGCGCGCAAGTGACGGCGCGCGACGCGAGCGGCGCGGAGTCCACGCAGACCGGCGAGGTCCAGACGGCCTGCGGTTATCAGTCGGCTTCGTCGCCTTGGCTGTACTTCGGCCTGGGTGGGAGCTCGGAATACTCCAAGCTCGAAATCCGCTGGCCTTCCGGGGCCGTCGAGTCGCTCGGCAAGGGCCGCGCGGGCCGGCGCCTGACCGTGGTCGAGGGCAAGGGCATCGTCGCGGAGCAGGTGTTGCCGTGATGGGCTCGTGGATCGGCGCCTGGATCTGCGCACTCGCCTGGTTGGGGAGCGCTGGACCGGGACTTCCCGCCCCGACGCAATCGCTCCAGCCCGCGCCGAAGCTCTCGGACGTCGACGCTCGCCTGTCGCGCTGGGAGGAGAGCCTGGATCTCGATCTCCCCAAGGAAGTCCTGGTGGATGGAGAGGCCAGCGTGCGCGGCAAGGGCGACCTCGTCGGCAATGCGCGCGCCGTCGCCCTGGTTGCGCGAGCCCTGGCGCGCTCGGGGCGGACCGAGGATGCGCTGGAACTCTTGAAGGCTAGCTCCGCGGCCCGACCGCTCGAGGTGATCACCGCGGAGCGCGCGCGCTTGGCCTTGGAGCAGGACGATCTCGACGGCGTGATCGACCTCTTGTGGGACAGCAGCGCGAAAACGCTGAAAACGCCGGCGATTCCCGACGCCTGGTGGATCGCAGGCCGCGCTCGCGCGCGCCAGGGCAATTGGGACCAGGTGCCCGCCCTGCTCGAGCACTACCTCGAGCTGGAGCCGCGCTCGGCCCAGGCAGCATCGTCCTGGCACCTGCTCGCCCAGGCCGCTCTGCGGCGCAACGACGGAGCCCGCGCGCAATTCTGCGTCGCGCGCGAGGAGGCGCTCGGCCGCTGGCATTCCTACTACAACGCGCGGCGCATCCAGGTCCGCGAGCATCCGCGCGAGCCCTTGCCGCGCCTCGGACTCGCGCAACTCCTGCTCGAGGCCGAGGAATTGGCCCGCGCGCGAGCGGTGCTCGACGAGCTGCTCGCCATCACACCGGAGTTCGCCCAGGGTTGGCTGGCGCTCGGCGAAACCCAGCGCAAGCAGTCCGACCTCGCCGGCGCGCGCGCGAGCTACGACAAGGCGCTGGTCCTCGACCCGGGCCTGGACATCGCGCGCTACAACCGCGCGGTGCTCGCGAAGCTCCAGGGTCGCGACGAGGATGCGAGGAAGGACTTGGAAGTCCTGCTCGCCGGACCCGCGGGACGCGACCGGCGCTTCGCCGCGGCCCACTTGGATTTCGCACGCCTGATGGCGAAGTCAGGCGACCTGGAGCGCAGCGCGGCGGCCTACGCGCGCTACCAGGAATTCGGCGGCAAGGAAAAGCTCTGAACCTGCCCCGCATGATTGTGCTTTGCGCCGCAGAGCGGCCTTCCCGGGGTCCTGGCGGGCTTAAATCGCGGGGGACCGCCTCGCGGGACGATTTTCACCCTAAGATCTTGCAAACTAAGGACTTAGGAAGTCGATCCACAGCGATGCGGGGCAGTTTCTCTCAGTGGGTCAGGCGGGCTAGGGCCTCGCGGGTGAGCTGGGCCCACTCGCCGTCGGGCTGGGTGGCGAGGTAGCTCTCGAGCAGGGGCTTGATCTCGCTTTCTTTTCCCTGGGCTTTCAGCGCGCTCGCCAGCTTCAGGTGCACGGGGTCGGGCAGGACGAGCTTCTGCGTTTCGGCGCCCTCGAGGACTCGCCGCCAGCAGGCTTCCGCGCTGGGGTAGTCCTCGAGCTTGAAGCAGACCACGCCGAGCTGGGTGCGCGCCGCGAGATCGTCGGCTTCGATCGAGAGCACCCGCCCGAGGGCAGAACGCGCGTCGCCCCAGCGCTCGTCGTCGAAGGCCTGGTCGGCCTTGGTCTGGGCGTCGGCGGCGGCGCGGTGCAGGACTCCGGCGCCGAAATTCAGCTCCTCGTCCGACGCGCCAAGCTGGCGCGCGCGCAGGTAGCGCTCGACGGCGAGCTCGGCCTTTCCGTCGACCAGCGCGGCCATCGCGCCCTTCTGGTAGTAGAGGCGCAGCGTGGCGCCGAGGTCGCGGCCTTCCTTCGCGAACTCCTCGTAGGCCGGCAGGGCGTCGTCGTAGTTTCCGCTGGCGACCAGCGCGTCCGCGAGCAGCAGGCGCAGCTCGGGATTCTTCGGCTCGAGCTCGAGGCCGGCGCGGGCGTGGCTCAAGGCTTCGATCGGATTCTGCTTGGCCAGGGCTTCGGTCGCGAGCAGGCGGTGGGCCTCGCTCAGCGGAGCGGCGGTGAAGAACAGGTCCGGCTTGCTGTGCACGGCCTCGAGCAGGTGAGCCATTCCGGCCTTGGCTCCGCCCTGCTGCAGCAGGCGTACCACGCCGCTGGCCCGCGATAAATCCGGGGTCGGGCCCGCGGCCGCGAGTCCCGCGCGAATCTCGGCCTGAGCGGACTCCAGCCGGCCGCCCGTCGCGTGGATCTCCGCCAGGGTCGCGAACAGGCAGGCCTGGTCGGGCCAGCGCTTGCGCGCGGTCTCGATCTCGCGCAGCGCGCCGACCCCGTCGCCTTTCGCCGCGAGCAATCTCGCGCGCAGGCAGTGGCTGTCGGGACTCTGGTCGTCGGCGAGCTCGAGCAGCAGGCTCTGGGCCTGCGAGAGGTCGCCGGTCTCGAGCGCGGATGCGCAGGCAACAATTTTCGGATCGCTCGACTGCGGCAGCTGGACCGGAAGGACCTTGGCCGAGCGGGCGGGAGCGGGAGGAGTTCCGGCGGCCTGCACGGTCTTCGCGGACGGCGCATCGGGCTCGCGCGAGCAAGCGAGAACCACGGCGAAGACGAGGCTCGAGAGCAGGAGGCGCATGGGAGCAGAATGGCATCGCGCCCGGGGGGGAGCGCAACTATCTAGTAGTTCCGCTCGCGCGGTTGCGATGCGCGCGCTGTCCGCTAGGCTCGCCTTCGATGTCCCAGGAAGTCGAATCCGACCCGCGCGCCGAGCTCGGGATCCTGACCGCGGCGCTCGCGGCCCACGCGCGCAGGCTGGGCTTCCGCGGCCAACGCAAGTCCGAATCGCCCGGCTCGGAAGCTTCGCCGATCCGAGTCGAGCCTCCCGCGGTCCGGCCACTCGCAGCAGCACCGGTCCGGCAGGACGCGCCCGCCCTGGACCGCGTCGCGCCGAGCCCCGCGCCGGAGCTTCCTATTAACGAGATGGCCGCGCTCGCGCCTCGGAAGAGCACGCCGACCGCCCTCGACGCGGCCGTGATCCAGGCGCGAGAGATCCGCGCGCGGGCTCAGGCCTGCGCCGATCTGCCAAGCTTGCGCGCTGCGGTGGCGGCCTGCACGGCCTGCAGCCTGTGCAAGACGCGCACGCAGACCGTGTTCCAGGATGGGACGGGCAAGGTGCCGGTCATGTTCGTCGGCGAAGCCCCCGGGGCCAACGAGGACGAGCAGGGCATTCCCTTCGTCGGTCGAGCGGGCGCGCTCTTGAACGACATCATCACCAAGGGCATGGGGCTGCGCCGCGAGGACGTGTCGATCGCCAACGTGCTCAAGTGCCGGCCGCCGGACAACCGCGATCCCAGCGACGTCGAGAAAACGCTGTGCACGCCCTGGCTGGACCGGCAGATCGAGCTGGTCGATCCCAAGGTCGTGATCCCGTTGGGCGGTCACGCTGCAAAGCACCTGCTCCAGAGTCCCATGGCCTCGCTCGGCTCCCTGCGCGCGCGCGTGCACGAGCGACAAGGCCGCAAGATCGTCCCGACCTTCCACCCGGCCTATCTGCTGCGCAGTCCGTCCGAGAAACCGGAATGCTGGAAGGACATCCAGCTCGCGATGAAGGAACTGGCCATGCCCATTCCAGGTCGAGGCGGTAACAACCCCGGCGGGGTCGGGTAACCAGCCCTTCGAGCGTGCTCTGCGTCTGTCCGCGCGATTGACCCCTGCTCGCGTCACCGGTATGCTCCCCCCCCTTGCTTGGACTGCGACGGCCCCCACCGACGTCGGTTCCAGGTGAGTTGCTCGTTCTGCGAACCCCCGAGTCCCACCCGGTCGTACCCCACGGCCACTCCTTCCGACTGCATCCGCGGTCGGAGCATCCCCCAGCACCGAAGCACCGACGACCCCCAGGTCGTGCGGTGAGCGAGGCAACCGTACTCATGCGCTTGCGCTTCCTCCTGCTCTCGTCGGCTCTCCTCCTCGGCACCTGGTCGTGCCGCTCCACACCCGCCACTCACAACGAGTCGGCACCGATGCCCGAGCAGGCGCCGGCGGAAACTGCGGGAGGCGGCGCATCGACGCCGGATTCCGGGCAGCCGCCTCTGCTCGACGCACAGGCCGTGCCTGCCAGCGCTCCAGTCGCGGGGATGCAAGATCCCGCGCCGGCGCCTCAGGATCCGGTGCCACAATCGGGCGACGACGCCGAGCGGATCCGTCTGATCCGCGAGCGCCAGCAGACCCTGGCCGCGGAGTACATCCGCATCGGCGACCAGGCCCTGGAACAGGCTGACCTCGAAGGCGCTCTGAAGCAGTTCAGCAACGCGCTCGACGTCATGCCCTCGAGCCAGGAAGCGCGCGACCGCCTGCACAAGGTCGAGGCCTTGATGGGCGATCGCTTCGCCCAGGCCGACGACTTCATCAAGGACGCCCAGGACGCCGAAGTGGTGCGCCGCGCCCAGGCGCGCCTGTCCGCGGAAGCCGCGACGACCAAGGCCGAGGCCGCGATGCGCGCCGGCGACTACGACGCGGCCGTGATGCACTACCGCGAAGCCCAGCTGGTGCTGCGCTACAACCCGCTGATCGCCACCGAGACGCTCGACGAGCAGATCGTGTCGGGCATGCTGGAAAAGGCCGTGCAGCTCGCCGCGGACTCCGAGACCACGCGTCTCGAAGCGGCTCGCCAGCAGGCTGAGGTCGCCAAGCTCGAGAACGAGCGTTCGCAGCGCGAGTACCGCGAGAACAAGCTGCAATCGCTGTACAACCAGGCCAACGAGGCCTTCCTCAACGAGAACTACGAGCGCGCCGAGGCCCTGATGGATCAGGTGCTGCTCGAGGACCCGGGCAACCAGTCCGCCGAGAAGCTGCGCGCCTCCGCCCAGCTCGCGCGCCACAACAAGCGCGACGAGACCACGCGCCGCAATTACCGCGAGCAGTGGAAGCGCACCTTCGACGAGCTCGACACGCTCGACGTGATGCAGCACGACTCGATCGTCTTCGACGCCAAGCGCTGGAAGGAAGTCCAAGCGCGCGACCCGTTGGAATTCGTCGGCTCGCGCGGCGACGAAGGCAAGGAGAACGCCGCGATCCTCGACCGCCTCGAGAGCGTGCGCTTCGCTCCGAAGTTCATCGGCCCCGACGGCAAGGGCTCGCCCCTCTCCGAAGTCGCCGCCTTCCTGCAGACGCTGACCGGCGTCAACTTCGTGATCACCAACAAGGTCACGACGGACCTCGACGAAGAGGCCCTGACGATCAAGCTCGACCTGCCCGAGCGCAGCGTCAAGACCGTGCTCGACACGATCGCCGGCACGTCGGAGTCCCTGCGCTGGAAGATCAAGAACGGCGTGGTCCAGTTCGTCACCAAAGAAGAGATGACGGGCGACCAGGAAATGAAAATGTACGCCGTGCAGGACATCATCCACCCGGTGCCGAGCTTCGCCGGCCGCGAGATCAACGTCTCGCCCTCGGGTGGCATCGATGCGCCCGACGAGGCGGACACGCCGCGCGAAGGGCTGGTCGTGACCTCCGACAAGATCGAAGGTCTGATCCGCAACAACATCGCGCCGGCGTCGTGGAACGACGACCCGAAGAACTCGCTGCGCATCGCCGACAACGGAACGATGGTCGTCTACCAGACGCCCGAGGTTCAGGCGCAGATCAAGGCGCTGCTCGACGACCTGCGTGAAGCGACCGGAATCATGGTCGACATCCAGGCGCGCTTCCTGACCGTCCAGGACAACTTCCTGGAAGACATCGGTCTGGATTTCCGCGGCCTCGGACAGCCGGGCCAGGGCACGAACAACTTCTTCAACGACTTCGGCGGCCAGGGCACGCAGAGCGATCTCGGCAAGGAAATCGGGCAGGAGACCGACCTCGGCGCCTTCTACGACGACGGCAACGACGGCGACCTCCGCGCGCGCACCGAGCACCTCTACGACCTCGCTCTGGGCGACCAGGACATCCTGACGAACTCGGGCGGCCTCGCCGCGTCGTGGACCTACTTGAACGACCTGCAACTCGGCATGGTGCTGCGCGCCGTGTCGAAGTCGGAGCGCGTCGAGCTGGTCACCGCGCCGCGACTCCTGGTGTTCAACACGGCTCGCGCGAACATCGCGGTGCTCAACCAGGTCGCGTACGTCAAGGACTTCGACGTCGAGATCGCGCAGGCGGCATCGATCGCCGACCCGATCATCGACGTGGTCCAGGACGGCGTGGTGCTCGACGTGCGACCGGTGGTCAGCGCCGACCGCCGCTTCGTCCTGATGGAGCTGCGTCCGACGGTCGCGACGCTCAAGCGCCCGATCCGCCAGCAGACCACGACTCTCGGCTCGCAGAACTCGGTCGCGATCGAGCTCCCCGAGGTCGACATCCAGCGCGTGCGCACTACCGTTCCGATGCCCGATGGCGGCACGGTGCTGCTCGGCGGCTTGAAGGTCTCCGAGAAGCAGGACCTGCGCTCTGGGATCCCGCTGGTCAACAAGATCCCGATCCTGCGCTTCCTGTTCGAGCGCAAGGGTTCCTACGTGTCGAACCGCAAGCTCCTGATCCTGCTGAAGGCGAACATCGTCATCCCGCAGGAAAGCGAGCCGACAGCCGCCCAGCTCGGCGCGCGCTGATCCTCGACACTCCTGGTTTCCACGGAGGCCGGTTCCCCTCGCGGGGCGCCGGCCTCTTCTCCACCGGCGAGCGCGGGTTACAGGCGAGCCGCGCCGAGATACTGCACTTTGCGCCGTTCCTGGCTGCGTCTGCTCCTCGCGCTCGCGCGCCGCTCTGAGTATCCTGCCGCGCCCAAGCCGGGGCTGTGCTCGAGTGGCGCGGCCCCGAAAACAGGGCGTCGCGAGGTCTCGGGCAGGGTCCGCCCGGGTCCCGCGGACCATGGATGCACCCGCGCGGTGCACGTTCTTTTTCCGCCCACGCCGTTCACGAACGCTTTCCTCGCGGCCTCGTGCCGCAATCCTCCATGCGATTGCCTCACCCTTCGACCTGTCTGTGCACCGTGCTGGTCACGCTCGCCGCGGCGCTGCCGCTGCGCGCACAGAACAACGACGCGCTCATCCGCCAGGACATCGATTACGCGCGAGGCCTGGCAGCGAGCTGGGGCTTCACCGACATGGCCGAGGCCGTTGTCGCGCGGTTGGAGAAGGCGAACCCCAGCGGAAAGCTCGGTGACGACGTCCAGCTGCTCAAGTGCGACATCTACGCGATCAGCGCGAACCGTGTCTCGGATCACGCCAAGCGCGACGAGCTGTTGAAGACCGCGCTGACTTCCTACGACCAGTACGTGACGTCTCACCCGTCCGCCGCGAACAAGGAGCGCGCCGAAGCTTCGTACGTCGACACCGCGCTGAACTACGGTCGCTCGCTGACGATGGCCGCGGAAGAGGCGGCGGGCGCGGAGCTCGAAGCGATCAAGAAGACCCTGCAGGAATCGCTGACCAAGGCCGTGGCCAAGACCGGCGAGCTGCAGACCGAGATGGAGTCCAAGGAGACGCGCACCGAGGAAGAGGACCGCCAGCTCTTCGAGCTGGTCATGAACCGCGGCGCGCTGCTGCTCTTGATCGCGCGCTCGCAATCCGACGGCACGTTCAATTACGCCCAGGCCAAGACGGCCTACGAGCACGTGGTCGATATGGCCGGGGAAACCAGCTCCGCGGGCCTGCGCGCCTTCATCGGCGTCGGCGACGTCTACCTCGCGCAAGGCAAGCCCAAGGACGCCTACGATTGCTACGTGTTCGTCGGCGACGTCGCGATTCCGCGCGATGCGGCGGTATGGGCCGAGGAGCTCAAGGATCTGCCGCCGGAGGAAGTCCAGCGCCGCTTCGCCCTGCTGCAGCTCGCGACGCCCGGAACGATCAATGCGCTGATGGCGGCTGGCGACGCGCCCAAGGCCTGCGCCGAGGGCATGCGCATGCTCAACGTCTGGAACCACGAAGGGCTCGAGTTGATCCCGCCCTACGGTTACCAGAGCTTGCTGGGCATCGTCGGCGCGCTCAATGACGCCGGCGGCTTCATCGGCGGCGATCTCAAGGCCGGAACCGTCGAATGGTTCGCGGGCGCTGAGGCGATGCAGGCCAAGTTCCCGCAGAAGCGCCAGCAGCGCTCGGCCCTCGACCTGGCGCTCGCGCTGGCGCAGCAGGTCAACGACGAGAACCGCGGCAACTCCTACGGCGCGCGCGCGCAACGCCTGATCGGCGAATTGATCGAGCAGCCCGGCGTCGAGGTTTCACCGGACATCCTGATCGAGGCGGCGCGCGGCAAAGCGAACGACCGCGACTTCCTCGGCGCGATCACCGGATACAAGCGCGTGATGACCGCCGTCGAGTCGGCGGACACCGCGGTGCGCGCGGAGTACACGCCCAAGGTGCTCAACGCCATCGGTCGCTGCTACATCGGCCTCGATCGCCCGCTCGAAGCCGCGCTCGTTTTCCAGGAGGCGGTCACGACCTTCGCCGGCGATCCGGAATTCGATCCGCTCAACGCCAACGGTTTCCTCAACGCGGCGAATCAGCTCAAGCGCAAGATCAAGGGCGACACGGTGATCGACGCCTTGTCGACGGCCGCCGACGCGGCCAAGCTCAAGTTCCCCGGAGAAGGCAGCGGCGCGGGAGACATTCTTTACGGCCAGGCGGCGCGCGCCTACGACGGCGAGAAGGACTACGCCAAGGCGCGCGAGCTCTTCAAGAGCGTCCCGCCCGATGCGGAGAGCTACGAAAAGGCGCTGGTCTACATCGGTGTATGCGAATACCAGCTCGGCCGCGAAAGCAAGGAATTCGCGGCCGCGATCAAGGCTTTCGACGACTACCTCAACAAGTACTTGAAGGATCCGGCGCACGTGCTCGGCGCCACGGAGATGCGCAAGGAAGCGCGCCGCGGCGAAGCGACCGCCACCGCGGTCTTCTATTGGGGAACTTGCGAGTACCTGATGGCCGAGGCGGACAAGGGCGATTGGAAGAAGGTCGTCGACATCCTCAAGGGCTACGAGACTCGCTTCCCCACGCAGGACAAGTTCGGCCCCGCCGCGATGCTGCGCGTGATCATCGCCTACTACCACCTGGGCAATCAGGCGGAAGTCGATGCGACCTACGCGAAGATGCGCGAGCGCTTCCCCACGGATCGCTCGACCGTGACCGCGGCGCTCGAGATCTACGACATGCTCGATGTCGATTACAAGAAGGTCAAGGACTCCAAGGAGCCCGCGGAAGAGGCCAAGGCCAAGGCCCTGCTGCTCAAGATGGCCCAGTACCTGGAGTTCGCGAACCAGAACGCCTCGACTCCGACGTTCAAGAACCTGCGCGCCGAATCGCAGCTGTGGATGGAGCTCGAGGACTGGGCGAAGGCCGAAGCGCTGCTGGTCAAGCTCAAGGACAAGTTCAGCTCGGGTCCGGACGCCGAGGACGTCACCAAGTACGTCCTGCCCGATCTCGGTATCGCGTACTTCCGGCAGCAGAAGATGAAGGAGGCCGTGGAAGTCCTCGGGCCGCTGGTCGACGAGAACAAGGCCTCAGCCAAGCACACGCTGATCTACGCCCGTGCCCTGTCGGGCTACGCGGAGCAGACCTTCGAGGACGGCAAGCCCAAGTCGATGCGCGTCATCGCCGGAATCGGCGGCGAAGCGGGCTTCACCAGGGCCGAGGAGCTGTACGCCAGGCTGCTCGAGACCGAGAAGAATCGCGCCGAAGGGGGCGCCTGGCAGCGCGGCTGGCTCGACATCAAGTTCGACCAGATCTACAGCCTGATCCAGCACTCCAAGCTCGACTCCAAGAAAGCCGAGGCCGCCACGGCGCAGATCACCCTGCTCCAGACGGAATACGACGGTCCGTCGCTGCCGGGGCTGCAGGAAGCGGATCTGAAGTCGAAGTTCACCTGGTTGTTCGGCCAGCTGAAGTGAGTTCCCGACCTTTCGAGCGAGGTCTGACCGGTGCGAGCCGGGGCAAGTTACCCGTTGTCGGCCACCGACCCGGAGATAGAATGCTCCGCCCACACATGTTCGTTCCCGCGGTCCAAATCCTCCGACCTGGCGCCGACCTCGTTCGGAATCCCTGTGGTCCGCTCGGCCGCATTCGAAGCGCGGGTCTCTCGGCGATGTCCCTGGTGCTTTGCGCCGCGGCTTGCCTCGGCGCGCCGGCGATCGCGACGGCGGCACCCCTGCAGGCCAAGGGAGCGACTCCGGCCGCGCCCCCGCAGGACAAGCAGGAGAAGAAGGTCAAGTCCGATCAACTCTCGGTGCGCAGCAAGCGCGACGGGTCGCTGCAGTTGATGACCGGCACGGTCACCGCGAACAACCTCGAGCAGGTCACGCTGCAGGTCGCGGGCAAGGACACGAAGCTCGACTCGGAGCTGGTGATCCGCATCAGCTGGGGCGAGTCGCCGCAGTCCTACAAGGACGGCCGCACCTATCTCAATCGCGAGCAGTTCGCCGACGCGGCCGCGCAGTTCCGCCTGGCCGCGGGCGACGCTTCGTCGCGCGACGTGGTCAGGGCCTCGGCGCGTCTGCTCGCCGCGCAGTCCTTGCTGCGCTGGGGCGCGACCGAGCCGATGCACTTCGCCGAAGCCAGCGATGAAGCCGGGAAGTTCCTGAGCGACTTCGCCACGAACCGCGAAGTTCCCGAGGCGCGCATGCTCCAGGCCCGTGCCAAGTGGATGGCCGGTCAGGTCACGGAAGCTGCCCAGCTCTACAAGTCGATCTACGCCGAGTGGAAGCCCGCCGGCCCCACGCCCGGGTATCGGCGCGAGCTGTGCTTCGAAGCTGGCTTGAGCGCGGCGCGCGCGATGCTCGCGGCCCAACCCCCGGACACCCTCGGCGCGCGCGAGCTGTTCACTAGCCTCGACAAGGCCGCGGCAGCCGCCCTCGCGGCCCTGGAACCGACCTCGCCCGCGCGCGCGCGCCTGGCGCGCCTGCAGGATGAAGCAAGCCTCGGCGACGCTTTCTCGGAGCTCGCCACCGGCAACAGCGCCCAGGCCGCCGTCCTGTTCCGGGGCAAGCTCGGGTCCAAGGCCGGCATGTCGGACACGATCCGCTACGGCGCGGCCTTCGGTCTTGCCCAGGCGCTGGCGGCTACGGGCAAGCTGCGTGATGCCCAGCTGGAATTCGCCAAGGTCTCCGCCCTCGAGCACAACGATCGCGATCGCGCCGCCGCCGCGGTGGTCGGGCTCGCGGACACCACGCTCAAGCTCGCCGACCCCGATGCGACTCCCCAGGCGCGAGCCTGGCTGGAAGGGGTCACGAAGTCGCAGGGCGATACGCTGGCCGCCGCGCGCGCCCGGGAGATGCTCAAGAAGCTCTGAATCGAGAAACAGGGAGATCCCAAGC
>DATHET010000271.1:0-11617 GCA_035490315.1 Planctomycetota bacterium
CGCGGCGCCGCCTGGATCGCCGTGGGCAAGCTGATCCGCCACGTCGCGCCGCTGTTCCTGCGCTGCCAGCCCCAGGATCTCGGTCTCTCCGCCCAGGTGAAGTCCAAGCACTTCCGCCGTCCGGCCTTGGTCTTCTACGACCGCGTGCAGGGCGGCGTCGGACTCTCGGAGATCCTGTTCGAAGCCCACCGCGAAGTCCTCGCCGCCGCGCTCGACGTGGTGACGCGCTGCGAATGCCGCGGCGGCTGCCCGGTGTGCGTCGGACCTCCCGAAGAGGCCGGAGCCCTGGGCAAGCAGACCGCGCGTGCGATCCTCGAGCATCTGTGCGCGGGATCCGCGCCCGTGGAGCGCGAGCTCGCGCTGGTGCTCGCGAGCGAGCCGTGAACGAATCGCGCGAAGAATTCGACGCGCGCCTGCGGCGCAGCCTCGGCGGCGCGGCTCGCAAAGCGATTCCCGCGCAGAAACCGACTGAAACCTTGCCGGATTGGTTCCTGCGCCGCGCGTCGCGCGGAACCTCGAGCGCCGCGAGTGTCGAGGCCTCGCCCACGGGCCACCCTCGCACGCGCGGGATGCCCCAGGGCATCGAGACGCAGAGCAATGCGCGCGGAAGCTTCGGCGCGCGGGTCGAGCAGCTCGCGATCGATCACGTGCACGGCAATCTGCGCCTCGATGAAGTGTTCGCCGCGCGCGGAGCCGCCCTCGCGCTCTTGACCGGCGATGCGTCGCTCGAAGCCTTCGACCCGCGCGAGGCGACCTTCCTCGACATCGAGACCACCGGTCTCTCCGGCGGCGCGGGCACGCAGGTGTTCCAGATCGGCCTGCTCGAATTCGACGGTCGCGGCTTCGAGCTGTGGCAAGGATTCCTGCGCTCGCCCGACGAAGCGCCGGCGCTGCTCGAAGCCTGCGCTCAGCGCGTGGCGCGGCGCGGCGCGCTGGTCAGTTTCTTCGGCAAGACCTTCGACCGCCACCGCCTCGAGGACCAGATGCGCCTGCACCGCGTGGAGCCGCCCTTCGCGGGCCGCGCGCACCTCGACCTCTACCATCCTTGCCGGCGCCTGTACGGAAAGGCCTTCGAGGACGCGCGCCTCGCGACCTTGGAGCGCGAGCTGTGCGGCGTGGTGCGCGAGCGCGATCTCTCCGGCGCCTTCGCTCCCGCGGCCTGGTTCGACTTCCAGGGCGGGCGCGAGCATCTGCTCGAGGCGGTGTTCATGCACAATCGCCTCGATGTCTTGAGCCTCGCGGGATTGTGCGCCCACGTCGCGCGCGTGCTCGACGGGGCGGATGCGGGCTCGGCGCTCGGCGGACCGACGCTGTCACGCTCGCGCGCCCTGGCGGAGCTGTTCACGAAACGCCGCGACTGGCCGCGCGTCCTCGAATGGAGCGAGCGCGCGCTCGCCGAAGCG
Source organism: Planctomycetota bacterium (assembly GCA_035490315.1). Lineage (GTDB taxonomy): Bacteria > Planctomycetota > UBA1135 > UBA1135 > JADJQU01. The sequence continues at coordinate 1,404 of DATHET010000271.1, forward strand.
GCCCGCGATCCGCTCGCACTCGCTTGCCGCGGCCGCGCCCTCGAGCGCACCGCTCGCTTCGAGGAAGCGAGCGCGGCTTTCACGCGACTGGCCGAGGTCGCGGAGGACGGGCTCGCCGCGGAAGCCCTGGGCGAGCTCGCGCAACTCGCGCTGCGCCGCGGAGCGATCGAGGACGCGCTGCGCCTTTGCGAGGCCGCGGATCAGCGCTCGAGGGTCGCGCTCACCGGCTCGCGCAGCGCGCGGCTGGCGCAGCGGACGGCGCGGGTGCGCAGCCAGGCAGCGAAGCGCGCCGCGAAAGAGCGCGCGACTTCCTAGTCAGCGCTTGCGAACCGCTCGACCGTTCTCGAAGCGCACTTTTCCCTCCGCGTGCAGCCGGATCGCCTCCGGCAGGGCCAGCTTCTCTTCCTCGAAGACGCGCGCGGCGAGCGAATGCGCGTCGTCGTCGTCGCGCACCTCGATGCAGCGCTGCACCAGGATCGGGCCGGAGTCGTATTCGTTGGTTACGTAGTGCACGGTGCAGCCGGTGAACTGCACGCCGCGCTCGAGCACCGCGCTGTGCACGCGCTCGCCGAAGAAACCTTTGCCGCCGAAGGCGGGCAGCAGCGACGGATGGATGTTGATCACGCGGCCGAGCCAGGCCGGCGGGATCACGAGCAGACGCAGGAAGCCCGCGAGCACCACCAGATCGACGCGCGCTGCTTCCAGAGCGCCGAAGATCGCCGCGCTGAAATCCTCCGGAGTCGCGTGGTCGCGGTGCGGGATCACGCGGCTCTCCAGGCCGAGCCGCTGCGCGCGCTCCAACGCCAGCGCGGCGGGGGAGTTGGACAGGACCAGCGCGATCTCCGCGGGAAGTCGCTGCTCGCGAATCTGCAGCGCGAGGTTCTCGAGGCTACGGCCGCCCCCGGAGACGAGGATGCCCAGTCGCAAGGGCGCCGGCGCGTTCACGTTTCCTGCTCCAGGCGCCCGCGAGCTTCCTGCTGCACCTCGGCGGCAAGCGTCCACAGGAAATCGTCCAGCGCGGGAGCGATCCGGCCAGCAGTCGCCGCGACGCGCGCGATGTCGAGCGGGCCTTCGCCGACGTCGGTCACGACCACGATGCACAGGCTGCCGAGGCCGGCGTGGGCCGCGGCCTGGATCGGCGAGGTCAAACGCTGGACCGCGACGCCCGCGCCGCAGCTCGCGAACCAGCGCCGCTCGGCCGGCGTGTCGATCGAAGGCCCGAGGGTGCAGGCCGCGATGCATTCCAGGGCCACGATGCCAAGGCGCGCCGCGACCGAGCGCGCCGCGCGCCGCAGGTGGATGTCGTGCACCTGCGTCTGGTCGGGAAAAATCGGACCGAGCCGGCTCTCGCCGAGCGCGACGAGAACGCTGGTGCCCGACAGGTTGACGTGGTCGGAGATCAGCGCGAGCGTGCCGAGCGCGGCTCCGCCATTTCCAGACAGGCCGTGACCCGCGCTGGTGTGCACCAGGGCCGAGGCTCCCGCGGCGGCGGCGAGCCAGACCGGGAAGGCTTCGGCCCAGGCCGGCGCGGAGGCTTCGATGTCCGCGGGCTCGTCCTCGATCATCCACACCGCGAGTCCGTTGAAATCGCCCCAGTGCAGGATCGCCTGCTGCCAGCAATCGGGAACTCCGGGCAGGTTGGCCAGGGCGATGCGCTTCCCGCCCGCGAGCCGAGCGGGCAAGAGCCCCAGGCCGGTGGCGGAGAAGAACAAGGCCGTGGGCGCCCCGACGCCCTTGGACTCGAGGGCGGCCTGGGCCTGGAACACCGCGCCGTCGAGAGGTGAGGGGTGCATGGCTTAGCTTTCCGAGAGGTGTTCGTTCAAGCGCCGGCGCGTCTCCGCCGCGGACAGGGCGACCGAGACTTCCTTCTGACGGTCCTTGTCGCCGCGCACCAGCGCGAGGGCCTGGCGTTTCAGACCGAGTGCACTCGCGAGGACTTCGATCAGCTCCGCGTTGGCGCGACCGTCCTCGGCAGGCGCGCGCACGGCGATCTTGAGCATGCCGTTCCACTCAGCCACCAGCGCGCTGCGTTTCGCGCCCGGTTGCGCGCGCACCAGGATCAGGCAGCTCTGTGGCGAGAGCTCGCGCACTTCGATGGCTTTCACGACATCGAGGGCCAAGTCAGTTCGTCTTTCCGTCGGAAATCATGCGCACCAGGAGCGTGTCGCGGAATTCGAGCAGCAGGCGATCGAGTCCGGCCACGGAGGCGGACCAGGCTCCCTGGCTCGCGTCGGACAGACTCTTGGCCAGGGTCGCGCCGGCCTTGCTCTCGCGCTCGTAGCGATCGCCCGTGCCCGCGAGCTTGGCCCATTCGCGTCCCCATTCGAAGGCCTCGGTCAGCTCGCGCACCTCCGCTTCGTCGAAGCGCGCGCCCGCCGTCGGGTCGAACATCTCCTTGGCGCAGTCGACCGCGAAGGAAACCGCGGCGGTGCGGATCAGCGCTTCGATGCCGAGCAGCTCGTCGGCGGTGTAGGCGCGGGTCAGGCGCTCGTTGAACAGGAAATGCAATTCGCGCGGCCGGCTGCCGAAGCTCGACCAGGGCAGGGTTTCCGATTTGCCGTCGACGTCGAAAGTCACGCCGCTGTCGTCGATCGCGCTGGCGTTGCGGATCGTGCCGCGGCCGCCGCGCGGATCCATGACCTGCTTGCGCTTCCAGCCCGAGAACTCCGCCGCGACGTTGTGCAGGGCTGCCTTGCCGCGGGTGAGATCCTGGTCGATGGCATGCACGAGGGCGCGCGCGGGTTCGGTCGAGAGGCTGGACTCGAGACCCGCGAGCCGCGCGTGCAGCGCCGCGAAATCGAGCTTGGACAGCTCGCGCTGGAAATTTCCCCCGGCCTCGAGCTCGGCCGCCACGCGCTGGCGATCGGACTCGACCTGGACGGAGGAAAAGCGCGCGCTCTCGCTGTCGATGCCGGCGCGTCGCTCGCTCATCGCCTTGGCCAGGGCCTTCATGGCCTCCAGATCGGGCAGGGCCGCGGCGTCGATGTCGGCCGGCAGATTGGGCTGCTGCAGGATCGGCATCAGCGCGTCGACGCGCTTGCGCACGTCGGCGAAATCACCGCGCGCCGCGCTGGCGTCGATCTCCGCGCCGGCCGCCTGCGCCGAGCGCAGAGCGGAGGCGAGGCTGTGCTGGTAGATCTCCAAGCGGCTTTTCATGAACTGCGGATCCGCTGTCAGCTCCGGCGCCAGGGGGATCGCGTTCAGCGCCTCGAAGGCGCGCGCGACGAAGTTGGCGTAGGGCAGGGCCGCGGCTTCCAGCGATTGCAGCATGGTCGAGCGGCGCGCCGTCGCTTCCGCCGTGGCCGCGCTTTCGCGCGTCAGAGTGGCTCGGATCTGCACGGCCTCGGCCTGCATGTCGAAAGCGGCCGTGGTGCCGGCGAACTCGGTCACGAGCTGGTCCAAGCGCGTGGCGCGCTCGGCTGGCCCGAGATCGCTCGGCAACTCCTTCCAGGCCAGCTTGGCCTGGGTCTCGCGCAGCTTGATCTGCGTGTCGTCGTCGCGGATCGGCTGCGGCTTGACCGGGACCTGGCCGGGATCCTCGTTCGTGGCTTCCGGCGGAGTGGGAGTGGTGCTCGGACCGTGGGCGAGGGGCGGAGCGGGCACGGTCCCCTGGGGCGAGCGCGTGAACCACCAGGCAGCTCCGCCGAGCAGGAGCAGCGCCGCTGCCGCCACCATGGACTTCGGAATGCCGCCCGCGCTCTGCTGCGCGACGTCCGCGTGCAGAAGATTCGCGCGCACGCGATCGACTTCCTTGAGCAGCACCGCGGCCGAAGGGAAGCGATCCTCCGGCTTCTTCTGCAGCAGGCGCTCGATGATGCGCACCAGGTCCGGCGGCAGCTCCGGGTCGATCTCCGCGAGCGACTTGGGCGTCTCGAAGAAATGCCCGCGCAGGATGTCGCGCGTGGTCGCGCCTTCGAAGGGAGTGCGGCCGCTGAGCAGGCGATAGGCCGTCGCGCCCAGCGAATACAGATCGGCGCGGCTGTCGACGCGCTCGCCGCGCGCCTGCTCGGGCGAAATGAAGTGCGGCGTGCCGAAGATCCGGCCGTTCTCGGATTCGCTCGCCTCGGCTTCGAGCTGCGTCGCGAGGCCGAGGTCGGCGAGCTTGGTCGCGCCGGCGTTGCCCTGCATCATGTTCGCCGGCTTGAGGTCGCGGTGCACGATGCCGCGTCCTTCGGCGTAGACCAGCGCGCTGGCCATGTCGTGCAGCACGCCGAGCACCTCGATCCAGCCCATGCGCGCGCCGCGCGCGACACGCTGCTCGAGGTTGCCCTTGTCCATGAATTCCATGGACAGGTAATGGCGACCGGCTTCCTCGCCGACGTCATGGACCACGACCACGTTCGGGTGGGTCAGCGCGGCGGCGGCGCGCGCTTCGTCCTTGAAGCGCCGCACGAAATCGGCGTCGGCGCAGAGCTTCACGGAGAGCAGCTTCAGCGCGACCTTGCGGTCGAGCCGCTCCTGCGTGGCGAGGAACACCTCGCCCATTCCGCCGCGGCCGAGCAGCTTCTCGATCCGGTAGCCGGGGATCTTCGGCAGGGGAGTCTGCTCGTAATTGGTCGCCGCGATCGAAGGCTTCGGTGTCGCCTTGGGGATCGGTGTTTCCGTGATCGGCGTCAAGCTCGCGGCTGCGACGACGGGCGCGCTCTTCACGGGCGCCGGCGCGGGAATCGAGGTCTGCACCAGCGGGGCCGCAGCCACCGCGGGCGCCGCCGCTGCGGGTGCCTTCGCCGCTGGAGTTGTCGCTGCCGTCGTCGGCGCCGCGGGATCGACGACGCGCAGGCGGCGCGAGCCGACCAGGATCACGTCACCCGCGTCGAGCTTGGCCTGCTGCACGCGCTCGCCGTTGACCCAGGTTCCGTATTCCGAGCCGAGGTCCTTGAGCGCGAAGCCGCCGCCCTTGGCGCGTCCGATGGCGCAGTGCACGTCGGAAACGCCTTGACCCGAGACGGTGAAGCCGACCTTGCTCGCCGCCGAGCCGATGGTCAGGACTCCGGCGCGCGGGAGCTCGGCCTGCATGCCGCCCTCGCCGAGCAGCTCGAGCACCAGACGGCGATTGTCCTCGGCGCTCACGCTCCGTGCTCCTCGGATTCGAACAGGGCGCTGCCGATGCGCACGCAGTCGCTGCCTTCTTCCGTCGCGATCTCGAAGTCGGTGCTCATGCCCATCGAAAGCAGCGGCCGACCCTCGGCGAATGCCTGGGCGGGCAGGCGCTGCGACAGCCGCCGCAGTCCGGCGAACACCGAGCGCGCGCGGCGCGTGTCGCCGTCGAATTCAGGCAGGGGCGCGATGGTCATCAACCCCACCAGGCGCAAGCTGGGGAGACGGCTGAGCTCGGCGACCAGCGCGGGGACTTGATCCTCTGGCACACCGCTGCGCACGCCGTCCTGCACGTAGTCGACTTCGACGTACAGCTCGGGCGTCGTGCCCAGCTCGCTGCCCAGTCGATCCAGGGCGCGGCCAAGCTCGAGCGTGTCGACCGAATGAATGGAATGACAGAGCGACATCGCCCGCCGCGCCTTGTTGCGCTGCAGGTGGCCGACCAGATGCCAGCGCGGCTCGAGCCCCTGCTCCTGGAGATGCCTGGCCTTGAGTTCGAGGTTCTGCACGCGGTTTTCGGCCAGGTCGAGCTGTCCCAGACGGACCAGGCTGGCGGCGACGTCGGCATCCGTGGACTTCGTGACCGCGACCAGTCGCGGCGTGGGACGGCCCGCCCGGGAAGCGGCCTGGGCGAGGCGAGTGCGCACGGCATTCAGGCGCTCGGAGAGGCCAATCGGAAGGGCGGAAGAAGACACCAAAGGACGTGCGCTTGGGGCTCGGCGCGGATTTCACAGGGTACCCGCAGGCAGGGGCGGAGTCACCCAGAAGGACCGGAGGGATCGTCGGCGAAGTCGGAGCGCGTTCCAGAACGCCGCTTTCCTTGAGCTCTAGGACGGCTCGAGCGCTGCGCTGGATCGCGAGGCACGAGCCAGCTCGCCGCCGACCTCGAGCTCGATCCGCAGACGCTGGACCGTCTCGGGATGGACCTTGGATTCTTCCGCGGGCCGTACTCCGGCGACCCACAGGATGGTCGAGCCGCACGTGACCAGGGGCACGTGCGGGCGATCGCCGCGCGGGATGCCGCGGTCGGCGAGGAAGCGAGCCAGGGACTTCGACCCGGGCGCGCCCAGGGCATGGAAGCGGTCGCCCGGGCGGGGGAAGCGCACGCGCAGCTCGCGCGGGTTCTCGATCGAGGCCAGGTCCAGCTCGACTTCGCATTCGCTCCTCGGCACGGCGCGCGGCGCGCTGGGGCGCAGCACCTGGGCCGAGAGCCGGCGGCCGTCCTCCAGGCACACCAGTCCCGGCAGGGGCAGGTGGAACTCCGGCGAGCGGGAGTCCGGCTCGGCGCTCGGGAAGGGCAACCCGCAGGCAGGTCCGTCGACCAGGACCGGCGCGTCCGCGCGGGGCGCTTCGAGGACCAGCTCGGCGGAGCGCAGCTGCAGGCTCCAGCCACCCGGCAAGGCGTGGCGCGTGCAGCGACCGTCCTGAAGATCGGCGGCCAGAGCTTCGAGCAGGGCGCGGCCAGGAGCCTGGGCCGTGCCCGACAGCAGCAGGCGCGCGATGGCGCGCTTGCGCAGCGCCGGCGCCAGAGCCATCAACGCGCCGCGCGCGAGCATGCCACCGCGCAGACCTTCGCGAGCTCCGCGCGCGCGGGCATGGGGCAGGGCAGTCCAGGTCAAATGAGCAGTCGCGTGGTCGAGCGCGCTCTCCAACCCCTGCACCGCGCGGGCGAAGGCGAAGAGATTCTCGATCGCGGCCGGACCGGCGGCGTTCTCGATCGCAGGCAGCAGCTCGCGGCGCACGCGGTTGCGCGCGAAGCCGAGATCGGCGTTGGAGCTGTCTTCGCGGTGCTCGAGCCCGGTCTCCGCAAGCCAGGCGCGCAGCTCGTCCTTGCGTAGCGAGATCAAGGGGCGCACGACGCTGACTTTCGGCGCGGCCTGGAAGGAGCGCCGGGCAGCCAGGGCCGCGAGGCCGCCGGCGCGCGTGCCGCGAGTCCAGCGCAGCAGCAGAGTCTCCAGCGCGTCGTCGGCGTGGTGGGCCGTGACGATCGTCGCGTTCTGGAAGCGCGAAGCCTCCTCGACCAGGACGCCGTAGCGCGCCGCGCGCGCGCGAGCTTCCAGGCCTTGCCGGCGGCCGTCGAGGTCCAGCGAGCGCACCGCGAAATCGACGCCGAGCTCGGCGCACAGCGCTTCGCAGAAGCGCGCGTCGGCGCGGCTCTCTTCCCCGCGCAAGCCGTGGTCGACGTGGACCGCGCGCAGCGGATGGGCGGGCCGGGCATGGCGCGCGAGGTAGAGGAGCAGCACGGAGTCCGCTCCGCCCGAGAGCGCCACGAGCAGGGGCTCGCCCGGAGTGATCTGCGAGAGGCGCGCGAGCCGCTCCCAGCGCTCCGCCCAGGCGGGCAGGACCTGAGCCGGCGAATCCGAGGGATCCCCCGCTCCAGATTCCGCGCCGCGCGCGCCGAGCTCGTCGAAAAGGCTGTTTTCCTGCACGTGGGGAGAGTCCGGGGATCACCGGGTTCGAGGTCGGGCCGCGGCACTCGCCGCTTGCCTCCCGGGTCGATCCGCAATGCTCGGAGCGCGTTGATCGAATCGGCAGCCGCGGCTACCCTCTTTCCCCACCTTTCCGTGAATTTGCACGGGCATGCGCTGGCCCAGTCTGGCGCTGGCTTTACGTCCCCGCCCCCACGACCCAATCCACCCGCCGGCGCCTTCCTGCGCGCCCGCCACCCCCTTCCATGGCGCTTCGCATCGCGATCAATGGCTTCGGCCGCATCGGCCGCAACGTGTTCCGGGTCATCCACCAGAGCAATCCGGAGCTGGAAATCGTGGCCCTGAACGACATCACGAGCACGGAAACCCTGGCCCACCTGCTCAAGTACGACTCGGTCCACGGGCCTTTCCGGGGCAGCATCAAGGCCAGCAAGGAGGGGATCACGGTCGACGGCCGGCACGTCCGGGTCTCCGCCGAGCGCGACCCCGCGAAGCTGCCCCACGCCGCCGACGGCGTCGACGTCGCGATCGAATCGACCGGCGTCTTCACCTCGCGCGCGGATTGCCAGAAGCACATCGACGCCGGGGCGAAGCGCGTGATCCTGACCGTGCCGGCCAAGGACGAGATCGACGCGATGCTGGTGCTCGGCGTCAACGACAAGGTGCTCAAGCCGACCGATCGCATCGTGTCCAACGCTTCGTGCACGACCAACTGCCTCGCGCCGCTGGCCAAGGTGCTGCACGAGAGCTTCGGCATCGAGCACGGCTTGATGACCACGGTGCACGCCTACACCAACGACCAGAACGTGCTCGACCTGCCGCACAAGGATCTGCGGCGCGCGCGCGCGGCCGCGCTCAACATCATTCCGACCACCACCGGCGCCGCGCGCGCCGTCGGCAAGATCCTGCCCGAGCTCAAGGGCAAGCTCGACGGCATCTCGCTGCGCGTGCCGGTGCCCGACGGCTCGGTCGTCGACCTCGTGGCGCGCGTCTCGAAGGACGTGACCATCGAAGAGGTCAATCGCGCTTTCCAGGAAGCCGCGAGCAAGTCGCTCAAGGGCATCCTCGAGTATTCGACCGATCCCCTGGTGTCGAGCGACATCCTGCGCAACTCGCACAGCAGCATCTTCGACTCGCTGTCGACCATGGTGATGGACAAGCGCATGGTCAAGGTCATCGCCTGGTACGACAACGAATGGGGCTACTCCTGCCGCGTGGTCGATCTCGCGATCCTGCTCGGCAAGAATCTGTCGGCGAAGTGAGCGCGATGCAGACGCAGAAGCACGGCCTCGACGCCCTGGACATCTCGAGCAAACGCGTCCTGGTGCGCGTCGATTTCAACGTTCCCCAGGACGCCGCGGGCGCGATCACCGACGACACGCGCATCCGCGCGGCGCTGCCGACGATCCAGGAGATCTTGAAACGCGGCGGCCGGCCGATCCTGATGTCGCACCTCGGCCGTCCGAAGGGTGTCGATCCCAAGTTGAGCCTCGAGCCGATCGCGGCGCGGCTGTCGCTCCTGCTCGGCGCGCCGGTGACAAGGCTCGCCGCGTCGACAGGCGCGCAGGTGGAAGCAGCTTGCGCGGGCGCGAGCGGTCCGATCGTGATGCTCGAGAACGTGCGCTTCAACGCCGGCGAGACCAAGGGCGACGGCGCGCTCGCCGCGAGCTACGCGAAGCTCGGCGACGTGTTCGTCAACGACGCGTTCGGCACCTCGCACCGCGACGAGTCCTCGGTCAGCGGCGTCGCGCGCCTCTTGCCTTCCGCGGCGGGCCGATTGCTCGAAGCCGAGATCAAGGCTTTCCAGCGCGTGCTCGAGAAGCCCGAGCGGCCGCTGGTCGCGATCCTCGGCGGCGCGAAGATCTCGGACAAGCTGGCCGTGATCGACAACCTGCTCGACAGGGTCGACTGTCTCTTGATCGGCGGCGGGATGGCCTACACCTTCCTCAAGGCCCAGGGCGAGAAGATCGGGACCTCGCTGTGCGACGACACGCATCTCGACACGGTGCGCGAGGCCCTCGACAAGGCGCGCAAGCGCAAGGTCGAGATCTGCCTGCCCAGCGACCACGTGATCGCGGAGAAGTTCGCCGCGGACGCGCCTTCCAAGACCGTGGTCGGCTTCATTCCCGACGGCTGGATGGCCCTCGACATCGGACCCCAGACGCGCAGCCTGTTCGCGAACCGGATCCGCAGCGCGAAGACTCTGGTCTGGAACGGCCCGATGGGCGTGTTCGAGATGCCGGCCTTCCGCGCCGGCACCGAGGCGGTCGGCCGGGCCGTCGCCGAGTGCCCTGGGTACACGGTGGTCGGCGGGGGAGACTCGGTAGCGGCGGTCGAGCTGCTCGGCATCGCCGATCGCATCCGGCACATCTCCACCGGCGGCGGCGCCTCGCTCGAGCTGCTCGAGGGCAAGCTCCTGCCGGGCATCGCCGCGCTAAAATACCCGGTCTGAGGCCGGGCAGGATCTGCTCAGAGCCGCGTCGGGAGGCATGTCAGGGCCGATACGGAGCGAGCCAGCGCATCGGACCCTGCCGCGAGCTAGAATCCGACCCGTCCGCGGCGGCGCGTCCGTCCGCAGGGCAAGCGATGCTCATCCCGCAGAATCTGATCTCGCCTTCGTTGCTGGCCAGCGACTTCGCTCGCCTCGGAGACGAGGTCCGGCGGGTCGAGGCGGCGGGGGCCGACTGG
>DATHET010000272.1:0-4649 GCA_035490315.1 Planctomycetota bacterium
CTGCCGGGGATCGCCGCGGGCCGTCACGACGTCGTCCTGGAGCTCCCGTCGGACGCGTGCATCCCGCGCATCGAAGGCATCGCGGTGGATTCGAGCGGCGCGCCGCTGTCGGAAGTGAAAGTGGTCCCGACCCGGATGGGATTCATGGCGCGCTACGGCGGCTTGAACATCTTCTCGACCGTCATGACTCTCGAAGGCACGGTGACCGACGCCGAGGGCCGTTTCGTGCTGGAGAACCTGCCGCGCCAGGGCGTGTACTTGAAGTTCAGCGGCGACGGCGTGCTCAGCAAGGACGAGCCGATCGAAGCCAAGGCAGGCACGAGCGAATCTCCGCTCAAGCTGCGCGTCGAGCTCGAGCGGCGCATGCACGTGCAGATCGAGCTCGCCGATCCGACCAGCGCCGACTGCTACTGTCTGCTCGATGCCGCCGGCAAGGAACTCCAGCTCACGCTGCGCAACGGCTCGACGACGATCTTCATGACCCGTCCTCCGATCGTCGACGGCCGCTCCCACGTGGCTTCGGCCACCGAGCGCGCGCGCGTCGTGGTCGCGTACAAGAAAGGCAAGGAAGTGGGGCGCGCCGATGTTCACTTGTCGAGCGAGCAGGTGACCCTCGTGCGCATGTGAGCGCGCCAGTCCGAGGCCAGAAAACCTCGGACCTGCCCAGGCCTGCATCGAGGCGCGCGATAGCACTCCGGTCACGGTCGCCGGCGTGCGCGCACCGCGGATTACCCCGCATTTGGCGTTCGAGGCTGGCAGCTCGACGCCCATGCGGTTCAAAATGGCGGCATGCTTCGCTTCCCGCTGGCCTGCGCGTTGTTCTTCCTGCTCGCCCTCTCCGCCTGTCGCTCGCCCTTCGCGCCGGACGACGAGACCTCCAAGGATCAACCGACGACCGAAGTCGGCCTCGGAGTTCACGGCTGGCCGCTCTACGAGCGCGACGTGCTCGAGGACGGCGTGCGCACCGACGTGCTGTGGCCCCTGTCCTCGGTGCGCACCCTGTCAGACGGCAGCGTCCGCCGCGCCGACATTCTTTTTCCGATTGCCCACTGGGAACGCGACGAGCGCAAGACGCGCTACTCCATCCGGCCGCTGTTCGACGTCGAGCACGAGACGACCGAGAAGGGCCTGGTCTCCGACTGGGACATCCTGTGGCCGCTGATCGGATGGCGCACGGCGCCCGAGCACTCGAGCTCCCACATCTTCCCCCTGTGGTGGCAGGGCCGCGGACCGGACTCGATGTACCAGGTTCTCTTCCCGCTGATCTGGCGCGGCTCGAAGGGCGACGAGCGCTGGCTGCACGTCTGGCCGCTGTACGGGCAGAGCAGCGAAGGCACCGCGGCGACCCAATACGCGCTGTGGCCGTTGTTCTGGCACCACACCGACACCGAGGACGATCGCGAAGAGTGGAACGCCTTCTGGCCGCTGCTCGCGTTCGGCCATTCGAAGTACGGCAATACCTCGCGCGTCCTTCCCTTCTGGTGGCACGAGCGCAACGGACCGGATTCCTGGTCGATGCTCTTCCCGCTGTGGTTCGACAGCAAGACGCTGGACTCGCGGACGCAATTCTTCGGGCCCTTCTACGGCCAGTACAAGTCGGCTGACGTCGAGAAGAAGTTCTTCGGCGGTCCGCTGGTGATGACCTCGAGGAACTCCGAGGGAACGGGGAAGAGCTTCGACGTGGTGTGGCCGCTGTTCCACCACGCGAGCCGGCCAGAGGGTCAGACCACGCGGCTCTTCCCGATCCTGTGGTCGAAGAGCGACGAGGAGAAAGGCTACCTGCACGCCTGGCCGCTGTTCGGGCGATCGTGGGATCCGGAGTCGACGGTGACGTCGACGGTCTGGCCGTTCTTCACGTATGAAAGCAGGAAGGCCGGCGGGTTCCACTTGAACGCGCCCTGGCCCTTGATCGCGATCGATCGCGATGCGACGGGCAGCGAGACTCGGCTTTTTCCGCTGTTCAGCCACGTGACCGGGCTCGATGGGGCTTTCAGCACCAGGCTTGGCCTCCTGTTCCATCGCTCGAAGTCGAAGGATGGCGAGCGCAGCGTCAGCTTCACGCCGCTGTTTTCGTCCTCGCGCAAGCCCGATGGCTCGTACGGAGGCCACGTCGGCCTGTTCCTCTCGAACTGGAACGGCGACGGCCAGGGCCATGGGACTTTCCACATCCTCTGGCGCCTCGTGCAAAACGACGACGTCCAGGTCGAGGAAGGCGACGAGATGCACTCGATTCACACGCTTGCGATCAATCCGTTCTATCGCAGTGAACGGAATGATCGCGGCGATTCGTCGTGGTCGGTGCTGTTCAGCCTGCTCAAGCGCACGCAGCGTGGCGAGGACGTGAGCTGGAGATTCCTGTGGTTCTTCGGCGAGGCGTGAATGGGCCGCTTGAGCGGTGACGTCCGCGCGAGCAGTCAACGCGATGTCACGGCGCGCAGATTCCGGGCGATGGCCGCGGCGAAGCGTTCGAGCGCGCGGGGCTCCTGCTTGAGGAACAGCGAGGGCTCGATCAGCTCGAGCTCCATCAGGCACAGGCGTCCATCGGGTCCGTGCGCGACGTCGACGCGCGCGTAGAGGAGCTGAGAAGCGAGGGGGCCCAGAGTCAATTCGCCGAGTGCGCGCTCCTCCGCGGCGATCGGCAGTGCCTCGGAAACCCGTTCGTCCTGGCCGCCGAAGCGCGGCGACTTGCGCACGGCGTGCGTGAATTCACCGTCGATCCAGACCAGAGCGCGTTCGCCGTGGCCTTCGACCGCGTCGAGATAGGGCTGGACGAGCATGTCGCGGTGGGGGAGATGGTCGGCCTGGAATCGTTCGCCGTGCGAGATCTCGCCAGCCGCGAAGCGCTGCGTCGCGAAGGATCCTGCGCCGACCGCGGGCTTGACCACCACGGCGTCCCATGCTCGATGCTTCATGATCTCGCGCAGCGACGTCGCACTTCCCCGTTCGACGAGCTCCGTCGGCACGATCGGAACACCGCGTCGCTCGAGATCGAGCAGATAGCCCTTGTGCAGATTCGCCTCGACGATGGAGCGCGGATTCCACAAGGGCGCAGCGTGAGCGACGCGCGACAGCCAGCTCCGAAAGGCCGGCAGATCATGGATGTAATCCCACGTCGAGCGCAGCAGGGTCGGGACGGGCGCGTCCCAGTCCTGCTCGGTATCATTCCATGCCGCCATGCGCGCGCGGACTCCGCGCTGGCTCAAGGCCGCGAGCAGAAGATCCTCGTCCGCGTCGACCTCGGGCATCGGACGGCAAGTGGCGATGCGCAGTTCCACGCTTGGATCCTAGCTTCGCTCGCTCGCGAGCTCGCCGCGGACTACTCGTATCCGATCTCGACCTTGTCCGGAACCATCCGGTACAGACTGAGGACCGTGTCGCCCGAATAGATCTCGCCGATCGAGATCTCGCCCGAGATCCGCACCGGATCGTAGTAGGCGTATTCGGCGCGCTGATCGTCGGGCATGTGCACGACGACCCACTCGTTGAGGCGCGGGATCGCTCCGAAGCAGCAGCCTCCGGGAATCGCGGTCAGCGCGAAGCTCTTCACGCCCTCGGCATCGAAGTCGATCGGCTGCATGAAGCCCTTGATCGTGACGCGCGTCGCGTCGAGAGCGCGCACGTCGGCGGGAATCTTCGTAGGCGGACGCGCGCTCGGAGGCGCGGCAGGCTCGCTCGCGGCCGCCTCCGTCGCGGCCGTCGGCATGGATTTCGATTTCGGATAGTCGTATCCGCTGAGCGTCGCGAAGGGGATTTCCTTGTATCCCGCGCGATTCGCCGGCGCAGCTTTCTCCGCGGCTGCGGGGGTCGCCCGCGGGGAATCCGCGCTCTTCGCGTTCGGCAGCTCCGAGCGGATCGGCGCGCCGCGGACGCTGGAGGGCGGCGGCGGCTCCGAGCGCGCGCGGCCGTCGCTGGCGGACAGGGCCCAGACCAGGCTGCCGAGCGCGCCGACGACCAGGGCCGCGCCGACGATCGGCGCGTTGCGCGAATAGAAGCTGCTGCTCGGCCTGGGACTCATGGTCGCGGCCATTGTAGTCGGCTCAGCTCGAAGGCCCCAGGTTCTGCGCGACCTCGGTGCGGTAGGCATGGACGGCGGGCCACAGGCCTGCGAGAGCGGAGAGGGCAATCACGACCAGGGGCACGATCCACAGGCTGGCGTGGAAGAACCAGGGATCGAGCACGATTCCCGTCTCGCGCCGCGCCACCGCCGCGGCGATCGCGACGATGCAGCACTGGACCGCGAGGCCGAGCAGCGCGCCGAGCAAGCCCATGGCCGCGGACTCGCCGAGGATCGCGGCGAAAAGGGTCCTCCTGCTGGCGCCCAGCGCGCGCAGGATCGCGAATTCGCGCCGGCGCTCGTTCATCGTGTTGAACAGGCTGGCGAGGATCGAGGCTGCGCCGACGAGCACGGTCAAGTAGGCCACCATGCGCAGCACGCGGTTCATCCAGCCCAGCTTGTCGAACAGCTCGGCCATCACGCGCGCGATCGGGAAGGCGAGGGTCGCCTCGGTGCCTTCGCGGTTGATCTCCCCCTCGAGCTGCATGCCGTGCTGCATGTCGCGGAAGCGAAGCATCAGCGAGCTGAGCTCCTTCGCATCCTCGGGGATCTCTTCGCTGGGTTTCGCGCGGTACTCCTCGCCGGTTCCGCGCAG
>DATHET010000273.1:0-4825 GCA_035490315.1 Planctomycetota bacterium
ACCCCCTGCGCGAAGGACCCTTGGACTTCCATCTGGTCGCTTCCAACGAGGCCTGGTTCCTGGGCGACCAGGAGAACGATCAGATGATGGCCTTTTCGCGCCTCGCCGCGATCCAGACCGGGCGATCGATCGTCCGAGCGACCAATTCCGGAATCAGCGCCGTCATCGACCCCGCGGGCAAGGAAGTCGCGCGCCTCGTGGTCCAGGGGCGCGATCGGGAGGTAGCCGGAACCCTGCGCGCCGACGTTCCGGTGCCCCTGGCCGCCGAACGAGCGCGCCACACCATCTATGTCGACACCTGGTGGCTGTGGCCGGTCGCGCTGCTCTGCTGGCCCGCGATCCTGATTCTCCTCTCGCGGCGGCTCCGGGCCGGTTACCGGCCGCTCACGCCGGGTTAGGAACGGCGGGCATCGAGCGCACTTGGGCGTGAAGGAAACCTTGACCCTTCCGCGCGAACCTCGCTAGACTCCCGCCCCCACTTTCGAAGTCCCACACCCCCCCCGGTCCGGAACCCTCACAAGGCTCGCTGGTCCGCGGCCCGCCCCCCGGCGGTCCTGCAGACGCCCAGCCCTCCCCAAGGTTCTGGATCGACCGAACCCCGCATTTTCGGAGCAGTATGAGCGCTATCGGACGGATCTTCCTGATTCTCAATCTGGTCCTTGCGGCAGTCTTCCTGGGCTTCGCCGCCAACCAGCTGTCGCAAAACACCAACGTCTCGGAATCCTTGCGCACCGAACGGTCGGCCCACGACGCGACCAAGACGACGCTCAACGGAACGATCTCGGGGCTCAACACCCAGGTCACCCAGCTCAAGACCGACACCTCCTCGCTGCGCGATGACCGCGACCAGCAGAAGGCGACCTCGGAGCGCAACGCCGCCGACCTCGCCCACGAGAAGGAAGTCAACGCCCAGCTGCGCGGCGAGCTGACCGGGATCAAGGAATCCTTGAACGGTTACAACACCACGATCGCCTCCCTGACGACCCAGAAGGACACCCTGGTCAAGGAGAAGGAAGACGCCTTCGCCGCCCGCGACAAGGCGGAATCCGAGAAGACCGCCGCCGACACCGCCCGCCGGGAAGCCGAGCTGGGCATCACCAAGGCCAACGCGAACATCGCCGACCTCGAGGTGGCCAAGACCTCCGCCGAGAAGAAGGCCAAGTCCCTGGATAGCGAGCTGCAACAGCTCTACACCGTGACCAAGCAGCCGCGCATCGGGACTCCGCAGGAGCTGGTCGAGGGCTCGGTGCTCAGCGTCAACATGGACATCGCCCCCGGCCTGCTCGGCATCAACAAGGGCAGCAACGACAAGGTGGTCCGCGGGACGGTCTTCGACATCTACAGCGGCAGCACCTACAAGGGCCGCGCCAAGGTGGAAGTCGTCCATGATGCCTACTGCTCGGCGACCATCACCCTCCAGGCCAAGGGCACGCAGATCACCCAGGGCGACCGCGTCACGACCCAGCTCTGAGAGCTCCAAGACCCAACCCAAGGAGCCCAGCCATGGCAAAGAATCGCAAGGTCACCTCGACCAAGACCACCACGAAGACTGCGAAGGGCGACAAGCGCACGACCTCCGAGGTCGAGGTCGTCGAGGAAAAGAAGGGCATGGGCTGGGAGGGCGGAGTCGCCGTCTTCACCACCATCGTCCTGCTCGCCGCCTGCCTGTGCGTCGACTACGACCTCGGCCACAAGTTCGGCGCGGGGATGTTCTTCAAGCAGCCCTAGACGTCGAGCCGCGCTCGACCCAGGCTTCGGCACATCCGGCCGGCCGCGCTCCTCGCGCAGCCGGCCGGATTCTTTGTCGGCCTGACGACTGTTTGCTTTGGTGCTCCCAATTCCGGGCCGGACGCGTAGAATCCCGCCAACTTCGAGCCGTCGCAGTGTTGCGCGGCTTGCTGCTTTTCGGACTGGCAACAGGATCCTGAATGGCTGGCGTGATCAAGCCGATGGAGTGGCTCCTGGGCCGCTTTTCCGTCGACATGGGTATTGACCTGGGCACCGCGAACACGCTCGTCTGCGTGCGCGGTCGCGGCATCATCCTCAATGAGCCCAGCGTCGTCGCCGTCAAAAAAGGCACGAATGAAGTGCTGCTCGACGGAATGGCCGTCGGAAATGCGGCGAAGGCGATGCTCGGAAAAACGCCGGGAAACATCGAAGCCATCCGGCCTCTGCGCAATGGCGTGATCGCCGACTTCGAGGTCACCGAGCGCATGCTGCGCTACTTCATCACGAAGGTTCACGAAGGCCGCCACTGGGTGAAACCCCAGGTGGTGATCGCGATTCCCGTGGGAATTACCGCCGTCGAGCGCCGCGCCGTGATCCATTCGGCCGAGCGCGCCGGAGCGCGGCGCGTGTTCCTGATCGACGAGCCGATGGCCGCCGGGATCGGCATCGGCCTGCCCGTGACCGAGCCCCAGGGCTCGCTGATCGTGGACATCGGTGGCGGAACCACCGAAATCGCGGTGCTCGCCCTGGCCGGAATGGTCGGCGCCACCAGCCTGCGCATCGCGGGCGACGACTTCGACGAGGCGATCATTGCCCACCTGCGCCGCCACCACAATCTGGCGATCGGCGAGCTGTTCGCCGAGCGCATCAAGCTCACCATCGGCTCCGCCTACCCGATGCAGCAGGAGCTCTCGATGGAAGTCCGCGGCCGCGACACGATCAGCGGCCTGCCGCGGCGCACCACGGTGACCTCGATGGAGATCCGAGATGCCCTCGCCGACCCCGTGCGCCAGATCTGCGAAGCCATCCGCGGCGTCCTGGAGACGGCTCCCCCGGAAATCTCGGCGGACCTGGTTGACACGGGTGTCACGGTGGTCGGCGGCGGCGCCCTGCTCTACGGGATCACGGACGCGATCGGACAGCACCTGGGGATTCCGGCGAAGGTCGGTGACGATCCGCTGACCGCCGTGGCGCGCGGGACCGGAGTTTTCCTCGAGAAGCTCGACGTGTTCTCGAAGGTCTTGAGCACCGACGACGACGAGTGAGCTCGCGGCGCCTTTTGCGCGCGCTGTTTTCAGGGGTCGCGAGAGACTAGCCTGCGGCTCGTGCGCTCGCGCGAGGAGAGCGGAGTCCCAGGAGCCGGGATTCGCATCGCGCGTTGCCCAACTGCGTTGGGGGACCTGATCGGTGGGCCTGAGTTCTTCGCGACTTCTGTATCTGGCGCTGAGCCTGTGCTTCGCCGTGGTGGCGTTCCTGCCGAGCTCCAAGGCGGCGCGCTGGCTCGATCTCGCGCTGGCTCCGACGCGCGTGCTCGGCGAGCTCGCTTCGCCGATCGGGATGTTCGCGAGGCGCCAAGCGCGCGCGGCGGAAAAGACTCTCGCGGATGCGACGGAGAGCGAGCACGCCGAGAGTCGCAAGCTCGCGCTCGAGGAGCGCTTGTTCGCCCTGCCCGACGAGGAATCGCTGATCGCGCAGCGCCGCTTCGTGCACGCGCAGGTCGTGCGCCGCTACCACGACGCGCCCGATCGCGTGGAGTGCGTCCTGGAGGACGAGGCCGGACCTGATCTGGTGGTCGGGCTTCCGGTGGTGCTCTCGAACTCCTATGTCGGGCGCGTCGCGGCCGTGGACCTCGAGAGCGGCAGGCTCACCGTGCACCTCGTCACCGACAAGGATTTTCGCGTGGGAGCCCTCTGCGCCGGCGCGGTGACTGGCGAGCCGCCGATCCCGATGGTCGTCGGCGGTCTGGAGTCGGGCAGGAATCTCGGCACGCCCCTGTCGCTGCACAATCCCGCGCAAGCTCGCGGGCTCAGCGGTCAGGCTCGCGTCTCCGAGAGCCTCAATCCGCGCGAGCTGCGTCCCGACCTGTGCGAGGGTTTCCTGCTGGGCAGGCTCGCCGAGTGGGGCAACGAGCGCTTCGCGATCCAGCCCGAGATCGATTTCGCGAACGGCTTGTTCCGCGTCGTGGTCGTGCTTCCGCCGGCAACCGGGGCGGACCTTCCAGCGCGCGATCTCGACCAGTTCGCGGAGAGCTACTGGCGTGGAGTGCGCGCGTACAGCGCCTGCGATCCGGCGCAGTGGCGCGAAGGCGTGAAGATCGACTATCCGCGCAGCGCGGGCGCGCGCCCCAACGCCGCGGTGGTCGCCGGAGCGCGGCTGGTCGGTTTCGTGTCGCGCGCGGGGGCCTTGGAGAGCGACGTCGCCCTGCTCGGCGATCCCGGCCTCAGCGTGCCTGCCCAGGCCCGCGTCGACGGCGAGCTCGCGCCGCTGGTGCTCGGCCACTTGATCGCGCTGGGTCGCGAGTTCCCGGGCGGTCCCGCGCGCTTCCTGTGGAACGCCACGGAGGAACTGCCGCCGGCGGCGGACGGGACTCGATCGAGGACGGCGCGGCTTTTCACCGGAGCCGGCGAGCTCGGCGTGCCGCGCGGCCTGTTGATCGGCGATTGCCTGCTGCCCTGCGCCGTGGGACCGCAGGTGATCGAAGTCCGCGAGCTGGTCGACACGCGCCTCTTGCGGCGGTTGTGGGTCTGGCGCGGGATCCTGCGCGACGAGCTCGAAAGCGGAGGCCTGCCGTGAATCGCAGCGCCTATTTCGCCTGGTTGTTCCTCACCGTCTGGGCCGCGTGGCTGTGCGCCCTGTCGGGGTATCTGACCCAATTCGGCTGGATGGGACGCTGGGCTCCCGACCTGGGCACGGCCTTGTTCGTCGCCCTCGCCGGGCGCGCGCAGGTCAGCGACATCGCGAAATTCGCCGTGTGCCTCGGTATCGCGCGCGCTTCGGTGAGCATCGACACGCCCGCGGCCGTGCTCGCCGCGGCTCTGGGCACGGGCGCTCTGCTGCGGATCGTGCGCAGCGGATTCCAGATCGACAATCCGGTGCT
>DATHET010000274.1:0-10507 GCA_035490315.1 Planctomycetota bacterium
TCAGGTCCGGACCGTCACGCTCGTTCACCACGTGTCCGTAGCCGACCTCGGCGTAGCCCGAGCGCGTCTCGATGAAGCTGGTCACGCCGAGCAGCTTGTTGCCACCCTCGTTGCGAGTCTCCTTGAGCATCGCGACCGAGCTGACGTCGTCGAAGCCGCCGAAGAAGGTCACGTCCATGTTCGAGACGTCGAACCTGGGGCTGTTCATCGCCGGGATCGAGAAGGCCGCGCCGACGAAGGCGTCCTCGAGCCACACGCCGTTCTGCAGGAAGAGCGGGATCTTGCCGATCGCGAAGGGCATGTCCTTGCTGTTCCGCACGCCGCTGATGCCCTGCATGATCGGGCCGAGGTCGCCTTCGAAGAACAGCGTGTCGGGCTCCGCGTCGAGGACGAAATCGTCCCCGCCGCCGCCGCCGTCCGCGCCGCCGAACTCCGCGTTCATGATGCTCGCGCCCTTCTCGAAGGGCCGGATGAAGGCGTGGATGCGCTCCGTCGCCGTCATCTGTAGGTCAATGTCGAGGTTGAGCCGCGTGGCGATGCGCGCGAGCTCGTTGTCCTGGTTCTTGCTGTAGCCCGCGGCCGTGCGCGCGTCGCCGTAGACCATCAAGTGCGGCGTGGTCGGATTGAGCTTGCCGAACAGGTTCGACTCGCCGAAGAAGCTCGCCGGCGTGTCCAGCGGACCCTCGGCGTACATCTTGCGCCAGAAGTTGAGGATCGGCCGCTCGCGGAACACGGGCTCCTTGCGGTAGGTCAACAACTGGTTCTGCAGGCTGAAGGAGTCCGGGAATTGCGGCCAGAGGCGGAACTGCTTGCGGAACTCGTCGTTGGGAAGCTCGACGATCGTCGCCGCGGGATCCACCGTCGGAGGCGCGATGGGTTTCACCTGGGGCTGCGGATTCGGCTTCTGCTCGTCCTGCGCGCCGGCAGCGCCGGCCAGGGTCAGTCCAGCGAGGATCGCGGCGCCGCCGCGTGCGAGTGTTGCGAGTTTCATGGTTTGGACTTTCATTCGACCGTGAACTCGACGGTGTAGGGGTGGATGTCGATCATCTGTTCATTGATCGCTTTGAGCATTTCCCCCGTGGCTCCCACGAGTTCCATGAAGTACATCGGCTCCGCGCGGCTGCACAGGCGGACGGCGAGGCGGTAGGTCCCGGGCGCCGCGATCAGCTCGCCGGGAACCTTGTACTTCGCGGTGCGCGAGGAGAGCGGCGGGATGCTGCGCTGCTCCATGCGGATGAACGGCGGGTGGTTGAGCACCGTCGTCGGCACGCCGGCGGGGCGGATGAAGGGCAGCTGATCGCCGTCGAAGGGCACCGGCAGGTACATCTCGCGGTCCGTGCCCTTCAAGTTCGTGGTCAGGAACTTCGTCTGCAGGTTGAAGAGCTGGCTGTCCGGCTCGATCTTGCCCTCCAGAACATCATGCGAGTGCAGGTCCGCCATGTCGCCGTGGCTGTCGACGAAACCCGACTCCCAGATGTTCTTCCACTCGCCGGAGCCGTCCTTGGCGAGCAGCGCGACGTTGAGCCAGATCTCGGGCTGCGCGCCAAGTGAACCCGACGGGAAGTTGTGGCCGTCGGAGATGTTGCTGATCTCGTAGTGGAAAGCGAGGTTCTGCGAGGCCCTCCGCTCCGAGTCGAAGTAGGGGCCGTCGATGTGCGAGCCCGACTCCATCAAGTGGCGGCGCTTCTCCGAGCGGACCTTGATGCGCTCCATGTTGTCTTGGAGCACTCCGCGCGCGTGGTCGCGCTTGGCCCGATCGGACCAGTCGAAGGAAAGCTGCTGCTCCTCGCGCGTGCCTTGACCGGGCGGCGGAGTCGAGACGAAGACGGGCGTGATTTCATTCTTCGCCAGGCGCTCCTCGAAGTCGGTCTTCATCCACTCGCGCCAGTCGAAGGCCAGCCACTCGGCGACCGAGTACTGACTGGAGTCGCGCGGCTCGGGGAAGATTCCGGGGTGGGCGATCGAGTAGCCCGGGCCGGGGAAGGAGTGGTCGGTGTGCTTGGCGTCGGGATTGAACTGCTTGCGCCCGATCGTCGCGGTCGGCGCTTTCATCCAGTTGTCGCCGTCGACCTTGTCGCCGATGACCTTGCCCATGTGGCAGTCCTGGCAGGTCACGCCGCGCTTGTGCGCCGGCGAGCCCTTGTACTGGTCCCAGACCACTTCGAGCTTGATGCCGGGGTACACGGCGACCTGGTGGCAGGACATGCAGAACTCGGAGCGGCTCAGCTGATCGTTCGGCGTCGCCTTGGCGTGGATCATCGAGGGATCGAGCTGGCGGTCCGCGACGATGTCCTCGTACTGCGAAGGCTTGGCCGCGCTGTGGGTCGGACCGAAGACCGGGCCGGACAGCGAGGCTTCGATCAAGCCCCGCACGCCGTTGGTCTTCATGAAGTTCTCGTTGACGCGGTGGCAGGTGATGCAGGTCACGCCTTCGCGCGAGACTTCGGGCCGGTCGTAGATCTGGATGTCGCGCAGCTCGCCCATCGATGTGCCGGCCGAGGCGTGGCAGCGCACGCAGAAGGCGCCGACCGTGCCCGAGGCCAGGCGATTGAGCGCCTGCTCGAACTTGTGGAACATCGGCGAGATCGACGCATAGGCGTGCTGCGAGGTGCTCCATTCCTCGTAGATCGCCTTGTGGCAGGAACCGCAGGTGCGCGCGCCCGGGAAGCGCAGCTCGGCGTTTTCATCCGCGGTCTGCGCCTGGATCAGCATGTCCAGGTGCGGGTCGGTCGGTTGAGCGGCCGGGACGGGCTCCTGCGCTTGCGCGACGGAGGAAACCACGGCGGCGATCAAGAGGCTGGCGACGCTCAGGATGGCAAGCAGGTACGGGGGCGCCTTCATGCAAGTTCTCCGAGAACAGTGGGGGCGCAGCGAGGGGGAAATCGCGGCGGTTCGGCGAAGCGGGGGACTCGCTGCACGCCAGCCCCGGCCGGGCGCACGCGTGCACTCGGTCAGTTCCTGCGGGAAGCGGGAGCGGGATCCTAACGCGCGACCGAGGCGCCCGGCCAGGATCCGATCGAGGAAGCTCGCCGCCGAGCGGGAAAATTCTGCCGTGAGCCGGCGCCCCGAGCGCTTGCGGAGCGCGCTCGGCCGCCGCGGCGCGGACCTGCGCGGAATCCGCAGCGGCGGCGCGCACACCACGGTTTCCCGGGCCGAATCGATTGCAATGTCGTTTGACTTCCTAGAATCTTCGACTTCCCTGCCTCTCTCCCCGAGGATCCCCCATGCCGCGTGAGCAAGATTCGCTGACCGCCTTCAAGAACGGTCAGCCGCTGAAGACCGTCCCGCTGGAAAGCGAGGTCACGATCGGGCGGCACCAGACCGCGACGCTCCAGCTCGAGGACCCGCTGATGTCGCGGGTGCACCTGCGGATCATCAAGAAGTCCGACAGCAACGGCGATCGCTACTACGTCGTCGACAACCGCAGCACGAACGGGACCTTCCACAACGGCAAGAAGCTCACCCCGGACACGCCCGAGGAGCTGAGCTCGAGCTCGGTGGTCCGCGTCGCCTGTTTCGACCTGCACTTCAACCTGCCGGCCGACCTGAACAGCACCCTGAGCCTGGGACTGGACGAGACCGAGAACCGGGTCGCCCCCGAAGTCGTCGCCGAGCCCGCGCCCGTCGAAGCTCCGCCGCCGACCAGCCCGCTCCTGCAGCACCTGGTCGAATCGCGTTCGCGCATTCCGGTCTGGACCACGGGGGAAGCGACGCTCTCGGTGGTCAACATCATCGAGGAGACCCACGACGCGAAGACTTTCCGCCTGGCGGGCAGCGATCCGACCCAGCCGATGCTGTTCTCCTTCAAGCCGGGCCAGTTCCTGACCTTGAGCGTGCCGATCGACGGCAAGGTCGAGAACCGCTCCTACAGTATTTCGTCCAGCCCCTCGCGGCCCCACGTGATCGAGATCACGGTCAAGCGCGTGCCCGGCGGCATGATGTCGAATCACCTGAACGACAACTTGAAGCTCGGCGACAAGATCAAGGTGCGCGGGCCGGCGGGCAAGTTCTCCTGCTTCAATTATCCCTCGCGCAAGATCCTGGGCATCGCGGGCGGCAGCGGCGTGACGCCGATCATGTCGATGGCGCGCTGGATCGTCGACACGGCCGCCGACGTCGATTTCACCTTCCTGTATTCGGCGCGCTCGCCGCGCGACATCATTTTCCGCCGCGAGCTGGAGTACCTGGCGACGCGGCATCCGAGTTTCCGCCTGCAGGTCACGGTCAGCGGTGGCGGCGGAGGTCTCGAGCCCTGGCTCGCGCTCACCGGCCGCATCGACGAGCAGATCCTGAAGCTCGCGGCGCCCGATCTGCTCGAGCGCCACGTGTTCATCTGCGGCCCCGGGCCGTTCATGGACGCGGTCAAGGACTCGCTGCGCAACCTCAATTTCCCGCTGGAGAATCTGCACTCGGAGAGCTTCGGCGCCGGCCGCGTGGCCACCGGCACGCCCGTTGCGCCCAAGCCGATCGCCGTGGCGGCTCCCGCACCGCCCGAGCGCGTGGTGGTAAGCGCCGCAGCGCCGTCCGCGGGGCGAGCCCACGCCGCGCCGGCCCCCGCGCGCGCGAAGGAGCCCGTCGCGGCACCGGTCGGCTTCCAGATCCAGTTCTCGAAGTCCGGCAAGACGATCTCGGCCGACGGCAACGTCAGCCTGCTCGATCTCGCCGAGCAGAACGGCATCGACATCAACTACGGCTGCCGCGCCGGATCCTGCGGCGCGTGCCGGACCAAGTGCAAGGTCGGAGGCGTGGTCGACATGGGCAGCGATTACAACCTCGATCCCGACGAGGAAAAGCAGGGCTACGTCCTGGCCTGCTGCGCCAAGCCGAAATCCAACCTGGTGGTCGAAGCTTGAGCACGTTCGTTCTGCTCGTGCGCGACAGCGGCAAGGAGCCCGCGCTGCGGATCGAGGCGCAATCCGGAATCGAGATCGGGCGCAGCCCGGAGTGCCGCTGCGTCCTCAGCGATCCCAACGTCGGCCGCAAGGCCGCGAAGATCGTCGAGCATGGCGGGGTTTTCTACGTCGAGGACATGGGCAGCACGAACCGCACCGCGATCCGCGGCCTGCGCAAGCTCTCCAAGGGCGAGCGCGAAGCCCTGCGCCACGGCCTGGTGATCGAAGTCGGCCGCTCCTCGATCGAGATCGAGGAGATCCGCGCCGTGCCCGACGACAAGACCGACGCGGGAATCGCGGACGGAGGCGGAGGCGACGACGAGACTGGCTTCGGCGAGAAGACGCTGGTCGCCGGCGCCGCGAGCCCGATGACGAGGCCGGCCCCGGCCGTGCCGGACCAGTCGCTTGACGATGCGATGCTGACCATGCGCGGGCCCTCGACGCCTGCGCCGACTCCGGCGCCGCCACCGCCCAAGCGCGCCGCGCCCACGCCCGCGCCGGCTCCGCCGCGACCGGCTCCCGCGCCAGCGCCGACGCGCGCCCAGGCACCCGCGCCCGCGCCTGCACCCGCGCCGCCGCGGCCGGCGACGGCCGCGCCCGAGCCCGCTTTGGAACCTGCGCCGAGGCCGGTTCCGAGGCTGCACGAATCCTCGCACTCCAGCACCGCGGACTTCATGGGGCCGGGCGGGATCGGCAGCGGGACGCAGAACATCCGGCCCGACACGGGGGATCTCGGCGCGCTCGGCACGATGATCACCAAGCGCCCGCGTCTGGTGATCGTCAACGAAGCCGACCGGCGCATCGTCAACCTCGAGCGCCTGGTCACGATGGTCGGCCGCGAGAGCGGCGAGTGCCGCATCGATCACAAGGCGATCTCGCAGCCCCACGCGATGATCCGTTTCGTCTCGGCGACCAACAACTTCCAGATCGAGGACCGCAAGAGCCGCAACCAGACCTTCGTCGGCGGCATCGCGCTCAATCCCGAGGTGCCGCAGCTGCTCCCGCCCGAGAGTCTGGTGCGCTTCGGCGCGATCGAGGCCGTGTTCGTGGTCGATCGCGACTCGGAGAACGCCGCGATCCCGCCCGCTCAGTACGCCGCGGCCGTGCGCTACCTGATCGCGAACAACCAGATCACCCAGGAACAGGCGCGCGCCGCTCAGGAAGAAGCCAAGCTCGGCGCGAAACACGTCGGCGAGGCGCTGATGATCGCCGGTGTCGTCTCCGCGCGAAACTGGACCAGGGCCTTCGAGAACGGCAAGACCATGGCGGCCCAGGAAGTCAGTCAGCCGCGCAGCCGGCGTGCGCTCTGGATGATCGTGACCGGCGTGGTCGTGGTGCTCCTGGTCCTGGCCTGGGTCTTCCGCGCGAAACTCGGATTCGGCGGCGAGTGAAAGCCGCCGGCGCATCCAGGGCAAGGCCCCAGCCATGAACCAGAGCCTGTTCCGCTCGCGCTACGCCATCGTCGCGATCCTGGCGCTCGCGGCGCTGATCGCGGTGCTCGCGTTCAGCAAGGCGGATTTCGGCGTGGTCGGCGCGCGGAGCCACGGGCTGCGCTTGTGGACCGGCTCGATCGCCCTCGCCTGCATGCTGCTCGCCCTGGGCTACGTGCTGCGCAAGTACATGCACAAGTACGGCTACTCGCCGGAATTCCGCCTGAAAGTGCCGATCATCAAGCTCGAGCAGGCCGAGACGCGCATCAGCGAGATCCGCCGCCAGATCCTCAAGGGACAGCTCTCGACGCGCAAGGAAGTAGAGTCCCTGGTCTCGCGCGCCCTGCGCGAAGTCGGCGTGCAGCGCATCGTGCGCGTCGAGGTCGCCGAGGGTGCGTCGGGCGGTCCGAAGTTCACGCTGAAGGTCGGCAAGGCCTTCCCTTTCGGCAAGGCCGCCAAGTGGCTGCACCTGCACCTCTACATCAGCGTCGCCTTCGCTTTCGCGGTCTGGGTGCACGGCGGGACCGGCTGGGATTCTCCGCTGGGCGCCGTCCTGCTCGGCTTCAGCACGATCGTGCTCGTGACCGGCGTGATCGGGATCTTCCTGTGGGCCTTCGGCCCGGCCTGGCTCACGAATCGCGAGCGCGATCTCTCGATCGAAGAGGCCTTCGTGCTTCGCGAAGGCTTCAGCCGCAAGCTCGCGGAGCTGCGCGAGAAAATGGAGCCCGATCTGCGCGCGGTGCTCGACGACGTCTCGGCCAAGGGCGCCGACAGGGACCAGAGAGCGCGCGTGCTGCTCGCCGCCATGCCGGCCGCCGACACGGCGCGCCGCATCCAGCTGCAGGACGCGCTGGTGCTCGGCGGCCAGCTGCAGCGCGTCGAATCCGAGTTCAAGCTCCTGTGGCGCACGCGCCTGGGCTTCATGGCCTGGCGCGCGGTGCACCTGCCGGCGGCCTTGTTCCTGTCGATCGCGGTGGTCGTCCACATGATTTCGATCGCGGTGTACTGAGGAGCGGCGCATGGTCGACGAAATCAAATCCGAGCTGGAAACCCAGGAAAACGAGCTGATTTTCAAGCTCGAGCTGTTCGCCGGCCTGCCGCCCCGGCTGCGCAAGCTGCTCCTGAAGTTTCGCCGCTACACGCCGGGCCAGGCGGACGCGGTCTTCGTGCAGCAGGGCGAGTACACGGAGGAATTCCACTACGTCCTGTCCGGCTCGATCAGCGCGTACCGCACCGACGTCGACGGCAAGACCGAGCTGTTCGAATTCCTCGGGCCCCACGACTGGTTCGGCGAAGCCAGCGCGATCTCGAACCAGCCCTCGCTCGCGACCTACAAGGCGGACGCGGCCTGCACGCTGCTGACGATCGACGGCGGCACGTTCAAGATCCTGTACAAGGATTCGGCGAACCAGGATTTCCGCCGCCGCATCGACGAGCGCTACCGGCGCCAGTCGCTCGCCGCGCACATGCGCACGATGCCGGTGTTCCGCAACCTGCCGAAGGACCAGCTCGCGGCGATCAAGAGCCACGTGCGCTTCGAGACCCATCCGAAGGGCAAGGTGATCGCGACGGAGGGCGCCGACGCCGACGCCGTGTACATGGTGCGCAGCGGCGCGATCTCCTGCTCGCGCAAGCTGCCCTCGGGCCAGGATCAGATCCTCGAGTACCACATGAACAACTCTTCCTTCGGCGAGCGCTCGCTCGCCCTGGGAACGACGAAGTGGCCCGGCACGTACACGACGCTCGCGCCGACCGATGTTCTCGTGATCTCCAAGGCCGCGGTCGAGTCGACGCTGGGAGGCGACGCGAAGAGCCTCGAGGTCTTGCAGAAGGCTTCCTTCGCCCTGGCCCACGAGCCCTCCGCGGGCCGCGGCGTCGGCGCTCCGCGGCAGGAGAAATCGGCGGACGAGATCGAAGTCCTGGTCAAGGGCGGCCGCGTCAAGGGCGGCGAGGCCCTGGTGATCGACCTGCAGCGCTGCGTGCGTTGCAACATGTGCGTCGAGACCTGCGTCGCGGTGCACGAGGACCGCGTGCCGCGCTTGTCGAAGAAAGGCCAGCGGACTCCGGCCGTGATCGAGCTGGTGCCGACCGAGATCAGCCTCGCGACCTCCTGCTACAACTGCGACATCCCCGAGTGCATGATGGCCTGCAATTACGGCGCGATCCGCCGCGATTCCGAAGGCCTGATCCGCTTCGTCTACGACAATTGCGTCGGCTGCGCGATGTGCGTGTCGGCCTGTCCCTACGGCGTGATCCGTTACACGCCGCCGCCGGGCTCGGCGCCGATCGTGCCCGAGGAGAATTTCCTCGAGACGATTCCATTCATCGGCCACCTGTTCAAGAAGGCCGCGCCCGCAGCGGCAGCGGCCGGCGTCGCTCCCGAGGTCAAGAAAGCTGATCCGATCCTGAGCGCGCGCGGCGAAAAAGTGCAGGGCAAGTCGATCAAGTGCGACCTGTGCGCGGGCCTGCCCTTCGAGGGCTGCGTGTACAACTGCCCGACCTCCGCGATCAGCCGCAAGGACCCGACGGCGATCCGTTTCGACGAGGAGCAGATCCATTCGCGCGTGGTCGACGGCTCGATCGCCGACGCCGTGAGAGGACCCGGGCATGGCTGATTCGCCGGGCGCATCCATGGCGCTGTTCCGCGCCTTCTCCATGCCCGGCCGCAAGCCGCGCGGCGAATGGATCGCCCCCGCGATCGACGTCGGAACGCGCTCGACCTGCGCCTTGAACCTGAACGACCCGGTGGTCGCCGAGCACCACTGCACCTTCCGCGCGAACGCCGCGGGTTTCGTCGTCGAAGACCTCGGCAGCGCGACGGGCACCTGGCACAACGGAATCGCCGTGGCCGGCTCGGTGCAGATTTCGAGCGGGGACCAGGTGGTGATCGGCGTCACGCGGCTGTCGCTCGAGATCAAGAGCGAAGCCGAGCGCGCCGTGCTGGAGATCCAGGTCGAGGAAGCGAGCTTCCACTACAAGAAGCCCAAGTCCGGCGAGTTCCACAGCGACGCCGACGAGTGGGTGCGCAGCGAAGTGCGCTTCGGCCGCATCCCCGCCGTGCGCAAAGCTGCCTGGCTCGCGGGTTTCGTCGCGCTGATCGCGCTGGTGTTCGTATTCACGACGAGGACTGGAGAAAAGCTGCTGCAGCCGGGAAGTCTCGACGGAAGCCACGCGGCCTTTTTCGCCAGCGATCCCGAGGCAATCCTCGGCAAGAACGCGGCGCTTTCGCCGGCCTTCGTGGCGGCACGCGAGCGGGTCGCCCACGAGAGCTGCAAGGTCTGCCACGCGAGCTCGCCACCGGGCGACGTGTCGAGCTGCGTCGCCTGCCACACGGAGATGGCGACGCGACACCCGTTCCTGCGCGGCGATGCGACGGCGGATGCACGGCTCGCCGCGGGCGTCGAGAAACCGTCGGACGGTTGCCGTCTCTGCCACGACGTGCAACACGCGGGTCTGTCCCCGAGCGAATCGATCGCAGCCGCCCGCGCCAGGATCCGCGAGGGGACCGAAGAGGCAAATCCCGGCTGGGGCGTGTGCACGAGCTGCCACGTCTCCGGCCTCGTCGCTCCGGCGGAAACCATGCCGCGCGTGCGCGAGCTTTCCGCGATGCTCGTCGACGCGTCGGCCAAGCCCGCCACGGATCGGCACGAGTACGCCTTCGACGAATTCTCGCACCGCGCGCACTTGAACCCCAAGGGCCGAGCGATCGACTGCGCCGTGTGCCACGTCGAAGCGCCGGCGGGCGGCGGAGAGACCAGCGCGGACTTCCGCGCGGTGGCCTTCACGAATTGCGCGGCCTGCCACGTCTCTGGGATGCCGGTCGCGGACGACTTGCCGGGGATTCCCAGCGCCGAATTGAAGTCGCTGCGCAAGGAGCTCGAGAGCAAAAAGATGCTCGTGACCATGAGCTGGCACGGCCGCGGCGATCGGTGTCTCGCCTGCCATGCCGAAGCGGGTAAGCCGGAGTTGAAGCAGGCTACGCGCGAAGCCGCGACGAAGACTTACGGCATCGTGCGCATGGGCCACACCGAGCACGCGAATGCGGCCAAGGGCTCCAAGGCCGACTGCGCGGTGTGCCACGGCGACATGAAGACGCTTGCCGGCGGCGCGAAGTCCGAGGGCAAGGAATTCCTGCACGGAAGTCACGTCGAGACCCTGTGGCCCGCAAGCGTCGCCGACCAGACG
>DATHET010000275.1:0-5878 GCA_035490315.1 Planctomycetota bacterium
AAGGACGGGGTCGAAGGTGACCTGCGCGCCCCAGCCGAACGGACCGACGTCCGTGTACTGGTTCATGATCAGGAAGAACCACTTGTCGACCGCGCCGGTCGGGGTGTAGCTGTAGGCGCTCAGCGTGTGCTGGCCCGTGCCGGCGATGAAGCCGGTGAACTCGTGCACGAGGTCGCTGGTGTCACCGCCGACGAAGGCGTTGACCGACACCGAGTTGCCGCTGCGAGCGAAGCCCGTCGTGGCGTCTTCGATGATGCTGCTGGCGTTGGAGGCGTTCTGCCACTGCTTCCAGCCGCCTTGGCCGTTGATGACGGAGCCGACGGCGTAGCTGTCGTAGTTGTCGCTGAAGGGGACTTGCGCGCTGGCGGCTGAGGTCAAGCATCCGACGGCGATGGCCGACCAAAGCCAATAGTTAGATTGCAGATTCATGAATTTCTGACTCTTTGTTCCTGGGGGCAATAAGGGAAGTGATGTGGATTGCGACCGAGCGCTGAACCCGGGAGCACGGGACTTCCAATCCCTCACCACATAGCCACGGTAGCACCGCTCTGGAATTTGGGGTCCGCGGTCAAGCCGAATGCTTGGGTTTTCTGGAGGAACATGCGCATCGAGGCGGTTTTTCGAGGCCGCGGGGCGGTTCTGCCGCTGGCTCCCCTCGGGGCCTGACGATTCGCGCCGAGATCCCTGGTCACCAAATCCTCGGTCCAGTCAGATCGCGCTCGCCTCGAAGATTTTTCGCCCTCGGATTCTGCCATCGAGCCCAGGCAGCCGTCTCAGCGCGGTGTCGATCCGATCCGACACCGCTTCCTCTTACGTCAGCTGCCTGGGAAGGTCTTGACCGGCTCGATTTCCCGCCGGCGCCTAGTGGATCGGAATGTCGAAGAACGTCAGCGCGCCGACGTCTCTCGCATTCTTCAGCCAAGGGCCGTCACCGGGGTGGCCGTCGTAGCTGATCCTCGTCGCCGCGCTCGAGCTCGCCAGCCGGAGCAGGACCGTGTTGCCGCTGACCGCCCCGTTCTGGATCGCGATTTCCTCGTCCAGCGTGAAATTCGCCTCCGCTCCCTGCTCGAAGACGAGCACGTCGTCGGGATCACGAAACGTCAGCAGGATCTGGCTGTGCTGCGGATCGTTCCACACCGCGCTCAGCAGGTTCGGCGGATCGATTTCCTGCGTGTCCGTCGATCCGTAGGCATCGCGGCCGATCACGCGCGCGAGGCGGTCGCCGAGCTCGCGGTAGCCCGCGTAATAGAAGTGGCAACCGTCGTGGAAGGGTGCGGCGGTCGTCGACATCACGTAGGTGTCGATCGAATCGTCGATGAGCTCGCGCTGGATCTCGCGCACCGAGTTCCCGTTGCCGCTGCAGTTGTCGCGGATCTGGAAAAGATAGACCTGGTTCAGCGCCGGATAATCGATGTGCCAGGAGCGGCGCAGGGTCTGCCACTTGGTTCGCCAGACCATGGCGAACTGGGCATCCGCTTCGCCCTGGTACCAGAGCATGCCGCGCACGCTGTCCTGCACTCCGGCGGCGCGGGCTCGGTAGAGCAGGCGGCCGTAGTGCGTGCGCAAGTTCGAGGGATCGCGGTTGTCGCGCTGCAGGATGGCGATCGAGCTGCCGCCCACGGCTCCGTTGATCAAGGCGATCGGCATTCCGTAGTTCTGCTCGAGGAGCGAGCCGAGCCTCAAGCCCCAGGCGCCGACCGAGGCGTGCGAGTAGATGTCCTCGCCCTCGGCCATGTCCCAGTGCAGATCGAAGTCGGCCTCGCCGTCGACCGCGGTCGTGCCGAAGGAACGGACCCAGGGGCTCTGGCATTCCGTGTTGGCGAGCCGTTCGTAGAAGTAATCGGCGGCGACCGCGTTGCTCTGGCCGTTGATGAGCCAGACGTCGCCGACCGCGAGCTTGCCGATGCGCGCGATCAGACGCTGCTCGGGCCCGCGCACGGCGTAGAGCGAGCACTCGTAGTCGTACTTTCCGGCCTGGAGCGGCCGCGTGAACTGGAAGAACGCGCTGCCGCTCGCGAAGTCTAGCGGCTGCTGCGTGGTGTCGAAGGGCGCGCCGTTGCGCGTGATCTCGAGGCTGAGGTCGGTCCAAGTCGGGCCGCTCACCGAGCCGGCGAAGACCACGGGGGCGCTGTCGCTGCTGTCGCGCTGGAAGATCTGTCCGGGCCTGGGCTGGAGGTCGAGCTGGACGATCGGCGGCGGATCGCCGTGGTAGCGCCGCAGCAGATACAGGTGGAGATCGCTCAGCTCGATGGAGCTCAACACATGGTCGTAACCCATCACTTCCGCGACCGATCCCGCGAGGCCGTTGCCGGTGCCGAACGAGCCCAGCAGCATGTCGCTGTCGCCGTTCCCGTGCAGGCCGTCGTGGCCGGCGCCGACCTGGATGCCATCCTGGTAGAGGACGCAGTCCCCCGTCGTTTCGTCGTAGGTTTCGACCAGGACGATCGGCGTGCCGATCGGGACACCGGTGGTGCTCGTGACGACATCGGTGCCGTGGGTCAGGCGCGCGCGGTCGCTGCCTGCGAAGCGCAGTTGGTGGCCCGAGTTGCTGGCGAGGATCGGGTTGGCCGCGCCGAGCGTGTCGAGCTGACAGACGGCGACCTTCGTGGTGCTGCCAGTCGGCATTCCCGATCCGCACAGACTGTCGTTGCCGTCGAAGTGCAACGCGGGCTGGCCGTTCACCGCGGCCGCGCGCCACTCAGGCAGCGTGACCGGATTCGCGTTGGCGACTTCGTTGGCGCTGACCTCGTCGC
Organism: Planctomycetota bacterium; assembly: GCA_035490315.1. Classification (GTDB taxonomy): domain Bacteria; phylum Planctomycetota; class UBA1135; order UBA1135; genus JADJQU01. The sequence continues at coordinate 2,754 of DATHET010000275.1, forward strand.
GCCAGTTGCTCACAAGATCCGAGAGCCCGCGCGTCACTCCGTGATCGCCTCGCAACCAGACCACGCGGCCTGCCGACGGCCCGCCGTCGAGCGGACCCTGGGCATGCAGGGCCGGGGACGCGGCAACCAGGATTGGGAACAGAAGTGCGAGACGCAGCATGGCTTTTCTTCGAGCTTGCTTTCGAGAATGGGACGTTCGAACGCATCGCCATTCGCGACAGGGTAGCACGACTGCTGCGGCAGCGGGGAGAGGCCGGCGGCCGGCCATCGAGGCCGGCCGCGGGACGATTCTCCTGCTGGGCCCGACAGGCCCAGGAGGGTCAGTCGAACCGGTCAGGTCTTCGAGCAGCGATCAGAGGGAATCGCTGTACATCTGAGCGAGCTTGCACACTTCCTTGAATTGATCGATTCGAGTCTTCACCTGAGCAGGTGTCGCGGTCGCGACCATGTTGTTGTTGGCGCTCCCCGAAGCCTGCCATGGGGTGAATTTGTCGGCGACGTGCCCCGGATCGACGTTCTTGTTCGGCAGCTTGCCTTCCGCGAGCTGGTTGCGCGCAGCGACCAGCTGCACCTGGATCTTGCGACCAGGAGGGTCGCTCACAGTGAAGAACTTCTTGAACGTCTCGGGAGTCGGCGTTGCCTGGACGGTCTTGATCGCAAGGTTTGCATTCGCGCAGCACGAGGCGAGCGAGGTCTTCATCATCTTGGCGGCCTTCTCCTTGGCGCCTGTTTCCGCATTCAGCGAGATCCTGGTCGCGTCGACCTTCTGCACCGCGTGGGCGATGATCGCCTTCAGCTCCGCGGTCAGCACTTTCAGATGGCGGTACAGACCCGTCTTTGCATTGTTCTCGGCCTTCTCGTCCTTCGCGCTGTCCTCGAGCACCTTGATGTAGGTGGTGATCGATTTCGCGAGCGTGGCCGCTGACTTCTCCGCGGCAGCGATCAGTTTCGGCATTTCGGCCGTCTTGCCCCGCTCCATGTCGGTCAGCGCCTTGTCGGCATCCTTGAGCGCGCCGGTGAGCGAGGTGTAGTTGAAGAAGGCCTTGAACGCGCCCGCGGGCGCGGGCTTCTTGACTCCGGTTGCATTGGTGAAAGCCGTCTTCGCGGCCTCCCAACGAGGCAGATAATTGGTCACTGCGGTCGTCTCCTTGTCGAACCTGGGGAAGTGGGTTGAACCGAGGGAACTCGAACTGACCGCATGCGCGGAAAGTTCGGGCCGGGGGAGCCAGAAGGCTCATTGGAACAGCGCACGAACGGACTGTCCAATGCTCGAAGCGGCGCGAGCGCGGTCTCTGCGATCCGAGCTTGGCGCAACGATCCTAAGGCGCGATTCCCGACACGGCGTTCGAACCGGAAGCCCCCTGCGGGCCCGTCGCGTCCCGGACCCAGGCCTGGAAGAAGTGCTGACTTCCGGTCGGCGTCAAAGCCGGCCACACGTTTGGCATCGACACCGCCCCTGCGGCATCGGTGACGAACCCGCGCTGCAGGAAATCCATCGAGGGAACCAGCGTGCCGCCGAGGAATGGAGTGTTGGCGATCGTCTGGCCTCGGATCAGGACAGCGACGCTGTTCGGGCGAGCGTTGGAGAGCTCGAGATCGCCGCTGGTGTTGGGACACAGGGTTCCGACTCCGACGAGAGTCGGGATGCCCGAGCTGCCGGCGAGGCCCCCGCCTTCGTTCTTCCACGCCGAGAAGCCTCCATAGATGTAGGCCGTCCCGTTCTGCGTGTTCGTCCCCGACTCGATGTAGGCCCCCGCGACTGCGTAATTGCCGTCGATCGCCAGGGCATTGCCGGCCCAGCTCAACGAAGGATTCGGATCGGGGAGCAGCAGGCTCGCGAAGGTCCAGCCCGCCGGACCCTTCTGGTAGACGTAGGTCCCGCCCCACAACGGGAAGGCATCCCTGGACGGCGCGCCGACCAACAACCAGGAGCCCTGGAGCGCGACGCTCGCGCCGAACTCTTCTTCCAGGTGGCCGTCGAAGGCGGCGATCGACTGCGTCTCCTGCCACACGTTGCCCGTCCAATCGAAGACCAGGGCCTTGCCATTGCCCGACATGGCCGTCGAGAAGAATTCCTGCCAGGCGCCCACGGCCAGTTGATCGCCGTCGATCGAGACCGAGATGCCGAATTGATCTTGAGCTGTCGCGTTGCTTGCGCCGAGGACGGCCTGCTCCGTCCAAATCCCGCTGTTCTTGGAGTAGACGAAGACGCGGCCGAGCTGACGGTCGGAAGGACCGCTCCAGAAGCGCTCGGGAGCGGCGACCACGATCCGATCGGCGGACAGGTCGAGGGCGTAGCCGAAGTTGTCCTCGACCCTGGCCGGCGAGGGCAGCAGCTTCTGCGTCTCGGTCCAGGTCGATGCGCTGCGCGTGAAAACGTAGGCGGAGCCGGCGTGGACGGCCGCGGCGGAATCCCAGAAACGGCCGACCACCGCCGTGTCTCCGAGGAGCGCGAGCTTGAAACCGAAGAACCCGCCGCTCGCTCCGTCGCTCGCCTGGAACTTCTGGGTCTGTACCCACTGAGCGCCGTTGAACTCGAATGCGTACACCGCTCCGACCCCGCCGGACAGAGGACCGTCGACCGCGTCGGCGCCGACCAGGATCGTGTCGCCGTCGATCGCCACCGAGATGCCGAACTCGTCGAAGTCCATGGCGTCGTTGGCGGTCAACACTGCGGTCTGAATCCACCCCGCGCCGTTCTGCTCGAACACGTAGGCGGCGCCGTTGCTCGATGCGCTCAGGCTGACCTCGGGCGCGCCGACGACCAGGCGATGGCCGGAGATCGCGACCGAGGATCCGAACTTCGAGAAGCTCTGGGAGGGGGCGGCTTGGACCGTTGCCATCCGGCATTGGGCGTGGAGGGCAGAGGTGAAGGCGGTGAGGGCGAAGAGGGCCGGGGCGAGGGTGAGCGGACGGAGCATGGGTCACCGATCCTTGAAGAGGCCGAGAGGGGTCCAGCGCATCGCGAGTCTGGCTGACTGAGGCCCGGCCAGCGGCGCTTCAATCGCAGGACCTGGGTAGGCACACCTGTCCCGCCCCGCGGATGCGCGTGAAACTTCGCTGAAGCGCGGTCTTCAGCGCGCGGCGCGGGTCAGCTTCCACACGATCGGCACGCGCACGCGGCT
>DATHET010000276.1:0-9676 GCA_035490315.1 Planctomycetota bacterium
GAGTTTCAGGTGGAAGAGCACGCGCTCGGGCGTGATCGAGTCGAGGGCTTTGCGCAGTGGAATGTGGCGCGTGAGCAGCATGATGCGCAGCGGCCCGGCGATCGCGACCATCTGGTGCTCGGTGACGCCGGCCCAGCGGCCAAGGAGTTCCGTCTGGCCTTCGACTTTTTCGCCGGCGAGGTGCAGGGCCTCCTTGGAGACGGGAGCGGTGACCAGGGCGTCGACCTGGTGGGCCATCGCGAGATCGACGCCGCGGCGCAGGGCGACGAGGGCTGCGCGACCGCACTCGGCTTGGGCGATGCCCATTTCGAAGCGAGGGGGCGCGTAGGTCGCGAGCCAGGCTTGCTTCTCGATCTCCCGCGGATCGCGCGATTCATCCCAGAGCGGAATCGAAGCGGGCCGCAGCGACGCGGGTCCTAGCACGAGGGCTCGCGATTCCTTCTGAACGTCACGATCGGCCAGGGCCGCGAGGGTTACCTCGGGGCCGATACCCGCCGGATCGCCGACGGTGACGCCAAGCAGAGGAAGTGTGTGCACCGAGAAAGGATAGCTATCAGCGGCGGGTTTCAGGCAGTGAGATCCGACAGGGCGCGTGGTTTCACCGAACTGCAGGTTCACTCGAAACGCGGATCCTCGATGCAGACCCAATTGCAGCCCGCGCCGCCGCGGTCGCCGCCGAGGGCGAAGGTGAGGGAGGTTTTGCCATCGAGGTCGATGTCGAGCGCCAGCGGATTGTTCGCGGGCGGCACGGCTTGATCGAGCACGACGACCCCATCGACGTCGGCGCAGAACCTGAGCTCGGTCTTGGTGCAGAAGCGATCCGCTTCCGCCACGGCGTGGAGCTTGCCCGTGAAGCGCTTCGCTGGGGCTGCGAGCTCGAATTGCACGAGCGTCGACCCGAGTGCGTCAGCCCGCATCACCAATCGCATCGGCGGAAAAGTTTGCATCGCGAAGGGTCCGGCGCCGCTGCCGTGCGTGGTCAGAGTGACACCACGCTTCAAGAACGTGTCCGTCGTCACCTGCGGCTCGATCCAATCGATCATTCCATACTTGTTCGCGCTCGCCTGATACTGCGATCGAGGCTCGGATGCCGCACCGCGCATCCCATGTCGGATCGCCTCGAAGCAGACCAGATTCCCAAGCCCGTTGTGGTGCCCCTGCAAGGGCTCGCCTCGGCCGTAGAACTGCGCGCACTGCTTCGGCCGAGCGTCGGAAGCGGAGGACAGGAAGTCGCGCGTATCGACGAACCGTGCCCCTGATTCGGCGCAGAATTCCTGGAGCAATCTTTCCTCCCACTCGCAACTCTCATCCACCTCCAAGGCTCCATCCTCGACGTGGAAGGCAAGGTAGAAGTGCTCCAGCTTGCGGCTCGAGAGCTCGCGCTCGATCTCGAGCAGGATGCGGCGATTCAAGCTTCGCTTCTCCGCCTCGATTTGCGCGTCCACTCTCCACTGCGCGCGCTGTCGTGACAGGAAGGACGATCCTTGATAGAGGAAAAGACGCCACAGGTAGCTTCGAATCGTGACTGGATTCTGCGCGAGGTACTCGCGCACGCTCGTCTGCACCGGTCCGCGCGTCACGAGCTGGTCGTCGACGATCTCGAGGCGCGGCTTGGGCCAGGCGCGGAAGGAGAGCACGCTGCGGTCGAAGTCGCCTTCGACGAGAACGCTGACGATCACGATCGGGTTCTGACCCTGGAAGCGGTCGAGCGAGCTCTTGAGCAGCAGGTAGATCTGGTCGAGGCCGTAGCCGCCGACGCCGTAATTCAGGAGGACGTGGTCGCGAGCGAACTCGGAGCGCTCGAAGATCGACTGGAACCGGTCGCCGGGCAGGGTCAGGCACTGGGCGAAGGAGTCGCCGTAGAGGAGCACCGGCCGCCGGCCGCGGATCATGTCCTCGTCGACGCTCGCGTAGGTCTCAGGCCGGACCAGCGTGTTCGTCCAGCCGGTGACGGCATCATGTTGCGGCATGTCGGCGAGGGCAGCGGCGCCCTGGAATTTGCAGAGCAGCTTCCAGAAGTCATCTTCACTGTTGCCGTCGGAGTAGTGCCTCGGTTGCCGCAGCAGGCCGCCGAGACCTCCAAGATCCACGCTCGGAGTGAACAGGATGAATCGGAGCGCGAGCTCGCCACCGACGAGCGCGACGATCAGGCCGACGCCGATCGCCAGGAGTGCGTTGCGAATTTTTCGCCGGCGCGCGGGCCGCTTCGATTCAGGAGTAGCGGAGGATCGTTGGTCCGGGTGCACCGCCTCGACGTTAGCACGTCGAGCCGGCCGCTGGAGCCACTGTGTCGTGATCGAGCCTGGCTCCGTACCGACAGCGCGACGAATGCGGCCAGCGTTGCCCGTGGTTGCTGATCAGGCGTCCTTGGCTCAGAACGGACGTTCGAGCGCGCCCATGTCGACGATTGGCGCGGAGCCAGCTCCGGTGTCGGGCGTGTTGACCACGTCGACGCGGCGCGCCCCGTGGCGCAAGTCGAGCGGCACGGGCTCGCTCTTGTTGCCGTCGCCGTCGACGTCGAGCAGATCAGCGCTCAGGGCGCCATTGTTGCCGGCATCCACGCAGGGCGAGCTCGCCGACAAGGAGTAATCGTTGTCGAGGAAGGTCGAGGCGTTGTTGTCCGCTCCATCCGCGTCGGTGAAGAGCGGATCGAGGTCGAGGTTGCCCGCTCCCCAGGTGAGCGCTCCCTGACTCAGCCACACGGCGGCTTGGCCACCCTCCACATCGCTGTACGAAACGCTGAGCAGCGCTGCGGGCGGTCCGCCGTCGCCCAGAAAGAACTGCGGCCCCTGGCCCGCGGTGTTGCCGTGGGCAATCGAGTTGTCGAATCGGTTCGCCGTTCCGCGGAACATGTAGAGCGCTCCGCCGCGCCCGCCAGCCGTGTTCGAGACGAAAGTCGAGTTCGTGATCGCCACCGGGCTGCGACACAGCAAGGCACCGCCATCGGTGCTCGCGGTGTTGCCCGCGAAGAGGCAGTCGTCGAACTCGTGGATCGGTCCGAAGACCGCGTCAGGCGTCAAGGCAAAGGCTCCGCCGAACGTCGCGTGATTGTCGAGGAAGCTGCAATGGGTGAAGGTGACCGGTGGCCGCAGAGTCATCGACACACCCAGGAAGACGGCCCCTCCGTTGAATGCGGAATTGGACGCGAACACGCAATCGCGGCCCGTGACGCGCGAACCGTCGATCCAGATCGCTGCACCGCGCGCGAAAGTCGAGTTGGTCCCGAGGTTGCCCAGGAACCGGCAGCTCTCCAATTTCAGCTCACCTTGGCTCGTGAACACGGCGCCGCCGTCGGCCGACATGCATCCGCTGACGACGACGTCGCGCATCGTCAGCACCCCGAACTTCGCCTCGATCGCTCCGGCATAGCTCGCGGCTCCGCCCACGAGCGTGAAACCTTCGAGGGTCAGGCGCTCGCCCAGGATCATCGAAAGCACGCGAGCCGCGCCCTGACAATCGATCGTGCAGGCGCCAGAGCCATTCGCGCTGCGCAAAGTAGCGGAGTGGCCGTTCAAGTTGAGGGCTCGATTGCCCGCGCCTTGATACAGACCGTCCGCCACGAGGATCGTGTCGGCGTAGAAAGCCTTCGCCAGGGCCTCCGAGATCGTCTGGAATGGCGCGGCCGAGCTGCCGTTGCCGCCCGGAAGCGCGGAATCGTCGACGTGCCAGGTCGGCGCGCTCGCGCGGTCGACCGAAAGCACCTGCTCGGGCCCGGTGAGCGTCGCCTGTCCGGCGCCGTCGACGCACATGGCCTGCAGCCAGACCATCCTCGCTGCAGCGGAACCATCGACGATGTCGAGCTTGCGATCCACCACCAGCGTGCCGCTCGCGCCGATCGTTCCCGCAGCCAGCGCCGACGAGAACATGGGCGTGGGAATCATCCAGCAACCCTTCAGCGGCTTCTTGAACAGGAAGGACGGCCTGCGCGCGAGCATCAGGTAGACGGTATCTCCAGGTTGCCCGCTGATCGTGATCGGCACGGCCTCGTCGTCGGGGGTGATGCTGGGCGCGGAGAGCTTGCGCGAGCTGCCGCTCAACTGGTCGATGAGCGCTCCGTTCAGCGCGACGATGGTCTGCCCTGGAGGAGAGATGGGTCCGCACAGCGACCATCCGCCGGCTCCGGCGACGTACGTGTTCGCGAGCAGGTGAGCCTGTCCCGCGTTCATCACCAGGGCATCTCCGCCGACGCCACCGGGGATGCAACCGATGTAATCGCCGCCCCCGCCAGACCCGCCTTGGAATGCACAGCCTGAAGCGAACAGCCCGTAGCTGAGGCCCGAATAAGCCGCCCCGCCGTTGCCGCCTTGTGGCGAGCCTTCGTCGCTGCCAGGCCCGCCTTCGATCAGGCAGTCGTACAGAGCGGAGCTCGAGTTGATCGACTCCAACCCGATCCCGCCGTGGATCGGCGCCTCTCCACCGCTGTATCCGCCGTATCCGGCTTCGATCGTGCAGCTGCTGAACACGATGTTCAGCGCGGACACCAGGCGCACGCCGCCGCCCGAGACACCTGCAAGTTGGTTTCCCGGGGCTCCCTCGATGAAGCTTGCTTCTACGCGGACATTCCCCGTCACATCACGGATCTCCAGCGCTGGCCGCTGGGTAGGCGAGACCGCGATGCCCGTGAGCAGCAGCTGCGTCATCACCACGCGTTGGGCAGGACCGATGTTCTTGACCAGGACCTGCCCGGTGATCTTCACCCAGCCAGACCCCATGCCGATCACCTGCACCGACTTGCCGTCGATCGTGAACGGCGCATAGACCCCGGGGGTCACGAGCAGCGACTCGCCTTCCAGCGCCGCGTCGATTCCCGCCTGCACGGTCGTGAAGTTGCCGAGCTGCGGGCGCTCGGCGATTCGGACGTCCCTTGCGTGGGCGAATCCGATGCTGAGTCCGAGAGCCAGGGCGATCCGAGTCAGTCGAAGCAGGTTCAGGGCCATGTTGCGAACGGGGTTCGAGCCGAGATCGGTTCGCCGGAGTAGAAGCGGGGCCAGGTCTCCGTGAACCTGCCCCATGTGCTTGGATCCGATGCGGGGGTCCGTGACACGGAATCCCACACAATGCCTCCGACGCGGGATGATCTGTCCCGCGGCAGCTCAGCTCAGAACGGCCGCTCGAGCGCGCCCATGTCGACGATCGGCGCCGTGCCTGCTCCCGTGTCGGGTGTGTTCACCACGTCGACGCGGCGCGCTCCGTGGAGCAGGTCGAGCGGAACGGGCTCGCTCGTGTTGCCGTCGCCGTCGACGTCGAGCAGATCCGCGGTCAAGGCTCCGTTGTCTCCGGCGTCGACGCAGGCCGAGGTCGCCGACAACGAGTAATCGTTGTCGCCGTAGGTCGAGGCGTTGTTGTCCGCACCGTCCGCATCGGTGAAGAGCGGATCGAGGTCGATGTTCCCCGCTCCCCAGGTGAGGATCCCTTGACTCAGCCACACGGCGGCAGGACCACCCTGCACGTCGCTGTACGACACGCCGAGCAGCGCATCCGGAAGTGCTCCGTCTCCCAGGAAAATCGCCGGCCCCTGATTCGCGGTGTTGGCATAAGCGATCGAATTGTCCAACCGGCTCGTCGTTTCGCGCAGCAGATACATCGCTCCCCCGCGGCCGGCCGCGGAATTCGAGACGAAGGTCGAGCTGGTGATCGACAAGGAAGTCTGGGACATCAGCGCCCCGCCGTCGGTGCTCGCCGTGTTGCCCGCGAAGAGGCAGTCGTCGAAGACGTGAGTCGTCCCCGAGGAGGCTGGAAAGACACAGCACGCGCCGCCGATCGTGGCCTGATTCTCGAGGAAGCTGCAGTGGGTGAAGCGGACTTGCGGCGTGTCGACCGTCGACGCGGCCACGTACACCGCGCCGCCTTCGAGCGCGGAGTTGGATGCGAACACACAATCGCTAACGGAGGCGCGGGAGCGATCGATATGCAGCGCTGCGCCGCGTCCGTAGAGCGAGCTCGTCGAGACGTTCCCCAGGAACCGACAGTTCTCCATCCGAAGCTCACCCAGGCTCATGTACACGGCGCCGGAGCTGAATGAGACGCATCCGCCGATGACCATGTCGCGCAGGGTCAATTGACCACCCACCGCCTGGACGGCTGCCCCGCTGGTCTGGTCAGCGCCCGCGATGGTGAAGCCTTCGACGGTCAGGCGCTCGGCGAGGATCATCGTGAACGCCCGGTTCAGGCCCTGGCAATCGATCGTGCAGTTGCTCGAGCCGCTCGCGCTGCGCAGCGTCAGGGAGCGGCCGTTCAAGTTGATCATTCGGTTTCCCGGCCCCTGGTAGAGACCGGCCGCCACATGGACCATGTCGCCGTAGAAGCACCGGTTCACGGCGTCCGAAATCGTTTGGAAGGGAGCGGCCTGGCTGCCAGTGCCGCCGGGAGGCGCGGAAGCATCGACGTACCAGGCCAGCGCGTTGGCCTGGTCGATCGACAACACCTGCTCTCCCCCCGTGAGCGTGGCCTGCCCGGCGCCATTGACGCACATGGCCTGCACCCAGTTCACGCGCGCTCCCGCCGAGCCATCGACGATGTCGAGCTTGCGTTCGATCACCAGCTGGCCGTTCGCGCCGATCGTTCCCACGGGAAGCGCCGACGAGAACATCGGCGTCGGAATCATCCAGCAACCCTTCAGGAGTTTCTTGAAGACGAAGGACGGCCTGCGACCGAGCATGAAGTACACGGTGTCACCCGGTTGTCCCGTGATGGTGATCGCAACCAGCGCGTCGTCGGTCGTGATATTCGTTGCCGAGATGGTGCACGCGCTGCCGGGAAGGAGGTCGATGATCGACCCGTTCAGTGCGACGATGGTCTGGCCAGGACCCGAGTTCGGTCCGCACAGGTACCATCCGCCGAGTCCGGGGACGTAGGTATTGTCGAGCAGGTGTGCTTGCGCGGAGTCCATGAGCAGCGCATCGCCTCCGACGCCGCCGGGGTAGCAACCCGTGAAATCCCCGCCGCCGCCCCGCCCGCCCTCGAAGGTGCAACCCGAGGCGAACAGCCCGAATCCGCGGCCGGAGAACGCCGGGCCGCCGTTGCCGCCGCGCGGAGCCGACTCGTCGCTGCCGTACCCGCCTTCGAGGTCGCAGTCGTAGAGGCCGACGCTGGAATCGATCGAGTTCAGACCCGGCGCGCCCTCGACCGGCGAGAGCCCGCCAAGGTAACCCGGGTACCCACCCTCGAACCTGCAGTGGGAGAACACGACGTTCACCGCGGAGTCGACGAGCGCGCCGCTGCCGCTGAAGGTCAGTGCCTGATTGAACTTCGCGCCTTCGAAAATGCAGCCTTCGACCCGGACGTTGCCGGTCACGTCGCGGATCTCGAGCGCCGCCCCCGAGATCGTCGTCAAGTTGCCCTGGACCCTGATTTGGCTCAGCACCACGCACTGGGCAGGCCCTAGATTCTTGACTACGACCTGGCCCGTGATCTGTACCAGGCCGGTTCCCAACACGAGCACCTGCACCGACTTGCCGTCGATCGTGAACGGCGAATAGACCCCGGGCGTCACGAGCAGCGACTCGCCCTCGAGGGCCGCGTTGAGGGCGGTCTGCATGTTCGTGAAAGTGCCGAGCTGCGGGCGTTCCGCGATCCGAATGCTCCCGGCGTGGGCGAGTCCGGCGGCGAGTGCGAGAGCCAGGGCGCTCCGAGGCAGTCGAAGGAGGTTCAGGGACATGTTGCGAAGGGGGTTCGAACCGGGATCGGTTGGCCGGGGCAGCGGCAGGGCCAGCTCCGCAGGACGGCTGGACCGCCTCAACAGCTTGGTTCCGCGGCGGGGTCCGTGACACGGAATCCCCCGTAATGCTTCTGGCGCGAGCGGTTCTGTCCCGCCGCAGCTCAGCTCAGAACGGCCGTTCGAGCGCGCCCATGTCGACGATCGGCGCGGAGCCAGCTCCGGTGTCCGGCGTGTTGACCACGTCGACGCGGCGCGCGCCGTGGAACAGATCGAGCGGCACGGGCTCGGACGTGTTGCCGTCGCCGTCGACGTCGAGCAGGTCCGCGCTCAGCGCGCCGTTGTCGCCGGCATCGATGCAGAGCGAGCCCGCCGACAGCGTGTAGTCGTTGTCGCCGTAGGTCGAGGCGTTGTCGTCCGCTCCGTCCGGGTCGGTGAAGAGCGGATCGACGTCGATGTTGCCCGCTCCCCAGGTCAGAACGCCCTGACTCACCCACACGGCGTTGGAGCCACCTTGCACGTCGCTGTACGACACGCTGAGCAGCGCATCCGGAAGACCACCGTCGCCCAGGAAAATCGCCGGCCCCTGGTTGGCGGTGTTGGCGTAAGCGATCGAATTGTCCAATCGGCTCGTCGTCCCGTGCAGCAGGTACATCGCTCCGCCTCGGGCAGCCGCGGAGTTCGAGACGAAAGTCGAATTGGTGATCGCCAGGGAGGTCTGCGAAATCAGAGCTCCACCGTCGTTGTTCGCGGTGTTGCCTGCGAAGAGACAGTCGTCGAAGACGTGCGTCGTCCCGGCGGAAGCGGAAAGAATGTCGCACGCGCCGCCCAGCGTGCCGTGGTTCTCGAGGAAGCTGCAGTGCGTGAAGATGACTTGCGGCGTCGCGACCGTCGATGCCGCCACGTACACGGCGCCTCCGTTGAGCGCGGAGTTGAAGGCGAACACGCAATCGCGAGCGTTGACGCGCGATCGCTCGATCCACAGCGCAGCGCCGCCGCCGCTGAACTGGTTGGTGGCAACATTGCCCAGAAACATGCAGCTCTCCATCCGGAGCTCGGCCAGGTTCCCGTACACGGCGCCGCCTCCGCCGGAAAGACAGCCGCCGATGACCATGTCGCGCAGGGTCAATCGACCACCCCTGACCTCGAAGGCCGCGGCGAAGGCCTCGGCTGCGCCCGCGATCGTGAAGCCTTCGGCGGTCATGTGCTCGCCGAGGTTCAGCGAGAACGCGCGGCCCGCGCCCTGGCAATGGATCGTGCAGTTGGCCGAGCCGCCCGCGCTGCGCAGCGTCAAGGAGCGTCCATTCAAATTGATCGCTCGGTTCCCCGGCCCCTGGTAGAGACCGTCCGCCACGTGGATCGTGTCGGCGTAGAAGCTCTGGTTCACGGCGGCCGAGATGGTCTGGAAGGGCGCGGCCTGGCTGCCGTTGCCGCCGGGAGCCGCGAAAGCATCGACGTACCACGCCGGCGCGCTCGCCTGGTCGATCGACAACACCTGCTCTCCACCCGTGAGCGTGGCCTGCCCGGCGCCGTCGACGCACATCGCCTGCATCCAGTTCACTCGCGCTCCGGCCGAACCGTCGACGATGTCGAGCTTGCGCTCGATCACCAGCTTGCCGTCCGCGCCGATCGTCCCCACGGGCAGCGCCGAAGAGAACATCGGCGTCGGAATCATCCAGCAGCCCTTGAGCACTTTCTTGAAGACGAAGGACGGCCTGCGACCGAGCATGAAATAGACGGTGTCCCCCGGTTGTCCACTGATCGTGATCGGCACCGTGACGTCGTCGGGCGTGATGCTCGCCGCCGAAATCCTGCGCGCGCTGCCCGGCAGGAGGTCGATGATCGATCCGTTGAGCGAGACGATGGTCTGGCCAGGACCCGAATTCGGTCCGCACAGGTACCAGCCGCCGAGTCCGGCTACGTAGGTGTTGTCGAGCAGGCGCGCTTGCGCCGAGTTCATGACCAGCCCATCGCCTCCGACACCGCCGGGGTAGCAACCCGTGAAATCCCCGCCGCCGCCGC
>DATHET010000277.1:0-7825 GCA_035490315.1 Planctomycetota bacterium
GTTGACGTGCTGGCCGCCGGCGCCGCCCGCGCGTAGGGACACTGACTTCTCGCTGACAAGACACTTCGATGCTGGGGATCGAGAGGGCAGGGAGCTCACCTTCGGCATCGACGCGCATCCAGGCTTCGTGGCGAATGCCGAACAGCTGCCCGAGCGCCTCTCGGGGCCTTTCCCGCCGTCCCAAACGGAAAGTTGTGAGCGGACCGCGCGAGCGACCCGAAAACACGAAGGAAGAGATCGTCGAAGAGCGGGGCTATCGCAACGTAGTGCTCGAAGCGGAGCACGTGGCGGAGATCGACTACTGGCCAGTCAAGCCCGACGCGGATAGTCAGTGTGCCTGCCGCGCACGCAGGCAAGTCTGGAGCTGTGGCGCATGGAATTTCATCGCTTCCTGAACGTGCTGATGCTGATTCCCTGTCAGGTCGTGAAGACTGCACGACGGGTGTGGCTGCGTGTGCTGACGTACAAACCGTGGGTGCGCGTCCCGATCGAGGGCATGGAGTGGGCGCGGCGCCGAAAGTTCGCCTGACCGCCCGTGTTTTCTGACGCTCGATCAGGCTTCACGAATGGAGTCTGTCTACAGGACTCGGTCGATCCTGTCTCGAGGCAATTCACACGCCGTCGCCACGACAGAATCGAGCCGCGAAGGCGCAAAGTACCGCCATCGCGCTCGCGGATAAGAAACTCCGGGCGTCGAACGGCCTCAAAGGCGCTCGACGATGTGCAGCAACCAGGCAACGACGGGGTTACGCTTGTCTTAGGACCAGAAGCGTGACCCCAGCTCCCAATGCCGCTCCAAACAGCGCAGCCCCTGCACTGGTCGCGGAGAACGGATCTGCCGGTAGGGACTCGAGATCTCGCAGGCTGAACATGCGCAGTCTCACTAACTAGAGCGGGATGTTCCCGTGTTTGCGCACGGGGCGTTCCTCGTGCTTCGTCTTGAGGAGCTCCAGGGCGCGGATCAGCAGCGGTCTCGTGCGCGAGGCCTCGACCACGTCGTCGATGAAGCCGCGCGCGGCGGCCTTGTAGGGGTTGTTGAAGGTCGCTTCGTATTCGGCGGCCTTCTGAGCTTCCATCGCCTTGGGATCGCTGGCCTTGTCGATTTCGCGGCGGTGGATGATCTTCGCGGCGCCGGCGGCTCCCATGACGGCGATCATCGCGCCGGGCCAGGCGAGGTTGACGTCGGCGCGGACGTGCTTCGAGCCCATCACGTCGTAAGCGCCGCCGTAAGCCTTGCGCGTGATCACGGTCAGCTTGGGCACCGTGGCTTCCGCGTAGGCATAGAGCAGCTTCGCTCCATGCCGAATGATCCCGCCGTATTCCTGGGCCGTTCCCGGCAGGAAACCGGGCACATCCTCGAACGTGACGATCGGGATGTTGAACGCGTCGCAGAAGCGGATGAAGCGCGCGGCCTTGATCGACGCGTCGATGTCGAGGCAACCCGCTAGCACCGCCGGTTGATTGGCGACCACGCCCACGACGCGACCACCGAGTCGCGCGAAGCCGATCAACATGTTGCGCGCCCAGTCGGCCTGGACCTCGAGCCACGAGCCCGCGTCGATCACGCGCTGGATCACCAGGTTCATGTCGTAGGGCTTCATCGGATCGTCGGGCACGATCGTCTCGAGCTCGATGTCGCAGCGATCGTGCGGATCGTCGGCCGGAATGAACGGCGCGTCCTCGGCGTTGTTCAGCGGCAGATAGCTGAACAGCTTGCGCAGGAGCGCCATGCAGCTCTTTCCGTCATTGCTGCGGAAGTGTGCGCAGCCCGAGCGCGCCGCATGAACTTCGCTGCCACCGAGCTCCTCGCTGGTGACTTCCTCGTGGGTCACCGTCTTGACCACGTCGGGCCCGGTGATGTGCATGTACGAGGTGTGATCGACCATGCACACGAAGTCCGTGATCGCCGGCGAGTACACCGCGCCGCCCGCGCATGGCCCCATGATCGCGCTGATCTGCGGGATCACACCCGATGCACGCGTGTTGCGCCAGAAGATCTCCGCGTAGCCGCCGAGCGAGCTCACACCCTCCTGGATGCGCGCGCCGCCGGAGTCGTTGAGCCCGATCACGGGCACGCCGACCTTCAGCGCTTGGTCCATGATCTTGCAGATCTTCTCGGCCTGCGTTTCGGAAAGTGAGCCGCCGAACACGGTGAAGTCCTGGCTGTAGACGTAGACCGGCCGGCCCTCGATCAATCCATGCCCGGTGACGACGCCGTCGCCGAGGATCAATTGATTCTGCATGTCGAAATCGGTGCAGCGGTGGGTGACGAAACGATCGAGCTCGATGAAGGAGCCCTCGTCGAGCAGGAGATCGATTCGCTCGCGCGCCGTGAGCTTGCCCTTCTTGTGCTGCTGAGCGATACGCTCCGGCCCGCCGCCGAGCAACGTCATTTCGCGCATGCGCCGCAGGCGCTCGAGAGGTGTTTCTTGAGTCATCGTGATTGCATTCGTGGAACGAAGGGGTCGGAGCTTTCAGCGCACCTGCTTACCGTGGTGCATGACGAAGGATATTTTCTCGAGGAGCTTGACGTCCTCGAGTGGATTGCCGGGAACCGCGACGATGTCGGCGAGCATGCCGGGTGCGAGCTCGCCGCGATCTTTCACGCCGCACAAGTCGGCCGCGTTGATCGTCGCGGTGCGGATCGCGTCGAGAGGGCTCATGCCGCATTCGACGTACACGGCGAACTCGCGCGCGTTGACGCCGTGCGGGATCACGGCGGCGTCCGTGCCGAAGGCGATCTTGACGCCGGCGGCCATCGCGGCGGTCAGGTTCTTGCGCGCGAGGGGCAGGATGCTCTCGGCCTTCGAGCGCAGCTTCGGCGGCAGATTCTCGAGGTCGATGCCGGTAGCGAGGTAGCTGGTCGGCACGAGGTAGGTTCCTCGCTTCTTCATCTCGGCGATGCAGGCTTCGTCGATCATCGAGCCGTGCTCGATCGAGGCCACGCCGGCCTTGACCGCGGCGAGGATGCCCTTGGCGCCGTGGGCGTGGGCGCAGACTTTCACGCCGTGACGCGTGGCTTCGTCGACGACCGCGGCGAGCTCCTCGTCGGAAAGCTGCTGCGCGCCGACGGAGTCCTCGAAGGAGAGGACTCCGGCGGTCGCGATGCACTTGATCACTTTCGCGCCGTATTTCAATTGCGCGCGCACGGCCTTCCGGCATTCGTCTGGGCCGTCGGCGATGCCTTGCTCGGGTCCGCGCAGCAGAAGTCCAGGCCGGAACCCGGTCTCGTCCGCGTGACCGCCGGTGATGCCGATCGAATAGCCCGCGGGAATGATCCACGGCCCTTCGATCTCACCGCGCTCGACAGCGTTCATCAAGGCCACGTCGACGTAATCGCTGCAACCGACGTTGCGCACGGTCGTGAAGCCGGCGTCGAGAGTCTTCTTCGCGTTCGCGACTGTGTGCATCGCGTCGTCGACCGCGCTCTCGTGCACAACGCGATTGACGAAGTCGCCTTCGAGCGAACCGGAGAGGTGCACGTGACAGTCGATCAAGCCCGGGAGAAGCGTCGAGTCGCCGAGTTCGATGACGCGAATGTCGCCGGGGATTTCGTGCTCGATCGACGTGATCTTGCCGTCCTCGACCAGGATCCATGGATCGTCGACCATGACTCCGGACCGCACGTCGAGCATGCGCATCGCATGGATGGCCTGTTTGCTTCGGTTCGCGCGCGAGCGTTCGCCGACAGCTCTCCACGCCTCGACATCGATTTCGCCTGGACCGCACGCGAACATTGCGTTCGCCTCCTTCTCTTGAATGGAAGGAGCGGCCGAGCAGGCCGCGAGCATCATCAATGCGATCGATCGGATCATGCCTGTCTCAATGAGCCTTCGGCTCTTCCACGAGTTCGCTGAGCACGCCACCGGTCGCCGAGGGATGCACGAAGGCGATGCGGCAATGGTGCGCGCCTGGGCGCGGCGCTTCGTCGATCATGCGCAGCCCCGCGGCTTTGCATGCGGCGATCGCGCGCTCGATGTTCTCGACCTTGTACGCGAGATGGTGCAGACCGGGGCCACGCTTCTTCAGGAAGCCCATGACCGGGGAATCCTCGCTCGCCGGCTCGACCAGCTCGAGGCGCTGCGCGCCGGCGTGGACGACGAGCACGCGCACTTTCTGATCGGGCACGAACTCGACTTCTCCGCCGCGCATCCCCAGCGCGCCTTCGTAGACCGCCCGCGTCTTCTCGATCGACTCGACCACGATCGCAACATGGTGCAGACCGCTGACGATGCCTTGCAGCGCGGAACTCACAAGACCTCCGGCGGTTTGTACGACCCGAAACGCTTTTCCAGCACGCTGCAGACTTCACCGATCGTCGCGTAGCACTCGACGGCGGCCAGAATCGGCGTGCAAAGATTCGCCGAGCCGCGCGCCGCCTCGTCGACAGCCGCCAGCGCAGCCTCGACCCGCCGGCCATCGCGTTCGCGCCGCACGCGCTCGAGATCCCCGAGCACCTCCCCGCGCGCGAGCGGATCAGGACGGAAGATCTTCGCCGGCGGCTCGGGCGTCACGTACTCGTTGACCCCGACGATCACGCGTTGCTTCTTCTCGACGTCGCGCTGCCACTGCATCGCCGAGCGGTGGATCTCGCGCTGGACGAAGCCGCTCTCGATGGCCTCGACCGCGCCGCCGTGCTCGTCGACCCGCGCCATCAACGCGATAGCCTGGGCCTCGAGCTCGTCGGTCAAGGCCTCGACATACGGCGAGCCTCCGAGCGGATCGATCACGTCCGCGACGCCAGACTCCTGGGCCAGGATCTGCTGCGTCCGCAGCGCAATTCGCGCCGAAGCCTCGCTCGGAAGACCGAGCGCCTCGTCGCGCGAATTCGTGTGCAGCGACTGGGTCCCGCCGAGCACCGCCGCCATGGCCTGGACCGCGACGCGCACCACGTTGTTGTCCGCCTGCTGACTGGTCAGCATCGAGCCCGCGGTCTGCGTGTGGAAACGCAGCATCCAGCTCTCCGGATCCTTCGCGCCGAATTCGTCGCGCATGATCCGCGCCCACATCCGGCGCGCCGCGCGGAACTTCGCGACTTCCTCGAACAAGTGGTTGTGCGCGTTGAAGAAAAACGAAAGCCGCGGCGCGAATTCATCGACGGCGAGGCCGGCCTCGAGCGCCGCGCGCACGTAGGCTCGGCCGTTGCCCAGCGTGAACGCGAGCTCCTGCACGGCCGTCGAGCCCGCCTCGCGCATGTGGTAGCCCGAGATCGAGATCGTGTTCCAGCTCGGGCAGGCCTGCTTGCAGAAGGCCATCAGATCGGTCGTCAGGCGCATCGAAGGCACGACCGGAAATCGGTAATTCCCGCGCGCCGCGTACTCCTTGAGGATGTCGTTCTGGACCGTGCCGCGGATCTTCTCCGGCGCGACTCCCTGGCGGCGGCACAGGGCGACGTACATCGCGAGCAGCACGCAGGCCGTCGCGTTGATCGTCATCGACGTGGTGACTTCGCCGAGCGGGATCTTGTCGAACAGGCGCTCGAGATCCGCGAGCGAATTGACCGGGACGCCGACCAGGCCGACTTCCGGCGCCGCGAGCGGGTGATCGGAGTCGTATCCGATCTGGGTCGGCAGGTCGAAGGCCGTGGACAAGCCCGTCTGGCCTCCGGCGAGCAGCATGCGGAAGCGCTCGTTGGTCGCGCGCGCGCTCGAGAAGCCCGCGTACTGGCGCATGGTCCACAGGCGGCCGCGGTACATCGTCGGGCGGATGCCGCGCGTGTAGGGGAAGACCCCGGGGTAGCCGCCGTCGCGCGCTCCGCCGTAGAGCGGCTCCTGCACCAGGCCCGACGGGGTCGCGAACTCCGGCCGCCGTTCCGGATTCTTCGAACGCGCCCTGGCCCAGACCCCGCTGCGCCAACCCGCGAGGTCGGCGTTCTGGTTGGGAGTGGGATCGGCGCGGGTTTCGTCCATGGCTTCCCCCCTGCGCTACCGCCGGGCGGATCGCGCGGTGCCAGGGGCAAGCCCGGGCCATGGGGGGGCCGAGCATTCTATTAATGGAGGGGCGGGCCGCGCAATGCGGGTGCGGGGGCTGGGATCGCGCTCTGGCCTGCTGTCGAACGCGGTGGTCAGCGCGCGAGCGAATCCCGGAGTCGTGGGAATCCGCGCTGATTCCCATTGCCGCGCAAGGACTTCTGAATCAGCGCGGCTCGGCGTCGTAGCATGCCGCTGCCGGGCTCTGCCCAGCTCGCCCCATGAAGAAAATCGTCCTGTGCTTGCTCATCGCCGTGCTCGCGGCGGTCGCGCTCTACTTCAGCCTCTCGACACAGATCCAGGATCCGCAAGGGCCCGTCTCCGCGGACACCGCGGCAGCGGCGAAACCCACGGGGTCCGAGGTTGCGAAACCCGCGGACCCGATCGACCCGGCGACCGCGGACCAGGCCGCGCCCCTCGAAGTCGCGACGACATTCCAGCGCGAAGCGCGGGCGCGGGAGCTCAAGGCCGTCCTGCCGCCTGAAAAAATCTGCACTCTCACGGTGCACGCCACCCTGCCCACCGGCACGCCGCGCGAGAACAACACCGAGATCCTCGTCATCGGCAAGCTGCCCGACGACACGGATATCGACGTCGAGCTGGCCAAGCTCGCCCCCGACGATCCCCTGCCCAAGTGGCTGCTGGCGCGCGAAGCGTTCAACCCCGAGGGCGCGACCGAGATCGTGCTCGAAAAGCGATCGGGTCCGGTCGGAGTCGGTCTGCGCGGGCGATACAGCTACGCGGAGCCGCTGCTCGACGTCGACATCTCCGGCGAGCGCGGCGACGCGACGCTGCACGTATTCCTCGGAGCCTGGGTGCGCGGCCGCCTCGTTCCTCCCGGCGACGCGAGCGAGCGCGAGCGCGACCTGCGCGGCTCCAAGGTTCACATCAACTCGGACCCGCTCAACTCCATCGGATTGAGGACCGGCACCGACACGTCCCAAGCGGTCGATCGCGACAGCGCCGCGCGGGCCGACGGCAGCTTCGAGTTCCTGGGCGTCAATCCCTCGAAAGTCCTGACGCTCAGCGGCACGCCGAATCACCTCGCCGCCTTCAAGACGGCGATCGACGAGCTGCGCGCGGGTCAGATGTTCGAGATCTCGGTGCCGCTCGCGCGCGGCGCGACGCTCACCGGCCGCGTGGTCGACGAGACCGGCGGCGGCGTCGGCGGCGCGAAGCTCAAGGTCCGCACCGACTCCGTCATGTGGGGTTTCGGCGGACGTCTCTTGCGCGAGGGCGAGTCGGACGCGCAGGGCGCCTTCCGGCTCGAAGCCGTGGCAGCGGGCAAGCTGATGATCGACGCGAACAAGGAAGGCCACCTCGACTCCGCGACCGACATCGAGGTCGCCGAGGGCGCGCACATCGACGATCTCGTGCTGCACCTGAGCGGCGGGGCGATGATCTCCGGCCACGTGCGCTGGAAGGACGGCTCGAGCTGCGCCGCGGCGAAGGTCGAGATCTCTTTCGATGAAGCGAGCCTGGCTGGCATGGGAGCCGTGAACGCGCGCTTCGGCGCCAAGGGCAGCGGCGTCAGCGACGAACAGGGCGCGTTCAAGATCGGCGGTCTCGGCAAGGGACCGTTCACCGTCAAGGCGTCGGCGACGCCCCCGGACGTCGCTCCCGTGGGCGACGCAGAAGAGGGCCTGGAGTCGAGCGAGTGGTACGCGCAGGTGAGCCCGGTCAAGCCGGGCGCGCAGGACGTCGAGCTCACCCTGCAGCCGCCCGGCGACGTCACCGGCCTGGTCGTCGACGACCTCGGCGCGCCAGTGACGGAATGCAGCGTCGCGGTCGTGGGCAAATCGCGCAGCCCCTTCATTCCCTCCGGCGCGCGACGCGAAGTGAAGGTTCGCGATCCC
>DATHET010000278.1:0-9128 GCA_035490315.1 Planctomycetota bacterium
GAAGCGACGGTGCAGCTGCTCAACGGCGACAACATCCCGATCGCACCCGGCGAGGAGGGCTCGGACGTCGCGCTGCTCGAGCACGTCAAGTGGTTCGACGAGCTGACGAACCAACAGAGTCTCGAGATCGGCGGGTCGAGCTGGATCTCGAACAGCGACCACCAGCTCTACGGCCTGGACGCGACCTACAAATGGAAACCGTTCATCGCCGGCGAGAGCCGCTCGTTCCTGGCGAGCGCTGAGATCTACGCGGCCAATCTCGACGATCCCGCGCTCGCGGACCATCCGTTCGGCTGGTACCTGTGGTCGCAATACCAGTTCTCGCAGAACCTGTATCTCGGCGCGCGATTCGACCAGGCGCAGGAGATCGCCGACGACGACCTGCTCACCAACACGATCGGCGTGTACGTCACGTACTACACGACGGAATTCCTGCGCTTCCGCATCGGCGTCGAGCACGCCGAGAGCGACCTGGACTCGCTCGATGGACGGAACACCGCGCTGCTCGAGCTCAATTTCATCTACGGCTCGCATCCCGTCGAGCCCTACTGGGTCAACAAGTAGCCCGCGAGCAACACAGCCATGCAGAACTCCAGGAATTCCATGCTCCGACGAATCGTCCGCGCTTTCGCAGCCGCGGCGCTTCTTTTTTCCTTGGCTACCGCGCAGGAGCAAGCCGTCGCGAAGCTGAAAGTCGTGACCACGCTGGGCGTGCTCGAGGACCTTGCGAAGCAGATCGGCGGCGATCGAGTCGTGGTCGAGAGCCTCTCGGATCCACGCCAGGATCCGCACTACGTCGAGCCCAAGCCGACCTTGATGCAGAAGGCGCGCGAAGCCGACGTGTTCATCGAAGTCGGCCTGCAGCTCGAGCTGTGGGGCGCCAAAGTCGCCGAGGGCTCGGGCAATCCGAAGATCCAGACCGGCCAGCCGGGCCGCGTCGCGGCTTCGAGCGGCATCGAGACTCTCGAGCTGCCGACCAGCATCTCGCGCGAGTGGGGCGACGTGCATCCCTATGGCAATCCGCACGTCTGGCTCGACCCGCTCAACGCGAAGAAGATGGCGGAGAACATTTCCCAGGCCTTTTCCAAGCTCGACGCGGCCCACGCCGCGGACTACGCGAAGCGCCTGGCCGATTTCGACGCGCGCATCGACACCTCGATGTTCGGCGCCGAGCTCGTCAAGCAGGTCGGCGGCGAGAAGCTGACGCGGCTGGCGCGCCAGGGAAGGCTCGACGCCTACCTCGAGGAAAAGAAGCTTGGCGCGAGCCTCGGCGGCTGGATGAAAGCGACGCTGCCGCTGCGCGGTCGGCCGGTGATCACCTACCACAAGACCAGCATCTACTTCGCGAACCGCTTCGGCCTGGTGATCCCGGTCGAGATCGAGGAGAAGCCCGGCATTCCGCCGTCGGCGCGCCACCGCGACCACGTGATCGAGCTGATCAAAGCGCAGGGCGTGCACACGATCATGCAGGAAATCTTCTACGACCGCTCCGCCGCCGATTATCTCGCGGCCCAGACCGGCGTCCACGTGATCGTGGTTCCGATCGACGTCGGCAGCGAGGTCGACGTGGCCGACTACTTCGCGCTGATCCAGAACCTCGTCGATCGCCTGCTCGAGTCGGAGAAGCCTTAAGTAATCAGGTTCGCTGGAGCTCGAGGACAACACGATGGAAGCCTTCCTGCGCTCGATGACCTATCCCTTCCTGGCCTGCCTGGTAGTCACGGGGATCCACGTCTATCTCGGGATCCACGTCATCTCGCGAAAAGTGATCTTCGTCGACCTGGCCCTGGCGACGATCGCGGCTTTCGGCGCGGTGTGGGGAGCGCTGCTCGGCTGGGACATCGCCTCCGATCCCTGGGCCACCAAGGGATTCTCGCTGGCCTTCACCATCGTCGGCGCCGCGGTGTTCTCGATGACGCGCATGCGCCACGAGCGGGTTCCGCACGAGGCGGTGATCGGCATCACCTACGCCGTCGCGCTCGCGGCGATCCTGCTCGCCAGCGCGAAGCTGCCCCACGGCGCCGAGGAAGTCCGCGACCTGCAGGCCGGGAGCATCCTGTGGGTCGATGGCGCGACGATCGTCGAGACCGCTGTCCTCTACCTGATCATCGGCGCCTTCCACTACGCCTTCCGCAAACGTTTCCTGCTGATCTCGATGGATCCCGCGCGCGCCGAGGCCTCGGGCATGAACGTGCGCTTGTGGGATTTCCTGTTCTACGCCTCGCTCGGGTTCGTCGTCACGCGCTCGGTGTCGATCGCCGGCGTGCTGCTCGTGTTCTCCTACCTGGTGATCCCGGCGGTGATCGCCGTGCTCTTCGCCGAGGGCATCGTCGCGCGCCTGGTCATCGGGTGGATCGTCGGCACGCTGGTCAGCCTGGCCGGCGTCTCGATCTCCTATTTCGAGGACCTGCCTTCGGGGCCGGTGATCGTCGTGTGCTTCGGCGTGTTCCTCGCCGCCGCAGGCGTCGTGCACTACCTGATCCACAGCGAAAAACGCGGGGCCGCGGGATTGCGCGTGCTCGGAGGTGTCGCTGCTCTCGCCCTGTTCCTCGGCGGCTCGCACTTCCTGCGCAAGGACGAGCAGGTCGACGTGATCCACCTGCTGGAAGCTGGCGTCAAGAGCGAAAAAGTCGGCGCGCTGCTGCGCGTCGATGCCGAGCCTGCCTTGTGGGCCAGGGCGAAGCCGATGTTCGACGCGCTGCTGAAAAACGCGGACGTCGAAGTCCGATTGAAGCTCCTCGACATGATCGGAGATCACGCCGCGGCGGAATTCCTGCCCGAGGTCCATGCCCTGCTCGCGGACCCGGACGACGTCGTGCGCGAGAGTGCGCTCAAGTGCGTGCGCAAGCTGGACCGCAAGGAAAGCGTGGAGCCCCTGCTCGCCGCCGCCGCGGCCGAGGAGGACGAGTACTTGAAAGTCGAGCTCGCCGAAGTCGCGCTGGAGCTCGGCGACTCGCGCGGAATAGCGGTCTTTCTCGACGTCATGGAACGCGGCGACGCCGAGCAGGCGCGCAAGGACGCCTTCGAGCACCTCTCGGCCCACGCGCAGACTTCGCTTCCGTTCCACACCGACGCCGCGCCGCCGCAGCACGCCGAGGAGATCGCCGCGTTCCGAAAGTGGTGGCAGGAAAACAGCTCGAAGCTGCGAATCGAGGCGGCGGCGGCGGCCCCGATTCGCTGACCAATCACGGCAGAGATCCGAGCGGGCCTCGAGCGCTCGCCAGTCTCGAAGCCTGACTAACGTCGAAGATATTGGAGATCATCGGGCCAAGAATTGGACTTGCCCTCGATCAGGAGATGCCGGCAGAGGCGACTGAGATCCTGGAGCGCAGGTTCTGGCCCCTGGAAAGCGAAGCGCATCGCCTCCGGGTTGAAACCCAACGACTGGATGATCTCGAAGGCCGACGACGCGTCGAACTGCATCCCGCCGGATTCGATCGTCACGCCGCCTCCATGTCGATGGACGACGCGCGTGATCATGACCACGTGGCTGAAGCGCAGCGGAAAAGGATCGGTGGTTTCGACGAGCAGGGTACGCGGAGTCAGGAACTGGACGCGGTTGGAAGGGTCGAGCACGACACACTCCTTGGAGCACGGACGGACGAGAGCGAGGGAGATCGAATGCCAAGCGTCAGGAAGGACGCTGCGTCTTGCGCGACCCGCAGCAGCGGATCAGCGCCGGGAGACGTTTCGATCCGCTCCGGTCAGGTCCGCGCGCCGCCGGCGTTCGCGGAGCCGTTGCTGCACAGGAACAGCAGTTCACGGCTGCGCGTCAGCCTCTCGGCTGAGCTGGCGCGGCTACGCCAAAGAGGCGCGACGGCCAGGGTCCCTCGATCGATCCAGGCATCCTTGGAAGTCCCGTCGCCAGGATCCGAGCCAGCCGCGGTCGGCTGGGGGCCGCCCTCCACCTCGCACACGGACAAGGGACCGTCGGGCGCGCCCGGAGCCGCGAGGCTCCGTTCCGCCTGGATCCACGAGCTGGATTCCGCCTGCCCGCCAGGTCCGAGCAGCCACACTACGGCGACCACCGCGGCAACGGCGAGCAGGAGCGGCCGGAAAGACCGCGACGAGCTGCGCCGAGTGGAGAACCAGGTGCTCACACCTTCACTATCCCTCACTCCGCTCAGGTTGCAAGGCCGAGTTGCTCAGCGCGGAAGAATCTCGATTTCGTCGACGGTCTCGAAGGCCCCGAGCCCCCACTCGGGAACCCGGACGATCCGAGCCTCGGGGGATTTCGGACGGATGTCGAAGCCGTGGGAACTTCGAAACGCGAGAATCTCAGACGCGAGCAGCGCGAGCAGGATGGCGATCCCCAGCGCGAGCGCGGCGCGCGGCGGACAACGCAGCTTCGCGAGCAGCGCGTCGATCGCGACGGCCGCGAAAACGAAGAACACCGGCTCGATCGACACGGCCTGCCGCGCGTATCCGTAGTACAGGATCGTGACCGCGAGCTTACAGGCGATCACGATCAGGCACAGCCCGGCGAAGTTGCGCCGCCAACCGAGCGCGATCCCGGCGAGGATCGAGATCGCGACGGCGATGCTCCACGCGGAATTGTTTTCGATCGGCGTGGCGAGATCGACCGGAGCGCGATGGTTCGCTCGACCGTGCGGCAGATCGTAAGCAGTGAAACCGAGCGTCACGCCCTCGAAGAATCGCTCGAGCTTGCGCCGGACGAGCTTCATCCAAGCCCCAAAGTCCGCGCGAATCCACTGCCAGCCGACTTCGTAGCCATGGTTGTAGAGCTCGAGATGGCTCGGCCGCCCGAAGGCCCACGCGGCATCAGGGTCGAGACCGTCCTGCAGCGCCGCGCGCGAGAATCCCCCATCGGACGCTGGATGATTGGCGAGAGCGAAGTCGAGCGCGCCCTTGGAGGAGACCAGTGTCCACGTCGACAGGGCCTCGGGGACGTATCCGAAGGTGTCCCGGAAAAAGCTCGCGACGTCGACGCGGTCGACGAGCTTCTTGTTCTTGGCCCGATTGAGCGATTGGAAGTACGCGAAGTTCCCCGCGCGAGCGAAGGCGGGCAAGGCGCGCAGAGAATCCGCCGCTTCGATCGTCCACGGCGGATCCGCATGCTCGAAATCGATCGGAGCTGGGTCAATCGTGTTGAACCGTACCGCGGCGGCGTGGCTCCGCAAACTCCAGGGCAGACAGACGATAACCGCGGCGGCTGCCACGACGGCCAGCAACCTCGCCGCGCGCCAGTTGCGGGTCGCGAGGGCCGTGTACACGAGGAATCCCGCGAGGATCAGCGCGTGCTCCGCGCGCAGGAGCATGGCAATTCCGTGCAAGACTCCGATCGCGGTCGCGAGCATGGGCCGCGGCGCCTCGATCCAGCGCACGGTCGCGCCGAGGAGCAGCACGATCAGGAAGGCATAGGGCGCTTCGTTGTTCAGCGAGGTCGCGAGCTCGTACGAGCCGAAGGCGAAGCACAGGAGCATCGCCGCGATCCACGCGACACGCGCCCCGATCTCGCGCTGCACGATCGCGAACAACATCGCGCAGGTCGCCGCGGAGACTGCGCACCAGCCAAGCTTCAACCAAGTAAAGGGCGCGGCGAGGCCCCCCGGCACGAGGCCGTGGAGCGCATAAGCAACTCCCGGCGTGCGCATCGGCAGATCGAACTCGAAGGCCTCCCCTCGATCGAGGGCCTGTGCCCAGCGCACCCAAACGGGCGCGTCACCTTCGTACAAAGCCGAGTGCGGCCAGCCGCGGTCCGAGGTCGAGTACAGGAACAGAGCACGCACCGCCATCGCGAGCGCGAACACGGCGGCCGCGCCGAGCAGCCTGGCTCGCGCCCTCGTCATCGGCGCGGTTCACGGGTCTTCGCGTGACTCATCGGCACAGACTCCACTGCCGGGGAATGCCGCGCAAGCCTTCGTCGGTCACGGAGCAGAGGTTGCGATACACTCGACGGCTCGCATCCCATCCGCCATGGCCACGATCAGGAAATCCGTCTTCCGCGCCGAATTGCAGGCTGGCCACAAGGGTCCGGCGCTGATCGTGCCCTTCGATCCGGCGCTCGAATGGGGCAGCAGCCCGGTCGAAATCGAGAGCGAGACCTACGGGGTGCGCCCTGGCCACCTCGTCCGCGGAACGCTCAACGGTCGGGCATTCGAGGGCTGGATCGGCAATCGCTGGGGCAAGAATTTCATCCTTGTCGACGCGACCCTGCAGCGCGCGGCGAAGCTGGCCATCGGCGATCTCGTCGACGTCGCGATCGCGCCGCGAGCCAGGTCCACCGCGAAGCCTCGCACCATCAAGAAGAAGCCCATTCGCTCGCGCTGAGCACGCAACAAGGATTCTCATGAACCGCCATCTCTTGCTCTCCACCTTGCTTGTCCTGTGCGCGACCATGCACGCCGACGACACGCTGACCTGGCGCGTCGCCAAGGGCACGACGCTCGCGCGCAGCTTCGAGTCCAAGGCGCAGGTCGAGTTGCAGTCCATGAGCGTCAAGGTCGACGATGAAGAACAGGAGGCGGGCCCCACGCCGGAGATGACGGTGAACCAAGCCTCCACGTACGAGTTCAGCGACACCATCGAGGCCATCGAGCACGGCGAGCCGGCCAAGATCGTGCGGCATTTCACGAAGATCTCGAGCATGCGCAGCCGCACGATGAAGCAGCCCGACGAGGAGGCGCTCGAGGAGGAATCCGCGCTCGAGAGCGAGCTCGAAGGCAAGTCCGTCGTCTTCGCGCGCGAGGGCTCGTCGTGGACGGCGAAGTGGGCGGAGGAATCAGACGCCGATGAGAAGCTGCTGAAGGGCCTCGAGGCGGAAGTCGACTTCCGCTCCTTCCTGCCGGACAAGGAGGTTTCCGTCGACGACAGCTGGGAGCTCGAGGCCTCGACCTTCCTGAACTTCGTCCGTCCTGGCGGGCACCTGTCGCGCAAGGCCGAGGGCGAGGATGCGGCGCGCGTCAATGCGAGAGAAGCCATGCTGGACGACAGCATCGAGGGAAAGTGCACGGCGACGTACCGCGGCACGCGTGAAGAGGCCGGCGTGAAAGTCGGAGTGATCGCGTTGGTCGCAGAAGTGACCCTGCACTCGAGCGAGGACATCGACAATGGCGAAGCAGGCGTGGGCGAATCCAAGCTTCAGCTCAGCTACAAGCTCGAAGGCGAGATTCTCTGGGACGTCAAGGGCGGATTCGCTCGCTCGGCAGCCTTGAGCGGATCTCTGGAGCTGACTCAGACTCATCACGTCACTGCCAAGAGTTCAGAAGGCGAGCATGAGTTCGAGCAGGTGATGACCTTTTCCGGCGAAACGAGCTACAAGGCCGCCTACGAGCCGAAGTCCTAGGACCCGAGGCGACGCGCTAGGATTGCCAAGAAGGAGACCCGTGTCGTGTTGAGCTCAATCCTGCTGATCGCCGCCGCCCTGCAATCGGTGCCCGAGGCGAACGCCGCGTTCGACAAGGCCGAAAAGGACGGGCGAGAGGGCCGCTATTCGGAAGCGCAGTCCGGCTATCGGCGCATCGCCGAGAAGTTCGCGGTGAGCGACGCAGGCCGGCGCGCGGCGCAGCGTACGACACCCAGCGCATTCCTCGGCTCGGCGGATGTGTTGCGCCACGGACCTTCGGCCAATCGCGTCGACATCGTCTTGATGGGCGATGGCTACGAGCTTTCGCACATGAAGTCCTTCGACAAGCTCGCGAGTGACATCCCGCCGCTGTTCGAGCGCAAGGAGCCGTTCCACGAATACTGGAGCTACTTCAATTTCCTGCGCGCGAGCCTGGTCAGCGGCGAGAACGGAGTCGACGGCTTCGGTCGCGAGTACGACACGGCGCTCGACGCGAAGACGCTGAACACTTACGCGGGCCACGTCGGCATCGACGCGACGCGTGTGCGGATGATGCTCGAGCAGATCCCCGAGCACGACGGCCTCGCGATCTGCTTCGTCAAGAACGGCGTCGCGGGCACGGGAGGCGGAGGATTCGCGACCATCGGTGGACGCAGCGCCGAAACGACGATCCACGAGTGGGGTCATGCCTTCGCTGGACTGTCCGACGAGTACGAAGAGCAGCAGGCGGCACATACCGGGGCGGTCGGTGCTTCCCCCAACATCTCCTCCACCGAGGATCCGAAGCGAGTGCCGTGGGCCCATTGGCTCAAGGCCAAGCATCCGCGGATCGGTGTGTACGAGGGCGGTGCGGGGCGCTTGAAAGGAGCCTGGAAGCCCACGAGCACGGGCTGCGCCATGGCGACCCAGGAAGAGTTCTGCGCGGTATGCCGCGAGGCCGTCGTGCTGCGCGTCTATTCGCTGGTCGATCCGATCGAATCCTGCCTGCCCGCCGCGGACCAGGATGCGCTTTTCATCCAGAAACTCTCGGAGGAGCCGCTGGAGATCCGGGTGAAGACGATGGAGCCCGCGTCGCACGCGCTCGAAGCGCGCTGGTGGATCGTGCCGACGCCGCGGCCCGCGCTCACCCCCGATCCAGCGTCGACGAGCAGCGCTGGCTTCTCGCAGCGCAAGTCCGTCGATCGCCGAGCACGCGGGGCCTTGCCGCCGATTGAAGAGCCGCCGACCAAGACGAGTCTCTACGACGCCGACGGCAATCACTCACTCCTGATCCGGCCCACCGAGCTCGAGCCGGGCGTCTATCGCGTCGTCTGCCGGGTCAAGGACTCGACCCTGCTGCGCGGCGAGCGCTGGCCCTGGGTGCTCAAGGACGATCTCGGTCTCCTGGAGAGCGAGCGCGTCTGGTGGATCGAAGTGGCGCCGCGCTGATTCGGATTTCACGATCCGGTCGGTCACGAGTTCGAGCGAAGTCGCTAGTCGATTGAGCGATATCGCGACTTATGCGAATTCCATTCAACGGTTTGCACAGCCTGTCGGGGGTTTTCGCAAGGCACTGCGTTTGCAATGCGCTCCTTGGAGCTCCAGAGTTTCGCGTCCTTTCCTGCAGGACTTCCCCTATGCGCAACTGCCTCCCTCGGGCCTTGGCCCTCGTTCTCCCCGCCCTCATCGCGCTGCCCGCGGCCGCACAAACCCAGGCCTGGATCACCCAATTCGGCACGAGCGCAACGGACTCTGCCTGGCGCTCGGCGCCGGACGGATCCGGTGGGGTTTACCTGTGCGGACTCACGCAGGGCAGCCTCGGCGGACCGAACATGGGCGGCGA
>DATHET010000279.1:0-31084 GCA_035490315.1 Planctomycetota bacterium
TTCCAGGCGGCCCGGCAGGATCTTCTGGATCACCGCCAGGCGGACGGGTTCGGCCGGCAGGAAGTATTCGTCGCGGCGCGGAGCGTTGATCACCACGTAGTCGGGGCGCTCGTCCTTCAAGGCCGCCTCGAGTCGCGCGCGATTGGCGGTCAGCGGCAGGAAGGCGACGCGCCGCCGCGTCGCGTAGCGGATGGCCGCGTAATCCGTCGCGAGCACGCGGGCGTCGCTCGGCGTGTGCTCCTCGATCCAGCGACAGGCTTGCATCGCCGCGGTCTGCCGCAGCGGATGCCCCGGCAGCAACAGATTCCGCGCGGCGATCGGGCGGATCGTGAAAAACCCGAACACCCCGAAGGCGAGCAGGAATCCTCCCAGCGCGAGCTGACCCGCGCGATCGCCGGAGAGCAGGCGCTCGTGCCAGCGCGGCCGCCACGCGAACAAGAGCCCGAAGGCCGCGCACTCGGCCCAGATCACCAGATCGGCCACGTCCTGCGTGTTGACGTGCACCGATCTCTTTCCGAAGAGCGCGTACGCCGTCCAGGCTCCCGCGAGCAGCGCCACCCCAGCCAGACTCCAGCCCGCTCGCCGCGCCGACTGCGCCCTCCACCAGCCCAGCATCTCCGCCAATCCGTCAGCCGCCAGCACGAACACGATCGGAACGAAGGGCATCACGAAGCGCCGCCCCTCGTCGTAGGGCCACAGGATCACCAGCGCGCCGTAAGCCAGCGCCACCCAGGCCGCGATCGGATTCCGCCGCCGCAGCTCGGCCCGCCAGCCCACGGCGCAGGCGACCATCGCCAGCACGAACACCGGCGACAAGCCGTGCTGGCTGATCCAGCGCAGATTGGTCAAGGCCTCGCTGACGTGCCTGCCCTCGAGCACGATCTTGGACACGACGCGCGCGATCAGTCCCCCGACCGTCACCGATCCCAGGTCGGGATGGTGCGGATCCGCGAGGGCCCACAGAGAGAGGTAGGAGGACTCGTGCCCCTGATCGCCCGCGTGCAAGGCCTCGGGCGATTGCGTGCACCACAGGATCCACAGGCAAAGCGCGAGCAGTCCAGGCAACACCAGCAGCAGACCGCGGATCCTCGCCTTCCGTCCGAGCGTCAGCTCCGATCGACGCCAGCGAAGATGCAGCCAGGTGGCGAGCATCCCGCCGAGCAAGGCCAGTCCCGCGCTGCGCAAGAGCATCGCGGACAGCACCAGCGCTCCGCCCAGACAGGCTTGCGTCCAACCCAGATTTCCGCGGCGCGCCACGCGCTCGGCGCCAGCGAAGAGCACGAGCAGAACCAGGGCAAAGGGCGCTTCGGACAAGGACGCACCGGTCGAAAACTCGTACCAGGCCGCGCTGCCCGCGCACAGCGCGACCAGCAGGGCCGCCAGTTTTTCACCGCGCTCGCGAAACCACCACCACGCTGCGACCAGGGCCGCGAGCGAAATGCCGGCGATCCAGCGGTACAGCAGCTGGAAATCGCCGTCGTGCGCCTGGACGAAGGGCATGAGCAGCAGCGGCACTCCCGGCGGGAACTTCGTGTGGGCTTCGCCGTCGAAGACGTAGCCCGCGCCGCTGGCGAGGGATCGCGCGAGCTCGAGGTAGGTGCTCGCGTCGCTGTCGTAGAAATACGTTCGCCGCGCCGTGCTCGCGTAGAGCAGACCCGCACCCAGGAGGATCGCGAGCAGGACCAGCAGCCGAAGCCAGCGCCGGTCTTCCTGCTCGTTCGGAGGGTGCATGGATGGATGGGCTCGCGATGCGGGCCACTGTCGCGCCTG
Organism: Planctomycetota bacterium; assembly: GCA_035490315.1. Lineage (GTDB taxonomy): Bacteria > Planctomycetota > UBA1135 > UBA1135 > JADJQU01. Next base: position 1,771 of record DATHET010000279.1, read on the forward strand.
CCAGCGCGCGTGCCTGCATGGCTGTGAGGCCTGGCCCTGCAACGGGGCAAGGGCGGGTCGCAAGTCACTCTAACGTCGGGCCGCGCCCCGTCGAATGTTCGCAGGCGGCCGAGCGGAGTCAGGTGGTCTCGCAAGCGGCGAGGCTTGGAGCGAGGCTCAGCGTCTGGCCTTGGCTTTTGCGATCCATGGCTCGAGGGCTCGATCGAGTTCCTGGGCGAGCAGGTGATTCCCGGCCGGCGTCATGTGTCCTGAAGGCAGGAAGAGATTCTCCGTGCCGCTGTCCATGGCTTGGACGATCGGAGGACCGAGATCGATGACGTCGAGCTGCTTCGCGCGCAGCGCGCGCACCAGCGGGAAGCCGTTCTCCTCGCGGTGCAGGTCGCGCAGGTCGCGCATGGGGATGAGCAGGATCATCGGGGTCGCGCCGCTCGCGCGGACTTCCTCGCGGAAGCGCTCGGCGATGGCGACGGTGATGTCGATCGCGGAGGGATCGCGGCCGTCGTACATGCGTTGGCGGCGATCGCGGCGCGACTTCAGGTTCCAGAGTGTCTCGAGACAGCGCAGGGAGCGCAGGTGCTGGTAGGGCTTCCACATGGTTTCCTCGCGGGAGTACCAGGCGTCGTCCTTCAGGATCGGAGCTGCTCCAGGCTCGGTCACCAGCTCGACCAGTGCCTTGCCCTGGATCACCGGCGAGTTGATCAAGCGAAGGCCAGAGGCCTCGGTCACGAAGCGGGGCTTCGAATTGAACATCCCATTCGTCGTGAGGTAAAACCTGACGAGGTTGAGATTGCGACAGATGTCCTCGGGCCAGATGGCGAGGATCACTATGTCCGAGCGAAACTGCTGGCCGAGATTTTCCCAACGCAGGAGCGCTTGATCGGTGGCGTAACCTGGCACGCCCAGGTTGAGCACCTCGAGGTCGTCGCGTTTCGACTCCAGAAGATGCGGCCAGGAATCCTTCAAGCCCACTTCATCGCCGTGCGTGAAGGAATCGCCCAGCGCCAGGACTCGGACTTTTCCAGCCGGAATTTCCGCGGAGTAGCTGCGCTCGGCGGCGGCGCGAAGGCCCTGCGAATTGGCCTGGTACATGTCGGAGGATCCACCGGGCTTGATGGTCCAGCCGAGCAGCGGATCTTCCACCACATACGACGGTGTGATTCGGTCCGCCTGCCATTTCTCCAGGGCCGCGCGCTCGGGTCGCAAGGGCAGCAGCGTGAAGCGCCCGATCATCGCCATCTCGCTGTCGCCTGCGTGCGTGAGCGCGCGCGTCGCGATCTCCGCGATCACGAAGGTGAGCACGACGAGGAGCAGCACACCGCGCGCAATTCTTTTCCAGCGCGAGCTGCGAGGTCGAGCGCTGGGATCAGCTTCCAAGTCGTCGGCGGGCATGGCGGTACGCTACCGGCGCACATCGCTGTCGTCGCGCCCAATCTGCTGCCCCGATCCGGACGCCCGGTCCCGGATCAGCCGAGCAGCGCCCAGTCCTGGCGGACGAAGGCTTGCGTCAGGAGCAGCAGATTGGTCGTCGCGTGCGCGATGACTGCGTCGGAGACGCGTCCTCGCCTGCGCATGGCCAGGCCATAGATCATTCCCGCGATCGCTGCCCGTGCCCAGGACTCGTGCAGAGCTCCGAAGATCATCGACGAGGCGACCAGAGCGGTCCACGAGAAGCCGGTCAGCGGCACGTGCTCGAAGTCGCGGGAAGTCAATCGCCGCAGCAGATAGGAACGAAAGGCCAACTCCTCGATCAGGGGCGTGACCAGCCCGTAGCCGATCACGCGCGCGGCGATCCAGATGGCTCGAGAGCTGGCTTCCAGGTCGCCGGGGACCAGATGCGAATTCTCTGCGGCGGGCCCCGGCGTGTTCGTGGGAGCGAAAAGACTCCAGACGGCGAACGCGAGGGTTCCCGCGACGATTCCTGTCCAAGGGGCGCGCAGCTCAGGTCGCGCGTAGGCGCGTCGCAACAGGAGCAGCGCGGCAACCGCGGCGAGAGGCTGCAGCGGATACATCTGCGCGCGGGTGTGGGCGAAGAAGTTGAGCAGCGCGCCGCAAGCCATGAACACCAGGAAGGGGCCAAGCAGCGCCAGGGTCAGGTTGCGCTCGGCCGGGATGGCAATCTGGATCGAACGCTCCGAACGGAAGTAGGCCGAGCGCTGCGACCACCAGACGATCCCCAAGGAAATCCCGCAGAAAGCGATCAACCCCGCGAGCGTGTGAAAACCTCCGACGGCGAGGTCGGGCGAGATCCAGCTGCCGATGGCGACCAGGCCCGCGAGTCGCAAGGAATTGAAGACCCAGGCCGCGACCATCCCCAGGACAGGGATCAAGAATGCGTGGGGGAAACGCAGGGAGTCGCGCGCGATCCAGAGATAGGCCAGGGTGAATGCCAAGAGCAATCCGATTCCGTCCAGACCGGAGCATTGCGGCGCAATTTGCACGGCGAACTTCGTGGTGCCGAACACGAACTGCGAGACGTCGACGGCCACGTCATCGCTGAACAGCGCAAGGATGTTGCGCGAAAGCCAGAGTGTCGGCGTTCGCAGTGGAAGTCGCAGCTCGTTCGCGCTGACGAAGCCCAGAATCCAGGCGATCACTCCGATCGCGACCGCGATGCCGACCGACTTCTTCGTCCGGCGTGCCAACAGGATCAGATCGCGACCGGAGAGGAATAGGCCGGCGCCTGTCACCACGGTCGCGGAGGCGGCGATCACCCACACGCAGATCCAAGCCCAGGGCGCCGCGGCATCCGGGACATGCACTTCGAAGACCTGCCAGGTCGCAAAGTACAGCAGAGCGAAACAGAAGAGCTGGAGTGCGAGTGCAGGCACTCGGCTAGCACGCGGCTGGAGCGTGTCGCGCATGGCGCGCAGTTCCCGCTCGAGAACGCTTCCGCTGAACAGTGCGACGCCTGTCGCGCAGGTCAGGGCCAGCTGCGGCAGGACCGTGCTGCGCAGCAGCACCTGACCCCATTGCTGCGAGGCTCCGTCAAATGCTGCCGTGGTGAACCGCAGCATGAGGGCCAGGAATTCCGCTGCGAGCAGTGCGCCGCAAGCGAGGACGACCCGCGAGACGCGACGCGGCCCGGCCCGCGTCTGCTCAGGCGAAGGAGTCATCGGTGGATCGACTCTATCGTCGGCACTCCGCAGGGCCTTGAAGTCGGTTTCCCGTCCGGCCGCCGGACCGGATCCTGCCAGCAAACCCGGAAGCCTGAAAAGAAGAATCTCCCGCTCTGTAGGGGAGATTCCGGATCTGCAGGGCTGACTCAGCCCTGCTCGTTAGGAGGCGCGCGCGCGCTTGTGCAGCCAGTCGGTGAGGATCAGCAGGCTTCCAACCGCCAGAACAATCGCACACACCAACAGTCCCGGACCGATCTCGGGTGCGGTGAGCGGATTCGGCGGAGGAGTTTTGCCGATCGGAGCCGCTGCCGCGAGCGCCGTGAACGAGAGCAGGGCCGCGCTCACGCGCGTCGTTCTGGACCAGGATTGCAATACGTTCATGATCTCTACTGTACCCGTTGAACCCGATGTCTGGGTTGGCGCTGGCGCCGAAAAATGAAAATCCGCATGTTTGGATGCAGAAATGGGCTTTCCCATGATCGGCTCAGTGGGCTCCCCGCCCGGTGAGAACGGCAGGGATGGTCTTGAGCAGGATCACCATGTCGTTCTTGAACGAGCTGGTCCTCGCGTACTTCAGATCCAGCCGGACCCAATCGTCGAACTTGATCGCGCTGCGGCCGCTGACCTGCCAGATGCAAGTCAGTCCGCCGCGAATCTCGAGGCGGCGGTGCTGCCAGGGCTCGTACTCGCTCACTTCGGCCGCGATCGGTGGGCGGGGTCCGACAAGGGACATATCGCCGATCAGGACGTTCCACAATTGGGGCAATTCGTCGATCGAGGCCTTGCGCAGGATTCGGCCCACGCGCGTGATCCGCGGATCGGCCGCAATCTTGAAAACGGGCCCGGATTGCTCGTTGAACTGGAGCAGCTCCTTCTTGCGCTGCTCTGCGTCGACCTGCATCGTCCGGAACTTGTAGAACGTGAAACTGCGGCCATCCGGACCCGCCCGTTGCTGGGTGAAGAAGATCGGGCCCGGTGAGGAAACGCGGACCGCCACCGCTGCCGAGGCCATCACCGGGGCCAGGGCTAGGAGCCCCAGGGCGGCGCCGAAGATGTCGAGGGTCCGCTTCGCTCCGGAAGTCGGCACTGTCAGGACTGCGCGAAGGGGTTCGGGCTGCGGGATGGAGGCCTCGCGCAAGCCGATCCTCGCCGCTGCCAGATTGGAACTCGCGATTCCCACGCTGGCCAACTCGTTGGAAGTCGCGGAATTGACCACAGCCCAAGGTGTCGAGGCTTGGGCCTCGACTTCGCGGTGTCGTGCATCTTCCTGGGGGATACGGCGCGACATCGCTGCGCCTTGCACTCGCTTGGGAGCGCAAGGCTGGCTCTCGGGATAGGCCAGGATTCGCCAATGGGCGCCTGCCGTGGCGGCGCTCAGATTTTCGCGCAATTCGTTCGACACCTGCACGGCCCCGGGGTGGTCGGTTTCCGGCAAGAGGATGCCCAGCGTGATGTCGTCGAACCAGCCGACAGCATCGGTGCATCGCAGGCGCCGCGCGATCACCACAGGAAAGTGCATTGGCGAGTCGCTGCGCAACTGCGCCTCGGACAACTCGATCAGAACCAGAGAAAGGGGCGAGTCCGTCCGATCCGCGCGAGCGCGTTCGCGCTCGATGCAGAGTCGGAGTTCGCTTTGCTTCAGTACCCCGGGCAAGGGAGAACTGCTGTGTGCGCGCCTACGAAGCAGCGACCGAGAAAACCAGTTGGCAAGGGACATATGCGAGCTAGCCCAAAAGGGCGGGTTTCGTGGAGCGGTCGGGAGCCAGACAGGTCTCCATGGGAAGATGAAGACGCCGTTAGGACGAAGAAATACTACCTGATATCACTGACTGGTCAACTTGGTCGCGGGTAGGACGCATCATCTGGCTGTCATGGATGCAAATCTACCCAAGGGTACCCCAGAAGTTTCATTTCTGGGAACGCTCCTTACTGAAAGCGGTTCAGAACCGCCCCAAGCGGATCCAGACCCAGGCGGCGCAGGCCTTGCGTCAGGGTCTGCATGTCCCCGCGCTCGGCAGAACCTGCCCGCGCAACGATGACCACCCGCGGGAAGGGCTCCAGCACCAGGCGGGCCTGGGGCCGGTCGAGGAAGGGGGCTGCGTCCAGGATCACGTAGCCCACGCCTTGGCTCACCTCGCCCAGGATGGCTTCCCATTCCGCCCGCCCGACCGTCAAGGCGCCTGAGGCCCCCGTCAGGCCCAGGCCGAGGAGCTGCAGCCTGGGGACATCCGTCTCGAGCAAAGCGTCCCTCGGGGCGATCCGTCCGGCGATCACGTCGTGCAAGGTCGGCGCGTCCGCCAGCTCGAATTTCGCCAGCAGGCTCTGGCCGTAGGAATTGCCCTCGACGAGCAGGATCTTGAGCTTGGTGTAGCGCGCAAGGCCGATCGCCGCGCAGCTCGCGAGCGTCGTCGTCCCTTCTCCGTGGCGCGCGCTCACGAAAGCCAGGCGATCCATCGTTTCCCTCGAAGCCGTCGGCCTGAGCGTGGTCCAGATCGATGTGATGGTCGAGTCGAGGGCTACCAGCGAGGCGCCGAGCGGAACAGTGGCCGGCGGCGGTCCAGGACGAAAGGCCGGGCTTGGCAAGACCAGCGTCACGGTACGAGTGCGCGCTTGGGTCGAGGCAGATCGGCCTCGGGCACGGTTTCGAGCACCGGCACGCCGGCCCACTTGGCGAGGTCATCTGGCCGGCGGACGCGACGGTTCAATTTGGCGAGCAGCAGCGCGACTCCAGCGCCCGCAGCGGCTCCGAGGATCCCGCCGATCAGGACGATCCGACCGCGCTTGGGACCGCTCTTCGTGAGCGGCAAGTTGGCAGTCTGCAGCACCAGCAGATTGGTGAGCTCGGACTGGTCGAGGGTATTGAGCAGCGTGAGCTTTTCGTGGGCTTGCGTGCACTGCGCCAGACGCAGCGTGGCCGATTCGTAGTCGCGGTCCAGCGAGTTCGCTTGACCCCGACACGATTCCAGATGCAAGCGCTCCTCGCGCAATTCGGCGACGCGCGCGCGCCGGATGTCCTGGCTCTGCTTCAGGGCGAACAGATCGCTCTCCGTGTCGCGCGCCTGTTGCACCAGCAATTGAAACTGAGGATTGGGTCCGAGCTGGCGCAGCGGCGCCATCTGGATGAATTCAGGCTCGATCGCCAGCCGGCTCTCCAACTGGCTGAGCTGCTCCGCGCGTTGCGCCTTGAGCTGTTCCAGCTTCTGCACGCTGCCGGCGGAGTCGGCGACCGGCGCCAGCTCGAGCTGCAGTTTCTGCTGCATCAGGAAATTGTGCGTCGGGTTCGGGACACGCGGCTGCTCCGTGGTGGTCGCGAGCTTGATCGGCTCGCTCGCGATCGCCTGGTCGAGGAAGTCCTTCTTCCCGCGCAGCCCGGCCTCGGTTGCATTCCCCGCCACGATCTCGGCCTCGAGAGCCGCGAGCTCCTGCATGATCTCGCTGCTCTGCGCGATGATGTCGTACACGCCGCATTCGTTGTGGAACGTCGCCCGAGCGAGATCGACCGCGTTGAGTTCCGCCTGGGCTTCGTGCAACCGCTGGTTGATCAACTCGAGCTCGTGACCGCCGCGGAAGAAATCGCGGTGGTGGGCAATCGCAGCCTTGAGGAATGCGTTGGCCACTTCCGACGCGAGCCGCGGCGTGTGCGCCGTGTAGGTGACGGTGAAGATGCTGGAGCCGGCCTCGGGCTGCACCGTCATCGACCTCGCCACCACTTGCTCGGCGATGCGCGCGCAGTCCTCGCAGCGGTCCGGCGGATGGCCGCCCGCGTCGGAATCCGAATCTCCGGAAGCGGACCAGCGCGTCTGGAAGCTGTGCAGCATGCGATCGAGGAAGGGCGTGTCCGGCCCGTCGCTCGCGCTGGGATCGTAGGAAGCGAGGATCTTGTCCGGTCCGACCAGGGCGACCACGCGCCGGAACACTTCAGGATCGGAGAGCAGGTGGATCTCGTTGGCCATCGTCTCGCGCGCATTGGCCTGTCCACCGGTTCCGCCCGTGACCACCAACGACTCCGGAGTCGCCGATTCGCGGATCCCTCCGCGCACCAGGAGTTTTCCCGTGGAATCGAAGGTGTTGATCTTGATCGCCGCTTGGAACGCGCCGAAGCACAGCCCGGCGAAGCCGGCGGCGAGCACCCACCACCTGGCTCGCCAGATCGGCATCACCAGGGTCTCGATCGGATCGGGTGCCTTCTCCTCGGAGAGCCCTTCCAAGTCGAAATTCGAATCGTCGACCATGGCTCAGTTGACCGTGGGAATGAGGTAGGGAACCGGGATCAACTGCCGGATGTATTGATCCACCCAGGTGTCGAGGACGTCGATCGAAGTGTTGGGCACGAAGAGCACGTCGTCGGGCTGCAACCGGAGCGCGGCGCCGTTTTTCCACTCGTCCCGGCTGGCGTCGAACATCCAGATGCGCTGGCGCGCCTCGGCCGAGACCCAGCGGATCAAGAGGGTGTTCTCCAGGTACGCGGTCTCCTTGAGCGGACCCCCGGCCAGGGCCAGGGCTTCGTGGAAATTCATGCGGGCGTCGAGCACCACCTCGCCAGGCTTCGTGACTTCGCCCATGACCACGACATGCTGCTTCTCGCGCACCGCCAGCTGGACTGCGATACCCGGAGGAGCGGAGAACTTGGGGCTGTAGGTCTGCACCAGGCGAGCTTCGAGCGCGTCGAAACGCATCCCCGCCACGGACATGATCGGCAGGCCCAGGAAAGTCGCCGTGCCGTCCGGCCGCACCGTCACCGAGTGGTCCCACATGGGGCTCTCGGAGAAGCGCAGGTTGAGCACGTCTCCGATGGCGACGATGTCCGGCGACCATTCGTAGGTCGCGTTGATCTCATCGATCATGGAGTTCATCGAGGGACCGGCAGTCTTGCATCCGCCCAGGCACAGGCTGAGCAGCAGACCCAGGGCTGCCGCGAGTTGCGCGGCGAACCTGCGAAGTCCCAGCGAACCTGCCACGTTGGCCTTACCGGAGGTTCGGGACATGCAGGGGACCACGAAGGAGCCTTCGGGTCGCGGGTGGGTTCTCAGGGGGCGAGAGTTCACGAATTTGCGAGGCAGGTCGGGAATGACCATCGACATTCGGCTCAACGGGACCTTACCAACAGAATCGAGCGGCCCCTGCGACCACGCGGCGGCGGGAAGGACCACCGGTACCAGGGAGCAGGGGAACTATACTCCGGGGCCCCTGGCGAGCACGAATGGCCAGGAAAGCAGCGCTCGGCCGGGAGCGGAGCAGTCGGCGCAGCGGGCGGGAATCGTCCCAGTCTTGCGATCACCCCCAAGCGGATCACTCGCGGGTGAGCTGAGGTTTCGCCTCAGACATCGCGCCGGTTGGGGGCCGGACGCTCGCGCGCAGCTCGGTATCCCGCGACACCGACCATCGCGATTCCTCCCAGCTCGAGCACCCAGTTCCAGCGCACATTGCCGCCGCGAAGGAAGCGATCGACGTGGTGGAAAGACGCCGCGCGGATCAACACGAAGGTGACGATCCAGGTCAGTCCGAAGACGGTCAGCCAGGCGCGGTGCAGAACAGGCCGCAAGGCCAGGACGGTGACGCATACCGAAACCACCGCGGCGATCGCGACGACCGCGATGAAAGCCTGCTGGTATTCACGCCGATTCTCGTACCAGCCCTGAGACCGCGCCAGATCGCGGAGGCTTTGCGTCATCAGAGATTGCAGGTCGAGCTGCTTGTTCACGCCGAGCAGCGCCATCACGACGCAAGCGATCAGCCACAACCCGACCATCCGGCGCTCATTCCCGGCTCGCGCGGCGTCGCCATCGCGCAGCCCGGACGCCTCGCGGCGAGCCCTGCGGCAAGCGCCGAAGGCGAAGCACGCGGCGAGCCCGTAGCCCACGACCGTCAACCAACCGATCGGCGTCGGGTCGCCGATGCCGATGGACCAGCGCCCGTCCGCTCCGGTATCGGCCAGGCTCGCATGGAACAACATCGCAGCAGGCGAGTGTAAGCAAGCAGCGGGGTGCCGCGTCGTGCGCCGGCGCGCCTGATTGCGAACTCTCGAGCTCGAAGGGCGGGACGCGCGTCAATTTGCAGGCTTGGAAGCTCTCCGACCACTCAAACGGCTCCAGGCGCTCGACGTCAGCAGCACGAAGGCAAAGGGCAGCCCGTCGATGACGTAGCGCCGGAACAAACGGCGCGGATCCTGCGCCAGTCGGTGCAGCCATTCGATCCCGAGCTTCTGCATCCAGACCGGCGCGCGCCTCACGGCTCCGGTGACGAAGCTGAAACTGATGCCTACGCCCAGCCACCAGGCTCGCGGCCAGCGTGCGCGCAAGGCTTCGATCAAGAGCTCCTGCTTCGGTGAACCGAGCGCGACGAACACGATTTGCGGCGCGCCGAGTTCCAGAGCGTCGATCAGCGCTTGCATCCGCGTCGGCTCCTTCTCGAATCCAGGCGCTGGACAGTGGGTTCCGACCACTTGCAGTCCGGGAAAGCGCTCGCGCAGCACCGCAGCCGCCTGGTCGGCCGTGCCCGGGTCGCCGCCCAGGAGGAACACGCAGAGCCCACGCTCGGCTGCCGCGCGGTTGAGGCTCCAGATCAGGTTGGATCCGGCGACCCGCTCTGGCAGCGGCGTGCCTTGCAACGCCGCGGCCCAGATCAGCGGCATCCCGTCCGGGACCCGCAGATCGGCACGGGAGCACAGCTCGCGGAACTCGCGCTCGCGCACCATGCGCCGCAGGTGATCGAGGTTGGGCGTCACGACCCAGCCGCCGCGACCGGCCGCAACATCCTCCACGATGCGCTCGACGCAGCCCGCTTCGCTGATCGCGTGGACCTCGATACCCAACAACTGGATCGTCGGCACTGCGCCAGCGCGCGCGGCGGGTGCAGCGGGGTCGCTCATGGTCGGGCGGCCGGAGCTTGCCATGCCGCCGCCTGCCGCGCATCGAGCTCGCGCGTCGCACGCGCCTTCCCTTTCCACAGGCACTGCCATTGGTAGCGCCGGATGAAGCTGCGCAGCGCCGGATCGTCCAGCCGCGGCGCTCGTTCCTTCCAAGCCGCCACGTACCCGCCCCACATGCTCGCACCGCCGACGATCCACGGTCGATGGCCCATGCGGTACAGCGCGCTGGCGGTCATATACGCCAGCCCCGTACCCATGAAGTACTGGCCTCGCCCGTGGCGGGCGCGTCCATGCACGATCCCCTTGTGGCTGGAACCCATGGGTCGCAAATGCACGAAGCGCAGCTCCGGATCGTCCCAGCTGCATGCCTTCCAGCCCAGCATGCGCGCCTTGTGGCAATCGATCCCATCCCACATGACGCCGCGCACGAATCCACCGATCTGCTCGAAGCATTGGCGGCGGTAGAACTTGGTCATGCCGACCGACATCTCGTCACCGCAGCCTTCGCTCACCAGTCCAGAGCCCAAAACCTCGAAGTAGGCCTTTCCGCTGCACGTGCCGAGGCGCGGTTCTTCCCGCATGCGCTGGATCAGGATCTCGAAGTATCGCGGCGGCAGATCGAGGTCGAGATCCAACTTGCACACGAACTCGAAGCGCTCCGGATGGGCGACCGCGTAGCCGGCGTAGAACGCATCGATGACGCCCGGCCCGACGCTGCGCCCACCGCGGTCCTCGCGGCGCAGGATCTCGATCCAAGGGTGCTGCGCCGCGTATTCACGCAGGAGCCCTGGCGTGTCATCGCTCGAGCCGTCGTCGACGATCAGCCAATGGGCAGGCCGGACAGTCTGGCGCAGCACGCTCTCGATCGAGCGCCGGGCGTAGGCCGCCTCGTCGCGGCAGGGCGTGATCAGCAGGTAGGACGCGCTCGGCTGAGGGCTCGCCGCGGCGTTCATGCGCAGGGCCGGTGCACTCGGCAGGATTTGGGGAGAATCTGGTGCGTCATGGAGCGTCGCGAGAGCTGAGAACGCTTCGCTGACCGGCCACAGGCGATGGCGCTCCAACAGTCTATGGGTGCCCGCATGCAGGCGCCACGTCGGGACGCACCGCCGCTGTCGCCTCGGGCGCCTCTACGTTCCGATTGGTGACTCTGCGCGGTCTCCTGTATCCTGCGAGCTCGCAGGTCGGCGCGGCTTTCTCGCTTCCTCGGGTAGGGGAGAACCAGGTAAGGAGTGACGAAGAGCCCGATGTTTCCATATTCCCTGGCACTAGACTCTCGCCATGCTCTCGGCATCCTGGACCTATTCGCGCAGTCCGATCGTGTCCCCAGATCGCGGGCTCTCGACGAAGAATCCGTCCGGACCTCGACACCCGCAGAGCTCCGCCGCATCTGAGAAGGACGCGCCGCGCCCGGAGAGGCGCGCTTGACCGTGACGATGCGCCGGCAGATTCGCGTGGTGCTGGATCATGGCGCCCGCTGGTTCGGCGTGCTGCGCTGGCTCGAAGCGCGCATGCAGGCCGGCTTGACGGTGCTCACCTACCACCGCGTCTTGAGCGAAAAGCAGTGCGAAGGCTATCCCTTTCCATCGCTGGTGATGCCGGACTCGATGTTCGCCGAGCAAGTCGCCTGGCTCGCGGACCATGCGGAAGTGCTGCCGCTATCAGCCGCCCTCGACGCCCTCAATCGACCGCGCTCGAAACCGCTGGTCGCGATCACCTTCGACGACGGCTACTGGGACAACTTCGAGATCGTCGCCCCGATCCTCGAGGCCAAGGGTCTGCGCGCGACGTTCTTCGTGACCTCCAACTTCGTCGAATCAGGCGAGCTCATGTGGTTCGACCTCGCGGTCGGAGCCGTGCGCAAAGCCACGGACGACGCGCTTCTCTCCGCCGCTCGAGCCCACGAAATCGTTCCGCCCACGGCCCGTGAGATCGAGGAGAACCGCCTGCGCGCCTGGATCGAGGCACTGAAGCTCACTCCCCATCAACGCCGGACGGCTTTCGTGGAACAGCTCGCCGCAGGAGACGACGGAGCCAAGAGTGGCGCGCTCTATCGGCCCATGCGGATCGAGCAGGTGGCAGCGCTCGCCCGCCGCGGCCACGAGATCGGCTCGCACTCCGCAAGCCACGAGATCCTGCCTCTGGCGACGGACGCGGAACTGGAAGAGGTATTGCGGGAGTCGCGCGAGAAACTTCAGAAGTGGATCGGCGCGCCAGTGCCCGGCTTCTGCTACCCCGACGGATCCCATGACGCGCGTGTCGTCACCGCCACGGGCCGCGCCGGCTATCGATACGCCTGCACCACGGAGCCGCCCGAGGGTCTGCATCCGCGGGATCCTTTGCGCATGGGGCGCATCGACATCACGCGGACGCGTGTGACACGGCCGGGCGGCGCCTTCGATCTGGTCGCATTCCGCGCCGAAGTCTGCAGGCTGCACGAAGCGGTGCGCTGAAGCGACGCGCGGCCTGGCCCGACGGAATTGGATCCCTGGACCTGATGGTGCGGTGGGCCCGGCAAGGGGAGTTTGCGCGCAGTTCGCACTTGCTAGGCTAGGCACGCTCGAGCCCCGTTCATGACATTCCCCGCCGAGAATCCAGTTGTCGATCCCTCTCCGACGACAACGGCGGAGCGCGTGAACCCCCAATCGCATCAGACGTCCGTCCCCCAAGCTGGCGGCGGCAGCGGACATGTCAGCGTGATCCGGGCCCGGCGCGGCTGGATCGCCGTCGACTGGGCGGAATTGTGGGAGCACCGCGAGCTGTTGGGTTTCCTCGTCCAGCGGGACATCAAAGTCCGCTACAAGCAGACCGTTCTAGGCGTCGCATGGGCCGTGCTTCAGCCGGTCTTCGCGATGTTGATCTTCACGCTGATCTTCGGCCGGTTCGCGAAGATCCCGTCGGAGGACGTTCCCTACGCCGTGTTCGTCTACGCCGGACTGCTCCCGTGGACGTTCTTCTCGACGAGCGTTACCCAGGCGGCCCAGAGTTTGATCAGCCAGGAAGCGCTCCTGACGAAGATCTACCTGCCGCGACTTTTCGTCCCTGCGGCGCCAGTCGGCGGCGCCCTGGTCGATCTCTCGATCTCGTTCGGAGTCTTCGCGGTGCTCATGGTCTGGTATCAGCAGGTTCCGGGTTGGGGGATCGTGTTCCTTCCCCTGCTCGTCCTGATGACGGTGGTTGCAGCTCTTGGCGTCGGGTTGATGTTGGCTGCGTTGACCGTCAGCTACCGCGACTTTCGCTTCGTGGTTCCATTCATGATGCAAGTCTGGATGTACGCGAGTCCGGTGATCTACCCCGTGAAGCTGGTTCCGGAGGAGTATCGGTGGGTGCTGGCGCTCAACCCGCTCGGCGGAATCATCGACGGATTCCGCGCTGCATTGCTCGACCGCCCTTTTGATCTGCCGACTCTCGGTGTCTCGGCCGCGTCGTCGGTCGGCGTCTTCCTGCTCGGCATGTTCTATTTCAGGAAGATGGAGCGGCGCTTCGCCGACATCGCGTGAGTCCCTCTGCGATCACCGTCGAGGGGCTCGGAAAAATGTACCGGCTGGGAGCTACCCAGCGTCGGACAGAGACGTTCCAGGAGCTGATCAAGAGTCTCGTGCTTGCCCCGGTTCGAAAACTCCACCGCATGGGGGAGCAGATTCCCGAGCAGGAGGAATTCTGGGCGCTGCAAGACATTTCCTTCGAAGTCGGCCAAGGAGATGTGATCGGCATCATCGGCCGAAACGGGGCGGGAAAGAGCACGCTTCTCAAGGTGCTCAGCCGAATCGTGGAGCCCACACGAGGGCAAGTACTTCTTCGGGGCAGGGTGGCGTCGCTGCTCGAGGTCGGCACTGGCTTCCATCCCGAATTGACGGGCCGCGAGAACATTTATCTCAACGGTTCGATCCTCGGGATGAAGCGACGCGAAATCGAATCCAAATTCGACGAGATCGTGTCATTCGCCGAGGTCGAGAAATTCCTCGACACACCGGTAAAGCGCTATTCCTCGGGCATGTACGTGCGTCTCGCTTTCGCGGTGGCAGCGCACCTCGAGCCAGAGATCCTGATCGTCGACGAAGTACTGGCGGTCGGCGACGCCGAGTTTCAGAAGAAATGCCTCGGCAAGATGCGAGAAGTCGCGCAGGGGGGAAGCGGTCGAACCGTGGTGTTCGTGAGCCACAACATGGCGGCGGTTCATGCGCTCTGCAAAACGGCTCTCATGCTGCAGAAGGGAAGGCTGGTAGCGATCGGGCCTGTCGGTGACATCGTGCAACGCTATCTGGCAGCCAGTGTCGAAGGAGAGCGGAATTCGATCGAAGCGAAGCGGCCGATGGGCGCGCCGGTCTGGTTCCGTAGGGCCGAAGTGTTCTCGGCGGAGGCGGTGGGTCGCCCAATCCGCATGGGTGACGAGCTGACCTTACGCATCCACTTCGGCGCCGACCCGGCGATCCGCATGCCGCGTTTCGGCTGGGTGCTGTCCGATTCTTTGGGGACACGACTCGTCGGGGCGAACAACAGATACCAGGCGGACGCGCCGTTGGAGCGCCCGGCACGGGCGGGCATCATCTCGTGTCGGCTCGGCATGGTTCCGCTGATGCCAGGGCGATATCAGATTTCGCTCTGGATCGGGAATGATGCGGCGGATAGCCACATCCTTCTCGACTCGCTTCAATTCGAGGTCGTTGCGCACGATCTCTGGGGGCAAGCGAAGACTCCGCCTCTGGGCTCATCCGCGTTGTGGTGGCCCGCCACATTCGAGATCGAGCACGATACTCAGACTGCGCCTGCGCTTGGAGGATGAGCATGGCGAGCAGCCGATCCCAGCTCGGATTCATCTCGCCCCTGCGCGTCTCATCGCCGTCGTGACTAGCACGATTTCGGTGTTGATGCCGGTGTACAACGCTGAGCGCTATGTCGCTCGGGCAGTCGAGAGCATTCTGGCGCAGACCTTTCGAGACTTCGAATTCCTGATCACGGACGATGGCTCGACGGACACCTCGTTGTCGATCCTGCGCAGCTTCGAGGCACGAGACGATCGCATCCGCATCATCAGCCGGCCTAACACCGGGTACGTCATCGCGCTGAATGAGATGCTTGCCAAGGCTCAAGGTGAGTTCATCGCTCGCATGGATGCAGACGACATCGCACGAGGGGACCGGTTCGCTTTGCAGATGGCCGCGTTGCGCGTGGACCCATCCCTGGTGGCGGTCGGATCCTCCGTAACAGTCATCGATCCCGATGGATTCCCGCTGATGACGATTCCCAAGCCCATCGACCACGAGGCCATCGATGCCTGGCACCTGACCATCGGGGGCGGCGCGGCGATTTGCCATCCAACAGTCCTGATCCGGGCTTCGGCTCTCGACAAGATCGGGTCGTACCGGACGGAGTACTGGCCTGCCGAGGATGCCGATCTCTTCCTTCGCCTGGCTGAGGTTGGTCGCCTGGCGAATCTTCCTCAGGAACTGCTCTCCTACCGTTTCCACGTGGAGAGCGTGGGCCACCTGCATGGTGCGCGTCAACGCGATGCGGTGTACCGGGCAGCGGTGTCGGCAGCGGAACGACGAGGTCTCCCTCCTCCGAAGGATCGGGTCTATTCCTCCGCGGAGGAAGCACCTCAGACGCTTGCCGACAACCTCCGCAAGTGGGCTTGGTGGGCGCTACAAAATGGCCATGTCGAAACTGCGCGCAGACATGCGAGAGGCGCCCTCAGGGCAGAACCGCTCAGCCTGAAATCGTGGCACGTGGCGCTGTGTGCCGCGCGAGGTCGATAGAACCAGGGCGTGGACCAGTTCATGCGCTGCGACGGGACTTTTGCTTCATCCTCAACACTGCCTTGAGCCAACGCTTGGCGCCCTCCAGAGCGTCGTGAAGTGTCCTGCGAATCCCCGTTCGCCGGTCGCTGCCCGATAGTTTCCATTCATCGTGCCCGATGAAGCAGAAGGGGAAGTCCGTCACCTTCGAGATTCGATAGCCCTTTGCGACGATCAGTCTGGAAGTCGCGACTTCCGTCCAGACGGCTTCCTGGTAGGAGGGGCCGAAGAACGGAAACCCTCCAATTTCCTCGAGAATACGGCGACTCGTGAATAAGACCAGCGACGGAAGGTGCGTCCCAAGAGAACCCGAGTCGATGCCGTGTTTTTCAAGCGTGGAGAGGAAGAGATCGATCGACTTTGCTTCCTTGCCGGTCGCGGGATCGACACTCATGCCGTTGTAACTGGCAAGGAATTCCCAAGACATGTTCGAGGATCTCTCGAGCTCACCAAGAAGCCCGACACCCGGATCTCGGTCCATTCTGTGCTCGAACTCGTAAACCCAATCCGCGAGCTTGAGATGGCAGTCGTCCTGGAGAAACAGGTAATACTCGTATCCCGGCGCGTTCCTCCAACCAAAATCCCACGCTCCGAGATTGTAGTGGGTGTTCTCCCGCGCCAGGACCCTTGGATTCAGGACTGCGAACCGAGACGGCAAGGAAAGGGGATGCTGCTCTCCGCCATTGCATACGACGACCACGTGGAACGGGCTGCCCGCCTCGTACTTGAGCATTTGGTCGAGAAGCCTGTGCAGTTTCTTGACATGCCTGCCGCTCCAGTACGAGACGACCACGCAGGTCCTGGGTTGTATCTCCATCTTCTAGCTCGAGCGCGAGCGGACCACCTCTCCAAGTCCAAGGCGCGCGCCTTGGCGATCGGATCGTTGAAATCCGTGTGCCGTGCTCATCCACGTCCTTTCGCGCAAACTCGAGCATAGAACGCGCCCGTCTGCCGTCCCACGACCGTCGGGGCATATCGCTCGGCTGCATCCCGAGCGCCGTGCTTGCCCAGGCGTTGCGCGAGTTGAGGATCTCGGAAAATTCTGAGGACTTGACGCGCGAGTCCGGTCGAGTCCCCGTCCTTGAAGAGCAGGCCATTCTCTTCGTCCACCACGATCTCTGGAATGCCGCCCACGTCCGAGGCCACCAGCGGGCAGCCGAAACTGAGGGCCTCCAACGCCGTCATCGAGAAACTCTCGAATCGAGATGCCACGATCGTGACCAGCGCCTTTCGCCGCAACTCACCGATGCTCGATTGCGGTTGCTGGCCCAGTTGATGCACGCGCGCGATCTGCGCAGGGGACAAGCGGTCGCTGAGATACTCCGCGAGCGATCGAGTACGGCCAGCTCCATCCACGACACCGCGATCCATCCCCACGAAAATGAGCTCGGCTTCGGGCCGCTCTTCCGCGATCTGCTTGAAAGCGTCGATCACAATGTCGCCGCCCTTCAGGCGATCGAATCTTCCCACGAACAGGATCGATCGTTTGTCGCAGGAGTCATAGGTCCATCCGGAACCAGGCTCCGGTATCGCCGTAGGGTTGGGAATGACCTCGGCATCCGGCAAGTCGATGCCGTAATGCTCGCGCACTTGCTGCAGGCAGTGTCTCGAGGGTGAGGACACGCCATCTGCGGCCTTGATCGCCCGTCCCTCGGCGTGCTCGCGTCGGATGCAATTGGCATCGCGGGTCAGTCCCATTGCCGGGGCGACGGCCAGCCACGGACCGTGCAGACGAACGACGATAGGCAGAGAGCTTCTCCGGCGCAGATGCCATGCAGTGCCGAGCGACTCCTCCATTTCCAGGAGATCGAGATGGGTGTCTCGCAGCGTGTGGCGAAGGGCCGCCGCGAGACGTCGCCCGCGCCACCAGGGGTCGATCCGTCTTCGAGTGAACGACTCGTACAACCTGCACGCGGCTCCGATGAACGGGGAAGGCCCAAATTTCCGAACATCGACGACGTCGCTCCCCACGGACTCACCCGGATTGGGCGTGAACACGCGAGACTCGATGCCAACCGCCGACAGCCCGGCGCGAAGCCCGACGACATAGGTCACGACTCCGTTGGGCGAACCACCCGGAGGCCAGGCCGGTGTGACGATGGCTACTCGCCTGACAGCGGTGCCGGGATTCTGGTTATCGGGACGCATAGGAGACGCAGGTTATCGGCCGCCAGCGCGACAAGGCCACAGTGCGGCTCGATTGCCGATGTTCGCGAGTGAGCTCGAACTGAGAGCCTCGACTCATACGAGGCGCAGCGAAGTTGCAGTCGCCGCAGGCTTCTCGGAACGATTCTGTAGTTGGCTTCCCTTGCGACCGGAAGTCCGGCGCGGTTGGCGCTCGTTGTGAAGCACGGAGCATAGGCCTCCTGCAATCAAGTAGTAGATGGGGCTGGGCATTGCGTTGGCCAGGCAGTCGATCGAGTGCAATGCGAGGACAACGGCGCCGAGCTGCAGGATTGCGTTCTGCGGATCCGTCCAAGCAGTTCGGGATGAATAACGCGTGACTATGAGCCAGGCCGGGACCAGCAAAATGCCGAGCCATGAGATCAGACCCACGAGTCCATCGGTGCCGAATGTGATGACCCACTGACCGTCCGTGACGGATCGGTCCCGCCCTTCCTCGTCGTACACACGATTTCTGCCCCAGCCGCCCCAACCGAAAGTCGGTTGCTCGAGTGCCTTCGCGACGAGAATGTCCTCGTTGGCCATCCGATAGTCGAGGGACGCGGAGCGACGCGCGCTGACGTTTTCCGCGATGAACTCCACCAGCGCTCTGCCGTTCCACATCCCCGTCGTCCTGGTGATCGCGTAGAGAGGCGCCAGCGCCATCAAGGCGATCAAGAACGCGCGCGTCTGAAACCGGTGGCCCAAGTACAGCACGCAAACGCCGGCAAACGTCAGAGTCACTCCCCCCAGGGACTTACCCATCAAGGTGGCGACCAGGGCGATCACCGCCAGCTGGGTCATGGTGAACATGCCAACCCTCGCGAGCCTGCGCCGGTACAGCATCCACCACCCGAACAGGAAACCCATTCCCATCAGCGGAGTGAGCTCCAGGGCCGACTGCAGGAACACGGTGGGCTTCCACTTCAGCGGACCGTAGAAGCCGACGTTCTCCCATCCGACTCGGCCCGGAATCCCATAGATCCACTGGTGCAACTGGGGCGCGAGTCGGGACTCGAGCAGGCATAGCGGGGTGTAGCAGACGACTCCCATCAGCAGCACACGCCCGATGACCATCAACGATGCGCGATCGACACAGATCATCCGTCCGATGGCGTAGGGTGCGCCCCAGATGAACGTCTGCCGAACCGCGCGCGAAACTCCGTCGTAGAGGCCGAGGTGGTTGCTCAGCGACGACGCGATCGGTGCCAGGCAAAGCACGATCACCGGCAGATCGAACCAGCGCAGCTTGACCGGCGGGTACGATCCCAATCGCGCCAACCAGGTGGCGAGCAGGATGCTGAACGCGAGCATCGACTCCTTGTCCATCGTCGGGAGACCGACGTACGTGACTCGGAGCAACGGCATGGCCAGCCACCCGCCGATGAGCGCGATAGCCACGACGCGAGTCGAGCCGCGGTACGTCAGGATCATCACGGCCGCGAGCAGCGGGATCGCGAAGAGCGCGACGTAGGCGATGGCAATCATCGGGGCAGCCGGGGGTTGGGCAGCGGATGCACCGCGGGCCGGGTGGCCAGCTTCCGTTCACAACCGTCGCGGTTGTGGGGACCTTGTGCGCGCGGCCTGCGTCGGAGCGCGCTCAGGGGCCGATGATCCGCTTGGCGGACTGCTTCAGCGTGCGCATCGAACTCTTCCATCCCTTTCCGAAGCGCTCGAGAGGCATCACGACCCAACCTTTCACGCGTTCGTTCGGGCGTGCCCGGAAGACCGTGTCGTGCGTCGTCCCATTCCATGACGTCGGCGCTTCGGCGGTGTAGTAGTAGCCCGCGAAGGACTTGCGCGTCGTGTTGGGGGGACATGTGACCGCCTCGACTCCGTGGAAACTGATCTCGCTCGTCTCGAAGATCACGCAGCGATTCAGGATGGGCTCGAGCGATTGATGACACACTTTCACTTCGGGATCCCAGAGCTCGACGCTGCCGCCCCATGCCCGATCCCAGACCGGATTGAGGTAGATCAGGATGTTGAGGCGTCTGTGGAGCTGCTTTTCTCGCAGGTAATTGAAATCGATGTGTACGTCCAGCCGTCCTCGCGGGCCGGTCTGGTGCATTCCGCCTCCGACCATCGACTCATCGGCCAGCAGGCCTGGAATCCCGGTGATGAAGGACAGCGCGTCCAGGAATTCCTGGGAGGCCAGGGCATCGTGCAGCCTGCGCACCGCGGGCGGGAATTGCGCGCTGTCGGTGACCTGGACTTTCAGGTGCTCGTTGGCGCTCTCGAAGCCCTTGCCTAGCTTCGAAGCGGCCTCGTAGCTCGGATAGGAGGCGGCCACCTCCCGTGCGAAATCCGGATCGAGGAAGTCGTCGATCTTGATGAACGGGAAGGGGCGCGCTGTCTTGAACTCGTGGCGCAGGCGTTCGAGGTCGAGCGGGCGGAGGGTACTCATCGTTCCTGGTTCCATGGCGGGTCGGCGCGGACCGAGCGGAGGTCCTCCGTGCGGCCAAAGCATACTCCGAGGGACTCGCGGGGGAGTCGACTCCGCGGCGTGGTGCGCGGCTGCGGAGCAAGCTGCAGCTGGCGCGAGAGGCGTCCTGGGATGCACGAGCACGGGATCCGCCCTGTACGGGGCCTCGCGCTGGGAAAAATCGTCCCTGCGTCCCGACGAGCCCACCGAGTAGGATCAGGCAAGCGAGTGCTTCCCATGCCTGCATTCCCACAGGCGCAACCGCTTTCCCAACGCCTCGCCGCGATGACTCCCCGGCATCCTTTCGAAGCAATCACCCATCCGCCCCTGCCTCCCAAGCCGCGCTCGGTGGCGCTCACGAGCGTCATGGACAAGGGCACGGGTCCCGCCGAAGCCGCCGATCGCATCGCCACGGCGGGGGAATGGATCGACGTGGTCAAGCTCGGTTGGGCCACGGCGCGGTTGATGCCGGCCGCGGCGCTGCGCCGGAAAGTCGAGGTCTACTCCGAGGCGGGAATACCCAGCTGCAGCGGGGGAACGTTCCTCGAGATCGCCTTCGCGCAGAATCGCGTTCGCGAGTTCCTCGAGGGCGCGCGCGATCTGGGCCTGGCCATGGTCGAGGTCTCGAACGGCGTCCACCCGATGTCGGAGGAAGAGAAGCTCGGACTGATCGCAGAGGCGCGCAAGCAGGGTCTGCGCGTGTGGAGCGAAGTCGGCAAGAAGGACCCGGAGGACGATGCCCGACTCAGCCTCGAGAACAGGGTCGACGCGATCCTGCGCGAGCTCGACGCGGGCGCCGAGAAAGTCATCCTCGAGGCACGCGAGTCGGGAACGGTCGGTATCTACGATCGGACCGGCAAACCCGCCAGCGAGCTGATCCACCGCATCGTCGAGCGTGTCGGCCGGGACCGTTTGGTATTCGAGGCGCCGCACAAGGCGCAGCAGCTGTGGATGATCCGAACCTTCGGGCGCGACGTGAACCTGGGGAATGTCCCCTTCGAGGAGGCCTTGTCCCTGGCGACGCTTCGCACCGGCCTGCGCGGCGACACGTTCGCCGAGATGCAGCTCACCGGCCTCGAGGTATTTCTCGGGATGGGCGTTCACGGTGCGATCGAAGCCCGCCAACGCGGCGGCATCGTGGTCCTGATCGACGCCTTGCGAGCCAGCGCCACGATCGTCACGGCGCTGGAGAGCGGCATGGCCGCTGTGCGACCGGTCGCCAGCCCCGAAGAATGCGTCGGTGAAGTGACTTCCGGCGAACGCGGCGGGCGCAAGCTTCCGCACGTCAAGCACGGCAACAGTCCGACGGAGATCCTGGGTCAATCCTATGCCGGCAAGACCCTGGTGCTGACGACCACCAACGGAGTCGAGTGTCTGTTGAGTGCGGTGAGCGAGGCGACCATCGTGCTCGTCGGCACGACATTGAACCGCCGCGCCGTGGCCGCGGCGGCGACACGCCTGGCCCAGATGCATGGGCATCCGATCACCCTGCTGATGGCGGGTCGGAACAACCAGGATGCGATCGAGGATTCCCTCGCTGCCGGAGAGATCGTGCGCGCCATGCCTGGGGCGAGGGTGCACGGCGACCTGCCGCCTTTCGCGACGGCGCTCGAGGCCGACTTCTTCGCCAGCGATGCCGGAAGGAACCTCGTGGGGCTGGGCTATGCCGACGATGTCCGGTTTTGCGCGCAGCTCGATTGTTTCGAGACCGTGCCTGTTTTTCGTGAGGGGTTGCTGATCCCGCTGGAGGTCTGAGCCTGCCTGGCGGCGCAAACGTCCCAGGGCACGCGACTTTATCTCCATGCAAACCCGCGCTCCGACACCGATGCGAAAGCTCCTGCCTTGGAGTTGGAGGCGCAAGGTATCATCGAGCCAAATGAGCTCCGGAGCCTGCGACGGATTGCCGAAGGCGCGCCGCGAGGCAGGGGGCCAGGTGCTGCGATGACGACCCTGGTCGAGGAGTTGCGACGGCGAGCGTTGCTCCAGCCGGAGCGGGCTGCCCTGGTGGCGGGCGAAGCTCGGGTCAGCTACGGCGAATTGTGGACGAGGGTGCTTGCCGCCGCGGACGAGTTCGCACACTCGGGCGTTCGTACGGGAGATCGCGTGCTCCTGGCTGGGCTCAGTCTCCCGGAATTTGCCTACGGTTACTACGCCGCTCACCTGCTTGGCGCCGTGGCCGTTCCCTTCGATCCGTTTTCGCCGACGAGTCGACGAGAGGAGTTGATCGCGCGCACGCAGCCGAAACTGGTCTTCGGCGCGAAGGCCGAAGCCCATCCGGAGCTGGGGAGGATCCGGGAGCTCAAGGAACTCGGTGCCCTGCCCCAGACGGGGTTTGCCCACGAGCCGCCTGCGCCGGAACTGCTCGCCGACTTGATCTTCACCACGGGCACCACCGGCCGACCGAAGGGGGTGCGGCTCACCCAGGAGAACATCGCGGTCGCGGCCAACCACATCAATGCGGTGATCCGCTGCCGCGAGGGAGATGCCGAAGTCCTGCCGCTTCCGCTGTACGCCGCCTTTGGCCTGGGCCGCATGCGCTGCGGGCTCCTCGGTGGCAGGACGATCGTGCTGATCGACGGCTTCCGATTGCCCGGAGAGATCTTCGGCGCGATCCAGAAGCACGATGCCGTTGGCCTGGCAGGCGTCCCGGCCGGCTTCGCGGTCCTGCTTCGCAGCGGGACGAGGGGGCTTGGAAGCCTCGCTGGGCAGTTGAAATACATCGAGATCGGCAGCGCGCCGATGCCGATGGAGCACAAGCAGGCCTTGATGGAATTCCTGCCGAAGACCGACCTGTGGATGCACTACGGCTTGACCGAGGCGGCACGCTCGGGGTTCATCGAGTTCCACCGCCACCGCGACCATCTCGAAAGCGTCGGTCTGGCGGCGCCCGGCGTGCGCATGAGCATCCGCGCCGAGGACGGCTCGGAATGCCGGCCGGGAGAATTGGGCACGCTCTGGATCGGGGGCCGGCACATCTCCTCGGGCTATTGGGACGATCCCTCGGCCACGGCTGCGGCCTTCGTGGATGGCTGGGTCTCGACCGGCGATCTGGCCCGCATCGACGCGGACGGCTTCATCTACTTGAGCGGTCGGATGGACGACATGATCAAGGTCGGGGGATTCAACGTCTCCCCCGAAGAAGTCGAGCGAGTCCTCAGCGAGCATCCCGGGATCCGCGAATGCGCCTGCGTGGGTGTTCCAGATCCGCGCAAGATCGCTGGACACGTGGTGGGCGCTTTCCTCGTCGCAGCCTCGGGGGGGCCTACGATCTCGTTCGACGAGCTGTCCCAGTGGGTGGCCGCCCGACTCGAGTCCTACAAAGTTCCCGTCCAATACACTTGGTTGGAGACACTTCCTCGCACTACTTCGGGCAAACTGTTGCGACGTACCCTGCGCGGCGACGCAAGGCCGGCGCAGTAGCACCCTTCCCTGCCATCGCGATGAATGAATTAAGGACAGCACTCCGAAGCGAGCTCGTTTCCCAGCTCGGCGTCAAGGGCGTGCTCACGGACGAAACGGGACTCTTCTCCGGCGGCCTGCTGGATTCGCTGAGCGTCATGGATCTGGTCGGCTTCGTCGAAGGCAAGATCGGCCGCGCGATCCCGCCCGCCGAGATCACGCTGGCGAATTTCGACAGCATCGACAGCATCGTGCGCTACTCCAGAACCCTGGTCTCGAACGGAGCCAGCGCGTGAGGATGGGCTCGGGGCTGTGGCGCGCGCTCGCCATACGCAATGCTCGATACGAGGGGCTCTACCGGAAGCTCGTCCATCCCGACGGCGGCGAATGGGCCGAGATGCTCCGCGAGCGCGGCGATTTCCATGCGATGGGGGATCACTGCTGGCTCGATCCCCACGCGTTGATCGAGGATCGTGCCTACATCCGCATGGGGAACAACGTGCGGATCTCGAACTGCGCGATCTTCGGCCACGATGGCTCCGTGAACATGATCAACCATGCGTACGGGCTGAAGCTCGACAACGTGGGGAAGATCGAGATCCGCGACAATGTCTATATCGGGTATGGAGCCATCATCCTGCCGAATGTCACCATCGGCCCGAACGCGATCGTGTCGGTCGGGTCGGTGGTGAGCAGCGACGTGGCCGAGGGCGACGTGGTCGCGGGAGTGCCGGCCAAGCGTGTCGGGCGAGTCGAGATGTCCGTGGAGATGCTCAAGCTGAAGAACCAGAAGTATCCCTGGTTGTCGATGATCGAGCGTCGAGCCAGCGGTTACGAGGCGCAGATGGAGCCCGAGCTCGTCCGGATGCGCGTCAAGCACTTCTTCGGTTCGGATGCCTGAAGCGCGGATCGGCGCGAGCGCTGAGCGTCGTGGTCCAAGTCCCGCGTGGAGCGAGCCGTCTACTGCTCGAGGGCGCCGAGATCCGGCAGCAGCGGTCGAAGCGCCCGCGCGAAGTCCTCGCGAACTTCTTTCAGGGCAATGGCCACGTCGACCGCGATCGATCCCGGCGCGAGGTGGAAGTCTCCAAAGGCCGCGTTCACGAAGTCACCTGAGGTGGCGATCACGTTGTTGACCCCCACGGAAGGAGTGCCGCCGACCATCTGGATCGGTACGCCGGAGTTGGGCATGCAGACCAGGTTGTTCTCGATCGTGATGGTCGTGACGACCGGCTCGACATAGAAGGGGTTGAAAATGACCGACGGGTGCCCCGCTTGGTACACCGTGTTGTTGAACACCCGCACGTCGTCGGAGGCCGGCTCGATCCCGCGCCGCCCGATCCAGACCGCGGTCGGATTCAGTTGCGTGATGCTGCCGTTGAAGACGTTGTTCCTGACGGTCACTTTGCGTGCCCAGATCATCAGGTCGATGCCAGAGTTCTGGCTGCGGTTGCGCTCGTAGACCACTTGCCGGATGCGTTCGTCTGCCTGGGCGTGTTGAGGTCCGATCGCCACGGACCACTGGCTGACACCGCGGATGTCGTTGTCGGCGATGTGGATGTACTCGCCGTCCTTGGCTGCCGGAGCGCCGTAGGCCATCGCGTTGTGCAGCTTGATGACGTGCTTGTTGTTGCCGGGTGTCGAGAGATAGTTGTGCGAGACCAGGCTCTTGTGCATGTGCCAGATCCGCAGGATGTGTTCCCCGGTCGGCGTGATGTTCTCGACCCGGTTGCCGAGCACGGCCAGGTGCAGGCCGCCCACGTACATCCCGTACTGGTCGAGATCATGAAGATGGCAGTCGACGATCCCGATGTTCTCTTGGAAGTCGGGTACGTTGCCGCCGATCCACGCGTCCGGCCACTCGATGCCCGTTCCGTAGCCC
This sequence comes from Planctomycetota bacterium, assembly GCA_035490315.1. GTDB lineage: Bacteria > Planctomycetota > UBA1135 > UBA1135 > JADJQU01. The sequence goes on from DATHET010000279.1 coordinate 27,413, forward strand.
GTGGCTCCGACTCGGAGCGCCAGGAAATTCTGGACCTTGTTCCCTCCGGTGGTCCCGATGCTGATCGAGCGACCGGTGTCGTCGCCTCCGACTCCAGCGCCGACGAAGTTGAGGTCCGTGATGCGCCAGTCATTGCCCCTGACCGTGAGCGTGGAATCCGCGTTGGTCGCCGTGCTCGTCAGGACGACTGGATTCGCTCCCGTTCCATAGGCGCCGACGATTCCCGGGCCGATGCTGTTGATGGTGCGGATCCCGGCGGTCGGGAAGCTGTCGCCGCGCTTGAAGAGGATGCGCACGTTGCTGGCGCTCTTCGCGATCCCGGCGTCGAAAGTCGCGAGCGGACTGCCTTGGCTCGTGCCGGAATTGCCGTTGTTGCCGCTCGAGCTGGAGACGTAGTACGTCGTGCCGGTGAAGGGCAGCACGGTGATGTTCTGCGTGTAGGCCATGTCCTGGTCCGCGGCGGTGAGCACGTGCAGCGTCACCTCGTAGGTCCCGGGCTGCTCGAAGACGTGGGCTGCGACGTACCCGGTGTCCTCGTTCTGCGGCCGCCCGCTGAAGGGCCAGGTTCCGCCGCTGAGGTCGCCGAAGTTCCAGCTGTGCTGGAAGGATCCGAAGTCGCCGTTCGCCGGCTGGGCCACACCGCTCGTCCAACTCGGCGAGGCTGTGTCCACCGCGTCGAACACGACCAAAAGCGGCGCGACGCCCGTGGTTCGCGAGGCCGTGCTCATCGTGTCCGGCGGAATCACGGGCGGGTCGTTGACAGTCAGCGTCGCGAGCACCGCGACATCTCCCGCAAGCGCGTCGTGGAAGGCGACCGAGCTGGCGTAGACACCTGTTGCCAGCGAGATGGCCGCGGCCTGATCGATCGAAACCGTGACGTCGACGGAATCGCCCGGCAGCAGCGTTCCCGAAGTCTGGTCGATGGAAAGCCAGGTCGAGGGCGAGCCGGCTGTCCAGTCGACGTTGCTCGAGCCGAGGTTGGTGACCGTGTAGACCTTGCTCGCCGGCGCGAAGCTGCCGCCGACGATGCCGCTGGCAAGGAAGTCGCTCAGCGGAGTAACCCCGATCTGCGCGGAAGACCCGCCGCCCGCCGAGGAGCCTCCCGCCGCGCCGCAGCCGGCGAGGCCGATCAGCGCGCACAGAAGCACTGCCAGGAACGCTCTCGTCCTTCCAATGCGGCTCAGCATGTCGGTTCTCCCTCGAAACCAACGATGCACTGCAGCGGAACTGTGTGGATCATGGGCGCTGCGACACCGGATGGCGCGGAACCTATCGGACCCTGGAGGCGCCGCCCTTGAACGCCGGTGCAGTTTCGAATTGCAGGCTGCCGGGCTGCTTCAATTCAACCCTTCTCGTCGAAGCAAAAGCCAGAGTAGTGCTCGAGAGTAAGGCCCGATTCGAAAGGCAGATCCATGTGCTTGTTCACGTTCTTCCACTGCGCTCGCAAACGATATCCACGGGATTCCACGCCCTCGACGAACGCGGAGCGAGCCTGGATCCGGTAAGGACAGAAGGCGGTCCCGATGCTGTTCAGGGTGAAGAACGAGCGCTCGGCGTGGATCGGCGTGGTGTTGACGACCAATCGCCGCGGTCGGTGCACGAGTCCGCCCAGGATTTCCGCGAGTGTCTGCGGAAGGTACTGCAAGGAACCGGATGCGTAGAGAACATCCGCCCGCTCCGCCGACGCCAGCGAAGCGGAGAATTCGAGTTGCTCGCCGGTTTGCATGGAACGCGCCAATTGCCGTCCTCGCTCGACCGCCGCGGGGACGTCGATCACGCGCCAGGTCACGCGCTCGGGTTGGGTCAAGAAGGGGCGGAAGGCGTAGTACTTGATGCCGACGCTTCCACCGAGGTCGACGATGGTCCGCATGCCTTCCTGCAGCGATTTCTCCAGCCAGAACAAGGCCGGGTAGTCGTGGTCGTCGATCTCCAGGCGCCGCGTGTACATCTCCGCGCTCTCCTGGTTGTCGTAGCCAAGCGGCAGGCTGGCGGGCGCGCTGGCTTGCGCTGCTTCGAAGCTGTCGAACACACCGCGGAACGAATGCCCGGACCTGCCCGCCTCGAAGCGGCGCTCGAAAGCCCGCTGACGCAGCTGTCGAAGGGGCGTCAGATTCCAGGCGCGATCGAGCGCGAGGTGAACCCGGGCTAGCGATCCCATCGCCTTCCAGGCTCGATCCGACTGGATGGCCCGCGTGCGTCGCAGCGCGCAGCCTGGGAATCACGCTCGCTCGAATGCATCCGCGGCAGAGTAGTGGCTCCGACCCGGCGTGTGCAAGGGAAGCGCGTCAGCCGCGACCCACGATGGAAGGAGTTCAGCGTCCGCCGACGAGCCGCTCTACGCTGGGCTGGATGCAATCTCGAACGGCCTGGTGCCCGCGCGCGGTCAAGTGTCCGTCGATCGGCAGGAATGCCTGGTCCGCGCCGACCGCGACGAGATTCGGCGTGGCATCCAGGAAAGGGATGTCCAGCTCCTGTAGGCTCGCACGCGCCTGGGCCAGGGGCAGGTCGTACTGCAGCGGCCCGGCTGCTTGTCCGTGATGGTCGATGGTCTCGCGCGGAGGAATCAGCACGACCAGGAACGGAATCGAATTCGAGCGGCAAGCCTGGGCCATGCGCTCGAACTCCTCGCTGAACTTTGCGCGGGCCTGGACGTAGAAGGGCTGGGTCCAGCTCGCAGGCTCGAACATCTGGCGCGCCTGGATCTGCTGCGGCGCCGGATTCCAGGCGTGCCACCAGCGCGAGAACAGCCGATACGAGTGCAGATTCTGCTTCAGGACGACGCGCACTCCCGTGACATCGGTGAGAGCCCCGTCGCGCACGAGCACGTGCTTGTCCCACATGCAGTCGTGGAAATCGTTTCCCAGGAAGCTGGTGACGATCACCGCGGCGGGTCGTCCGCCCTCGCCGAGGACCTGGTCGAGCACCATCCGATACTGGCTGGGACCGTATCCGCCCACGCCCAGGTTCGTGAAGGATGCGGGAGCGTCGGGCGCGGCGTCGATCAGGCCGACGAAGCTCTGCTCGTATTCGACGCTCTGGCCGAAAGTGAAGGAATCTCCGATGAAAACAGCGTTGGGTCGATCCGAGGCCGGCGCGGGGGATGCTCCGATTCGATGGCCGGCCTCGTCGGTGAAGACACGCCAGCGCGACTCCTGGGTGTCCACCAAGGCTTGCGAGCTCGGAGCGAGGCCGAAGTACAGCGGTGGGGGTAGGGTGCGGTAGATGTCGAGCCAGCTCTTCGGCTGGGGCGCGACGATCCGCAGGCCAGCTTCGACCAGCAGGGCGACGAGCAGAGAACCGGTCGCGAGTGCGAGCAATCGAGTCGTCCAGAGGCGGACCCGGCTCCTCGACTGCGCAGCAATCGGACCTGTCCCTCGGGCATTCTGCCCCGACGCGACTGGCCCGCGGTCAGCGGTTTGCGTTGCTGGCGTGATACGGCTGGGCATGCGTGCGAGAGCTCGAGTGAAGCTTACACCGCGGGGTGCGGCACAGCCGATACGGACAGGGCCAGCCATCCGGTTTGCAGGCGGTAGTCATGTCAAGCTCGCCTGCAGACCACCCGCGCATTCCCAGCGCCGTACCCATGTCGACGTACTCGCATCCCGGAATCTCCTTCGATCAGGGCAAGTTCGATCCCATGCGCATCATGGCGGTCACGCACACCCTGACCGA
>DATHET010000280.1:0-3787 GCA_035490315.1 Planctomycetota bacterium
CCAGGGCGATCGCGGACACGGCTCCCGCCACGCGCAGCGGCGCGTCGCGCATCGAGCGCGCGGCGAGCTTGCCGGCCAGGGGAAACCAGCGCTCGAAGGGTCCGGCGAGGACCGAGCACAGCCAGCCGAGCAATCCAGGCAGGAGCATCGGCAAGCTGACGAACAGCGCGAGGATTCCCAGGCCGACCATCAGGATGCCGACCAGCTCCGCCTGGGCCTCGCCGACGATCGGCACGAGCCACAGGTAGATCGCGGGCAAGAGCACGGCGATCAAGGCCACCGCGAAGGAGCGGAATCCGCGCGAGCCGGCCTGGACGCTCTCGGGCGTGCGGTTCAAGCCAGGATTCTCCACAGCCAGATTCGTCCGCACGCCGCGCAAGCGCGCGATCGGATAGATCGAGCCCACCAGCGCGATGCCGATCCCGGCCCCGGTCAAGCACAGCACCGTGGCCCAGGGGACCTCGAAGGTGTTGATGTGCTCGCCCGCGCCCACGGTCGTGATCCCTTTGCTCAAGCAGGCCTGCGCGCCGCGCAGACCGAGCCACAGGCCGAATCCGCCGCCGAGCAGCGCGACCGTCAGCGCCTCGGTCAGGAAAATGCGCGCGATCTGCGAGCGGCTGGCGCCGAGCGAGTGCAGGATGCCGATCTCGCGCACGCGCTCGATCAAGGCCATCGAGAGGGTGTGGAAGATCACGTACAGACCGAGCACCATCGCGAACAAGCCCGCGAAGCGCACGCCGTTGCGGAACGCGCGCTCGTCGGCGGCCTGGCCGATGATCACGCTCTTCTTCAAGTCGTAGGACCAGGCGCGGCCCAGCGCCGATTGGATGCGCTCGAGGTTGACCGAGCTGTCGTGCTTGAGCCAGTAGCGCGTGTCTACGTGCGCGCCCTCGAACAGCTGCAAGCCAAAACGGTAGTCGACCACCGCGACCTCGCCGCGCGAAATACGGCCGATGCCTTCGCGGGCCAGGATCCCGCGCACGCTGTACTCGCGCTCGGGCGGAATGTGTTGCTTGTCCGCCGGCACGGCCTTCTTGCGCCACTCGCCGCCGATGCATTCCTTGCCCGGCTCGAAGCGCGGCAGCGAAAGGAACAGCATGTCGCCGACCTTGACCTCCAGGCTGCGCGCCATCTCGTCGCCGAGCAGCACGCCGGCCTCGGTGCTGTGCGCTTGCAGCGCGGCTCCCGACTGGATCGCGAAGGCGCCCAGGTCCGCGGCGTGCTCGATCTCGATCGCGACCAGGTGCGAGCGCGCGGAGCGGCCGGTTCCCGGCACGTGCAGCACGATCTCGTTCTGGAAAGCCGCGGCGAAGGCGGTCACGCCAGGAACTTTCGCCAATGCCGCGCTCGGGTCGCCGACCGCCGCGCTCGGGCTGACCTCGATCTCGGCCCGCCAGTCCGGATCGGCGAGCTTCGAGCGGCCGACGATCGTGTTGTGGTCGAGGGTGAAAATGCCGACCACCGTCGCGATCCCGACCGCGATGCCCAGGATCGAGAACAGCGTCCGCGAGAATTTGCGCGTCAGATTCTTGCGCGCGAGCAGCAGGGCGAATCCCATCAGATCTGCAGCGCGCTCAGGGCCAGGTGCACGCGCTCCACGGGCAGGCCGGGCCCGCGCAGATCGTCTTGCGCGTGCAAGGCGCCGTCGACCAGGAACAGGATCCGATCGGCGAAGGTCGCGTCGCGCGGATTGTGCGTCACCAGGAGCACCGAGCGCTTGTCGCGGTCGACGATCTCGCGCAGGAGCTGCATCACCTCGAGCCCGGCTTTTTGCGAGAGATTCCCGGTCGGCTCGTCGCACAGGAGCAGCGGCTGTCCGCCAGCGAGGGCGCGCGCGATCGACACGCGCTGCATCTCACCGCCCGAGAGCTGGTGCGGAAATGCGTTCTGCTTGTGCGACAAGCCGAAGCGCGTCAGCAGATTCGCCACGGGCACGGCTTGATCCGCGACGCGCTTGCCGGCGATCGCCAGCGGCAGGCCGACGTTTTCCAGGACCGTCAGATTGTTGAGCAGATTGAAGAACTGGAACACATGGCCGATCGTGTCGCGCCGCAGCAGGGTGCGGTCGCGGTCGGAGAGCGAGGCCAGGACCTTGCCTTGCAGCTCGACCGCTCCCCCATCGGCTTCGTCGAGCCCCGACATCAGTTGCAGCAAGGTCGACTTGCCCGAGCCCGACGGCCCCATGATGCAGACGAACTCTCCCGCGGCGACCTCGAAGCTGATGTCGGACAGCACCGGCACGCGCTGGCCGTCGATCGGATGGAACTTGTAGAGCTTGGAAATGCGCGCCAGGGTTGCCATGGGTGCCTTGGGTTCGAGCCACCCTCAGTCTACTTTGCGTTGCAAAGTTGTCAAGCTGGGAAGCCTGGTTCGCTCGGAACCACGGGTCAGGGCCAGACGAAGTACCAGTAGTGGATGGCGTCGATGACGACGATCAGGATCACCACCGCGACCGCGATGAGTGCGAAGCTTCCTACATCCGCAAGCCATCCGCGCTCGCGCTCCGGCTGCTTTTCCATGCGCCACGGCCTTCCGATGAAGCTGAGATCAGCCCACGCGCACTTTGGCGCGTCCCCAGGCGGCCATCATCTCGGCCAGGCTGCATTCCTGCAGCGGCCGGGCGAGCTCCTGCTCCATCGAGCGGAAACGCGCTTCGAAGCGTCGCAGGGCGAGGCGAGCAGCGCGCTCCGGATCCAGGGCGACGTAGTTGCCGAGGAAGGCCGCCGCGAGCATCACGTCGCCGAGCTCGTGCTCCAGGTGCAGGCGTTCGGCTTCGCCGCCCGGCGCGGCCTCGGCGGCTTCGAAAGCGGATTCCAGTTCCTCGAGCTCCTCGCGCAACTTGCTGATCGCGCCGCGGGCGTCGACCCAGCGGAATCCCACCGACATCGCCTTCTCGCCGAGCCGCTTCGCCCGCTGCAGGGCCGGCATCGCCAGCGGAGCTCCGGCCAGCGCGCTGGAATCGACGGCCTTCTCCGCGCGCTCGGCGCGCTTGATCGCTTCCCAGTTGGACAGGGCAGCCTCGGCATCAGCCGCGTGGGCATCGCCGAACACATGCGGGTGCCGGCGCACGAGCTTCTCGCACACGCCGCCCGCCACGCGCGCCAGATCGAAACGGCCGTCGTCCTGCGCGATGCGCGCGAGCAGCAGGATCCCCATCAGGAGATCGCCCGCTTCCTCGACGATGTGCGTGTCCTCGTGCTTCTTCGCCGTCTCGATCGCCTCGAGCAGCTCGTGCGACTCTTCGATCAAGTGCGGAGCCACGCTCTCGAGCGTCTGCTTCAAGTCCCAGGGACAGCCGTCGCTCGCCCGCAGTCGATCGACGATCGCCAGCAGCGTGCGCAGCGCGTCGACACGCGCGTCTCCGGTCGGCTCGGGAATCACAAGCGGGCGCGGCGTGCTCATCGGGAAAGTCCCACGTTGGCATAACGGATCGGGTCGCGCCGGTCTGCTTCCGCAAATCCTTTCAAGCGCAATCGGCAGGCGTCGCAGCGGCCGCAGGCCCAGAGACCGCTGGCCTCGAAGAGCGGGTCGTAGCAGCTGTGCGTCAACCCGAGATCGACGCCAAGGGTTTCCGCGGCGAGCACGATCTCGCGCTTGTTCATTTTCAAGAGCGGCGCATGCACGCGAAAGCGCACGCCGCGCTCCGTGCCCGCCGCCGTCGCGAGGCTGGCGAGCTGCTCGAAGGCTCTGAGAAATTCCGGCCGGCAGTCGGGATAGCCCGAGTAGTCGATCGCGTTGACGCCGATGAAGATGTCCGCCGCACCGGCGACCTCGGCCCAGCCCAGCG
>DATHET010000281.1:0-20752 GCA_035490315.1 Planctomycetota bacterium
CGCTCGCGACTGATCGAGTCCCGCGGAAGAATCGAAGACCATCCCACCTTCGTCGCCGCCGGCGACGATGCTGACCATCCGCCTGCGGTTGTCGCCGACGGTCTTGCGCTCCGCCCAGACCTTGGCCCCGGCGACCGGCTGGTTCTCGCCGTCGGACACGCGGCCTTCGAGGATCGAGATCGGCAGGTCGATGTCGTACTCGAGGCCCGAGACCTCGACTTCGATCGGGAAGCGCATCGGCATGGCGCGCGTCGCGTGGCGCACGACCAGCTCGTAGCTGCCTGGGTCGACCTTCTCGAAGCGGTAGCGTCCCTCGCCGTCGGACTTGGCGCGCGGGCCGCCGCCGCCGAAGGGCATGTCCTCCATGCCTTCGAAGCGCGAATCGCCGCCGGTCTTGCGCAGCGAGATCGACGCGCCGGCAAGCACGCTGCCGGCCTCGCGCACATGGCCCTTGACCTCGGCGCGCTCCGGCTCGCGCAACTCGACGCTCACGCTGGTGCCGCGCACGACCTCGATGTCGCTCCAGCCCTTGTCGCCGCCGTCCATGCCGTCGATCGCGAACACGATGCCCTCCTCGAGATCAGGTCCGCCGCCCTTGGCGGGACGGAAGCGGTGCTTGCCCGGCGCGAGGTTCGCGAAGCTGACCTTGCCCGCGGAATCGGTCGCCGCGCCCTTGCCGGCGCCGGGACCTGCGAAATCTGCGAAGGGATCGCGCCCCATGTTCGGCGCGCGGTGGTCGATGCGCGCGCCGGAAACCGGCAGGCCATCGCTGGAGAGCAGCGTGATCTCCACCGAGCCGCCCTGGTCGAGGGCGACCAGCTGCTCGACGTTCGCGCCCTCCGGCATGTCGAAGGGCTCGCCGCTGTAGGGCGCGTAGCCGTCGATGTTCACGCTCAGCTTGCCGCGCTTCCCGGGCGTGGAGTTGATCCGCGCCATGCCCTTCTCGTCCGTGCGGGCCGAGCTCGTGCCCTCGACGCCGAAGCTCATCTCGCCGTTGTCCGAATCCCGCTCCACGCGGCGGGCCATGCGAAATGAATTGCCGGAGGAAGCGGATTCCTCGACCACGCTCAAGCTGACCTTGGCCTTCGCGATGTCGGCGCGCGTGGCGCTGTCGACCACGTGGACTTCGATGGTCGCCGAACGCTCGAGCTCGAGCACACCGAGATCGGTCGCCTTACCGCGCTCGAGCGCGAGGTCGGCCATGTGCAGGTTCCGGTAACCGGGGCTGGAAATATCCAGAGTCGCGCGATCGTTCGCGTCGCGAGGCCGCAAGTCATCGACCACGACCATGCCGTTCTCGTAACGGCGCGGCGTGCGCCGATCCGGGTCGAAGAAAGCCATCGCATTGCGCGTGGTGGCGCTGATCTCCAGCTGTTCGATCGGAGCCTTGGTCTGGGCGTCGACGACCTGGAAGGACAGCACCGACGCGGGTTGCCAGGCGATCAGCACGCCGCGGTCGCCGCTCTTGGCTTCGACGCGTTCCGACGCGCTGCGCGGCCAGAACATGTCCTGAGTGCCCTTGACCCGCGCCTGCAGCTGGTACGCCCCCGGGCGCAGACCCTTGACCACGAAGCTGCCATCGCTCGAGAGCTTGGCGCGCCGGCGGTTCTCTCCCATCGGGCCTTCGTCCATGCCGACCAGGATCAGCTCGGCCTGGCCCGACGCGGGCGGCATCGCGACCACCGAGGCGTCGCTCACCGAAGCGCTCGGCACTCCCGTGACGCGCCCCGCGATCTCGAAACCATCCTCGAGGACGAAGGCAAGACCGCTCACGCGCTCGCCGGGACGCTTGGTTTGTCCATTCTCGATCTTGTCGGGATGGGCTTCGGTCGCGATGCGAAGACGCCACGGCCCCGTGGCGAGCTGGTCGATGCGGAAGCTGCCGTCGGCCGAGGTGGTCGCCAGCGGCGGCGGGCCTTGGGTCGGATCGTCGTTGGCATCGAGGAGCATCACGCCGTCGGATCCGGTGCGCAGCAGGCGCGCTCCCTCCACTCCGGCCCCGCGGGAATCGACCACGCGTCCCTCGAGGATCACGCTGGTCTCCAGAGCGAGATCGCCGAGATCGTGGCGCGGAGCCTGGGGAACGCCGACTCCGGGCTTGCTCAGCGGGACGAAGCCCGCGGCGCGCACGGTGAGCCGCACGCTGCCGGGCTTGACGCCGGTGATCTCGAAGCGGCCCTGCGCGTCGCTGGTCGCGGCGAGCGGCTCTTTCCTGCGGGGCCCGCCGGCGTCGAATTCAGGCAGGTCGAAGTCGCCCAGGCGCGCGCGCACCTCGGCGCCGGAGACCGGTTGTCCTGCCGTGTCGATCACGCGGCCGAACAGGGCGGCCAGGCTCGTCGGCTTCGCGGGCGTCGCCGAGGCTGTCGGCGGGGCCGCGATGCTCGTGCGCTCCGCCTTGGCCAATTCATCCGCCTCGGCCCTCGCTTCCGGAGTGTCCAGGGCGGTATCCGCGGCGCGCTCCTGGGACGCTTTCGGGGACCCGGGAGCACCCTCGACCGTCGGTGCTGATTCGGGATTGCCCATGAAGAAGAACAGGGCGCCTCCCAGGGCAAGCAGGGCGATGAGGATGACCAGGACTAGCGTGGGGCGCATGGGATCGGCTTCCTTGCAAAGGGTTGATTCAGCAACCGACAGGGTATCGAGGGGACTCTATGCGGCGCGGACGGCTCGCTCGGTGCGGGGGTCACGGGGCCGCGGGATCAGCCCTCGCTTACGACCCCGGTAGTCGGGCCGTTGGCGAACTCTGAAAGAATTCGTAGAAAGAACACGCCTCGAACGCAGTCCACCCACAATTGCTTGCGTGCCGGCGGCGTTCCGTGTTGTGATCGCATGCGGAATTTGTCCGCGGAACTAGGTATTGGCACGCCTTAGGTCGGACACTGGGCGCGCTGCCGGCTGGCCAGCCGGAGGGAAACATGATCGGAATCGCATTCGCAACTCGTGGCGCGGTTGGGCGTCGGGCCCGCTCGCTGAAGTCCCTCACTCGCCTGGCGGCAGCCTGGACCTTGGTCCTGTGCTTCGCGACCGGACTCGCACAATCCGCGAGCGCCCAGGCCCCCAAGGCCTTCGACGATTACGAGGACTCGTCCGACCTCGGGTTCAAGGTCAAGGTGCCGAAGGAATGGGACTTCATTCCGCCTTCTCCCGGCGACAAGAACCTGATCGGCAAGTTCGACCCCAAGGGCGACAAGGGCATCGACCTCGACTACAACACCTATTGGAAGTACCACGTCTGGCTGGTCAAGTTCGACCGGCGCAAGAAGCCCGCCGACGCGGCGAAAAAAGACGAAGAGCACTTCGAGGTCCCGGGTCTGAAAGACGTCGAGGCCTTCATCCGCGGCCCTGAGATCGCGGTCTCGAGCAACTGGAAGAAGGTCGACAAGGAAGGCGGCCCGCTGCAGATCGCGGGCGTCGTCGCCAGCGCCACCGTCTACGAGACGACCAAGGAAAAGGTCTCGCTGCGGCTCTACGTCGCCCAGTACAAGCTGTCGGACGACGTCGACATCGCGCTGATCGCCAACTGCTCGGGCGATGCAAAACGCTGGGCCAAGTTCGAGGGTGCCTTCTCGACCATGGGCAAGAGCTTCCGGCGCCTGGAGCTCAAGGCCGCGGCCGTTTCCAACGCGAAGGCTGGCGACTCGCCGGAGCGGGCGCGGACGCGCTCGAAGCTCGAGGCACAGATCAGGACTCAGACCGGCTGGAGCCTCTACGAGACGCCCAACTACTTCATCGTCTCGAACAATCCGGACAAGGAATTCGTCGACGAGCTGATGACGCGGCTCGAGGCAATCCGCAAGTGCTACGAGGAGACCTACCCTCCCGAGAAAGTCCTCGCGCTGAAGAAGCTGCACGACGAGGCGGAAGCGAAGCGCAAGGCGGCGGAGCCGAAGAAGGCGCCGGAGGAAGGCGACGATCCGCCCGAGGAGCGGCGCACGGAGGCCAAGAGCGTCGACTCGATCGCGGAATCACGCTGCAGCGTGGTGCGCGTCGTGCAGAACGAGGGCCAATACCACAGCTACGGTGGACCCAACGGCTCCGCGGGCTATTTCAGCCCGATGGATCACGAGCTGGTGATCTACGACGACAAGGCCGAGGGCGGGAGGCGCAATACATGGGCGACGATGAACCATGAAGCCTTCCACCAGTACATCTACTTCTTCTTCGGCAGTCTCTCTCCGCACCGCTGGTACGACGAAGGCACCGGCGACTTCTACGCCGGCTATCAGCTCAAGAACTCGCGTTTCGAATTGAGGCCTTTCGACTGGCGCGTCAGCACGATCAAGGAAGCCTTGCGCACGCGCGGCGGCTCCAAGCAGACCTACATCCCGATCAAGGAGCTGGTGCGCTACACCCAGCCTGAGTACTACGGGAAGAACAAGTACGACATCGACGGCCACCAGAATTACGCGCAAGGCTGGTCCTTCATCTGGTTCCTGCGCACCGGGGCGAAGAACTGCCGCGGCTGGAACAAGACCTGGACGCCGATCCTCGACACCTACTTGAAAGTCCTGGCCGAGACCGACGATCTCGACCAGGCCGTCGATCAAGCTTTCGCGGGCGTCGATTGGGACGAGCTCGAGAAGGCCTGGATCGACTACACGCTCGCGATCTGAACTGTCCCACGCTCCCCGGGAACCTCGATGCAATCACGAATCGGTCTCGCTCTCGCGTTCGCCCTCCTGTCCCCCATCGCCGCCGCCGACCGACTGGTCACCACCGACGGGCGCGTCGTCGAGGTGAAAAAAGCGCGCGTCCAAGGCGCTGGCTATCGCCTGACCTTCGAGCACGGCGAGATCGTGCTCGCCGACAAGTCCGCGCTGAAAGCGGTCGAGATCGAAGGCGACATGTCGGATTACGTCCCGAAGGACGACAACGAGAAAGCGAATCTCGCCAAGGGCTTCGTCAAGTACGCGGGCGCGTGGATGACCAAGCAGGCCTACGAGAACAAGCTCTCCGAGGAGCATGCGAAGAGCGCCAAACGCACCGAGGACATGGCGGCCCACGCCGATTTCGACCACGGCTGGACCAAGGACACCCCGCACTTCTCGGTCCGAACGAACACGTCGCCGGAATTGCTCGACTACTACGCGAACCTGCTCGAGACCTACTACTCGCTGATGGACAACCGCTTCGGGATCAACCCGAGCCCGTCGCTGCGGCGCACGAAGATGCAGGTCAACATCTACAAGAACCGCAAGGAGTTCACGAAGTACTCGGACATGCCCCAGGGCGTGGCGGGATTCTTCAGCCCGAGCGACCAGACGCTGAACTTCTATCACGACTACTCCGAGCCCGACATTTCGAACTGGGTCAGCCTGCACGAGTGCACGCACCTGTTGACCTTCCTGATCGATCCGCAATACGTCTCGCAGATCTGGGTCAACGAAGGCGTTGCGGACTTCTTCGGCTCGGCGGAGATCACCACGGACAAGCGCGGAAAAGTTTCGATCACTCCCGGCCGCTTGCAGACCGACCGCGTCTTGACGGTGCAGCAGGCGATCCAGGAGGGCAAGGACATCAAGCTCGAGGAGCTGTTCAAGATCACTCGCGACGAGTTCGAGGCCTTCCAGTACGCCCACGCCTGGTCGTTCATCTATTTCCTGAACCAGACGCCGAAGTACCAGAAGGGCTTCAACAAGTTCTTCAAGGATCTCTATTCCCTGGCCAAGGGCATCGAGTTCGAGATCGTCGACTACACGTCGTTCAGCGGCGGCCGCGGCAAGAAAGTCGCGCCGGCCGAGATCCGTCGGGTCCTGCTGCAGTCCCTTGGCCTGAAGGACACCGCCGGCATCGAGAAGGAATGGAAGGATTTCATCGCCAAGGTTCCACTCGAAGGTCCTTCCGCGCGCTTCAAGCGTGCGTACTACACCCTCTTCCAGGGCGGCGTCTGGAGCCAGAACAAGGACCCGAAGTTGCGCCGGGAAGAGACCCAGAAGAACTTCCAGCAGGTGATCTCCGATCTCGATACCGCGATCAGCGGCGGCATCAAGGATCCGCGGGCGTATTTTTCGCGCTACTTGGCTCGCCGGCTCTCGGGCCCGCTCTTGAGCCAGGAACCGGGGGCGAGCGCGCAGGAAGATCTGGCGAAAGCGATCGAGCTCGATCCCTTGAATGCTTCCTACCGCTTCGCCATGGGCAATCTGCTCGCCAAGGATTTCTACTTCGACTTCGGGGAAGACTCCGGCATCGAGGTGCGAGGCCAGGAGAATGCTCCGAAGCACGAAGTCGTGCCGGAAGCCGCGGCTTTGCTCGGATTGGCCGTTGAACTTGCGCCCGAGAACGAGTCCTATCTGAAGCGGTATGAAAGCTACGTCGGCTCGAAATAGTCTGCTGCTCCTCGCTTCGCTGCTCTCAGGTCTGTGCGCCTCCTGCGCCGGAACGCGTTTCCTCGCGAATCCAGTCCTGATGGTGAGGGGCGATCAAGGCCAGGAGCTCGGCGTCGCGACCAGCGACGGCGTGGTGTTCCTCGGCCGGACCGCGCGCTCGGGCGAGATCGAGATCACCGCCTGGTTCGGCGACGGCGCGAGCACGGAGGTCGCGGTCGTCGAGCCGCTCGGCGGCGGCCTGTACACCGCCGAGACCGAGATCCGCCTGCCCAGCGTGCCGATTTCCTTCGACACGCCCGCGGCGGGCGAGAAGGTCACCGTCTTCGGCCGCAGCGGCAACCTGCCCTGGGAAGAGATCGTCAAGGTCACCTCGGACCCGCGCGTGGTCGAGGGCTTCCTGCTGCCCTGGATCTCGCGCTTCGACGGACACCCCGAGCTCGCCGGCGCCGGCGTCTTCGTCGTCGACGAGAACGACCCGCGCCTGAAACGCCTGGTAGGCCTGGTCTCGGGCCGTCTCGAGCTCACCGGCGCCGACGGCACGGTCAAGACCTACCTCGCGGTGGTCGGCCCGAGCGAGTTGTGGCGCCTGGTCACGGCGCGGCGCGACAACTCCAAGAAGCACAAGTGGGTCTACCGCGAGGACATCCTCTAGCGCGGACGCGGTCCGCGCGCAGGAGTCCAGCGCGGCCAGATCCCGTCCGAGCGCCGGCGCGCTTCGCCATCGCGCGTGGCTAACAGCTTGCGCGTGACGAAGACGTAGATCGGCTTGATCGTCCGCCGCCACGCGAGCGCGGTGAAGGATCGCCGCAACTTCGGCTGTTCCGCGAGCACGAAGCTGCTGCCTTCTGGCCCGCGGCCATCGCGCAGGTAACGCCGGCGGTGCTTCTCGACATGGCGCAGATCCTCGCGGGCGCGGCTCTGCTGCAAGCGCGAGCCGACGCGGTGCGAGCTCGCGAGCTGGAAGTCGACCAGGCAGGCACGGCCGTCGGTCGCGACGATCACGTTCTGCTCCTTGTGCAGATCGTTGTGGCACACGCCGCGCGCGTGGACCTCGCCGACGAGCAATGCCAGCTGCTCGAAGAAATCGACGGCGAGCTCGTCGGTCGCTGAAAGCGCGACGCCCTCCTGATAGCTGCGCAGCAACTCACCCGCGCTGGCCTCGAATACGCGGGGAACGCCTTCGATTCCCTCGAGTCGCTGCAAGGCCTGTCGTTCCCGAGCGAGCAGCCGGCGCGCGACGAATCTCGAGCCCGGAAGTCGACCGCCGCAGGCCACGCGGCGGATCGCGAGCTCGCCGGACTCGAGGCGCACCAGCTCGACGCGACCGAAGACGTCGCGCTTCAACTCGCGCACGATCTCGAGCTTCACGGCCTGCGCGTCACTTCTTGGGCGCGTGCTCCGCGAGCAGCGAGACCAGGTCCTCGGCGTGCTCCTCTTCCATCGCGAGGATGCCCTCGAGCATGCGCCGCGTGGTCGGATCGTTCGCGCCGAGGTAGCGGATCATGTCGCCGTAGCTGTCGATCGCGATGCGCTCCGCGACCAGGTCCTCGCGAATCATGTCGACGAGGTCGGCGCCCGGGACGTACTCGGCGTGGCTGCGCGTGCTCAGGCCCTCGGGAGAAAAATCGGGCTCGCCGCCGAGCTGCACGATCCTGCCCGCGATCAGGTCGGCGTGGGCCTGCTCCTCGGTCGCGTGGGTCATGAACTCGGCCGCGATCGCCTGGGCATTCAGCCCCTGCGCCATGAAATGGTGGCGGCGGTAGCGCAGCACGCAGACGATCTCGGTCGCCAGGGCTTCGTTGAGCAGCTTGACGACCGTGTTGCGGTCGGCGCGGTAGCCCGCGGTCACGGCGCCGTCCTCGATGTGCTGGCGGGCGCGATCGCGGATCTTCTTGATGTCGCTGACGAATTCGTTGGCCATGTGCGGGTCTTCGAAGAGCCTGGGAGGTCGGTTGCGAATCCCGCGCAGCTTAGCAACTTGCGCCCGCTCTCTTCACTTCCGATGCTCAGGCGTCCCGAGGACGCCCGCGATGACCAGCTCCAGCACAGGTACGATCGTGGTTCGCGAGCTGTGCCGCAGCTTCAAGAGCAAGACGGCGCTGTTCCCGACCAGCTTCGAGATCGGTCCGGGCGGCGTGACCGCCCTGCTCGGTCCCAACGGCAGCGGGAAGAGCACGCTGATGCGCTCGATGGTCGGTCTGGTGCGCCCCGATTCGGGCTCGGCCTCGATCGACGGCGTCGCTCTGGTCGGCGACGGCACCGCCGTGCGCAAGCGCTGCACCTTCGCGCCGGGGGAAATCAACGTCTACAAGGAGATGCGCGGCAGCGATCACCTGCGCTGGCTGATGCGCGGCCGCGAGCGCGAGTCTCTCGAGCGCGCGACGCGGATCGCCGAGTCGCTCGACCTGCCGCTGAAAATGCGTCTGCGCACCTACAGCCACGGCATGAAACGCCAATTGCTGTTCGCCGCCGCGATGGCGCCGCGGGTCGCCGTGCGCATCCTCGACGAGCCCAGCGAAGGCCTCGATCCCTCCAAGCGCGGCGCGATCCTCGACCTGGTCGAGCGCGACGCCGCGGCCGGCACCACGATCCTGCTCTCGTCGCACCACCTCGGCGAAGTCGATCGCTCGAGCTCGCGCATGTTGTTCATGCACGCGGGAAAGCTGGTGAAGGTCGAGGACTCGAAGGCCGTGCGCGCCCAGGCGGCGCGCACCCTGCGCATCGAGTACGGCGCGCGGATGTCGGAGCCGGGCCCCGCCCAGGCGATCTGCGCGGAATTGATCGCGCTGGGAGCCGCTTCCGCCCTCGCGCGCGGCCATCGCGCCGTCGTGCAGCTGGCGCAGGACGACCCCAGGCCCTTCCTGGCGAAGCTGTGCGCCAGCACGCTGCTGCCGCGCCCGGAGACCATCGAGTACGGACACCTCTCCCTCAGCGACCTCTACCGCGACGTGTACGGCGTGGAGGCCGTCTGATGGACAGCTCCACCCGCGGGATCCTCTGGCGCGCCCTGGCCTTCACCCTCGTCCTGGAACTGCTGCTCGTGCCGGCTGTGCTCTTCTGGCCCAGCTTCCGCGACAACATCACGGCGCTGCAGGCGATGATGCCGTTCAAGGCCGCGCGCGCGATGCTCGATCAATTCGCGGGCTCAGGCGCCGCGGGCTACATCTGCGGCCAGCAGTTCTTCAAGGCCTGCAACACGCTCGGAATCGCGGCGGCCGTGCTGTTCGCGGCGGGAGCGGTCGCCGGTGAAGCGCACCGCGGCACGCTGGAGCTGTGGCTGTCGCGTCCGGTTTCGCGCAAGCGGATCCTGCTCGAGCGCTGGCTCGGCGGCGCGCTCGCCGTGGTGCTGCCGGTGTTCCTCACCACCGCGACGATTCCCTGGCTGGCGACTTTCGTGGACACCAAGCTCGACCTCTACCCCTTGCTCCTGTGCGCGGCCCACGAGTCCTGCCTGCTGCTGGCCTTCTACAGCGCGACGTTCTTCTGCTCGACGGTCGGCTCGAATCCGCTGGGCATCGGCTTCGGGATGCTGCTCTTCGCGATCTTCCAGTTCGCGATCTACCTGGTCGAGAAAATCACGCACTACTCGATCTTCCGTCTGGTCGACATCCCCCACTTCGTGCAGATCTGCAATCGCGCGAGCCTGGACTTGCGGCTCGTGGCGCCGATGCTGCTGGTCAGCATCGTGTTCGTCGTCGCGTCGCTGATCGCCTTCGAGCGCCGCGTCCCCTGAGCTCAGCGCGCGGGCGCCTGCCTGGAAAGCGCGCGCAGGAACTGCACGAGGTTGCCCACGTCCTCGTCGCTCATCTCGATCGGCGCGAGCGCGGGCGCGAGGTCGGAATTCTTGTTCCCTCCGTCGCGGTAGTAGGTCACCACCTCTTCCAGCGTCGCCTTGCTCCCGTCGTGCATGTACGGCGCCGTTAGCGCGAGCCCGCGCAGCGTCGGCGTCTTGAACCTGCCGCGGTCGGAGGCCTCGTGCGTGATCGCCATGCGGCCTTCCTCGGCGACGCCGCCCTGCGCGCCCACGCCCGTGTTGTGGAAGAGCTCGTCGGAGAAATTGGATCCGGAGTGGCAGCGCCAGCATTGTCCGCGGCTCTCGAAGAACCACAGGCCGGATCGCTCGGGCGAAGTGAGCGCGCCGAAGTCGTTGTCGATGCGGAAGCGATCGACCGGACTGTCGGCGAGGTAGAGACGGCCGACGAAGGCCGCGATGGAACCGCCGAGATTCTTGGCGTCGGGTGGCGCGCCGAACACCGACTCGAAGCGCGCCCGGTATTCACTGGATGCGTTCAAGCGCTGCAAGGCTGCCTCGACGCCGAGCCCCATCTCGCGCGTGTCTGCGATCGGGATCAGCGCCTGCTCCGCGAGCGATGCGACGCGCCCATCCCACATGTGTCGCGAGCCCAGCCCACGATTGAACAGGGTCGGCGAGTTGCGCAGCGTGCGCTGACCGCCCACGCCCAGGGAAAGCGCTTCGGTCCCCGCGAAGCCGTGCTCCGGATCGTGGCACGAGGCGCAGGAGACGCTGCGATCGATCGAGAGCAGCGGGTCGAAGAAAAGTTTCCGGCCCAGCGAGATCTCGCCTTCGCTGGCCGCCGGCGGCGCGCCTTCCAGGCCGTGCGGCAGCAACGCCGGCAATTGCGCCGGCAGGGTGTCGAGCGGCAGCCGAGGCGTCTCTTGCGACGACGCAGCCGCAATCAAGACGAGGGCGAGCAGCGCGACGCAACGAGCGACCATCGCTGGAAAGCTTAACCGCAGCTCGCGGATTCCGGCGCGCCGGCTCGCGCCGGACGCGAAAGCAGGGTGAGATGGCGCGCGTGGACGGCGCGCCCTACAACTCGGCCAAGTCAGCCGCGCGGGCCAACCGCGAGTTCTACCGCGCCTTCGAGCGCCTGGATTTCGACGCGATGCGCGCGGTCTGGCTCGACGACGATTCGATCCAATGCGTGCATCCGGCGAGCGAGCGGCTGGTCGGCCGCGAGCGCGTGCTCGGCTCCTGGGCGGCGATCTTCAAGGCCACCGACGCGATCCATTTCGAGCTCGCCGACCTGACCATCGAGGTCGCCGGAGATTTCGCCTGGGCCAGCGCCATCGAGCGCATCCGCCCGGGCAAGACCGGCGAGCCGATTTCCGAAGCGGTCGCGACCAATCTGTTCGTGCGCCGCGAGGAGAGCTGGAAGCTCCTGCTGCACCATGCCTCGCCGATCGCGCGGCGATTCTTTCCCGCGTGATCGCTCAGCGCATTCGCGCCAGCCAGGCCAGGGCGCGCCAGCGCATCGTTCCGCGCCGGCTGAAGTGCGGCAGGCGGCGCGTGAGGTCGCTGACTTCCTGATAGGCCGCGCGGGCCTTGTCGCGCTGGCCGAGGCGCGCCAGGAGACTGCCGCGCAGATAGGCGCTGCGCACCGTCTCGCCGTGCTGGCGCTCGCAGGTCTCCAGCGCGGCCAGGGCTCCCGCGAAGTCGCCCTGGGCCTTGCGCGCGAGCACCAGCTCGATCGCCACTTCGCCGTAGGCGTGGGCAGGCGCGATCTTCAGTGCGGACTCGAGTTCCGCCGCCGCGCGCTGGTGCTCGCCTCCAGCGCGCAGCGCGCTGCCCAGCCGGTAATGCCACTCGGCGCTCTCGGGCTCGCCGGCAACCGCGCGCTCCAAGGCAGGAGTCGCGGCGCGCACCCTGTGGTGCAGCAGGAGCATGGTGCCGAGCTTGCCCTGGTTGTGCGGGTTGTCGACGCGGCCGAGCTCGGAGAGCTTGCGGCGGATGCGCGAGCTGTCCATCAGGCGCGAGGAGAGCCTCGACGCCAGCGCGGAGAGCAGCATCACGGCGATCCAGAAGCCCCAGATGCCGCCGAAGATTTCGCCGATGCCGGGCACGTGGCGCAAGGCACTGGAAAGCAGCAAGGCGGCGACGAAAAAGACGATCCACTGCAAGCTCGAGAGTCTGCGGTCCGCCGGCGCAGCTTGCCACCGCCGCGCGCCGGGCCTCGAAGATCGGCGGGGATCCGCATAAGCTCCCGCCATGCCCGAGGCCGAAGCCCGCGTCCGCCGAGGCCCGCCCGCGGCATGTTCGGTGGGCCTGGAGCTGGCGCGAGCCCTGGGCGACCTGGTCCTGTTCCCGCCGCGGCTTTGCGCCTACCTGATCCGGCGCCCCGCGCTGCGCGCGGAGCTGCTGGAGGACCTGAAATCCATCCCGCAACCCCTGCCGGCGCGAGGCAAGCCCCGGCTGGCCCGCGCGCCGCGCGTGTTCCTCTCCTGCGCCGAGGCCTCGGGCGAGGACCATGCGCTGAACACGCTGCGCGCCCTGCGCGAGCGCTGCCGCGAGCTGGGGCTCGGCGAGCCCGAGGTCAGCGGTCTGGGCGGCGATCGCCTGCGCGCCGCGGGCGTGGCAACGATCGGCGATCCGGTGCGCAAGGCGGCGATGGGTTTTTCCGCCGTGCTCGGCTCCCTGCCCTTCTACCTGCGCCTGTTGCGCGACGCGGCGGCGCACCTGCGCGAGACCCAGCCCGACGTCTGCCTCTTCGTCGACTCGCCGGCGCTGCACGTTCCGCTCGGCCACATCGCGCGCCGCGCCGGCGTGCCCGTGGTCCACTTCGTCGCGCCGCAGCATTGGGGCTGGGCGCCCTGGCGCGCTCGCGGCTACCGCAGCGCCGTCGATCGCGCGCTGACGATTCTGCCTTTCGAGCAGGCCTGGTTCGCGCGCCGCGGAGTGCCGACGCTGCACGTCGGCCATCCGTTGCTGGATGCGCTCGTCGACGTGCCCGTGGGCGCTCCTGACGAGAGCTCGCGCACCATCGCCTTGTTGCCCGGCAGCCGGCGCAAGGTGATCGAGCGCAACCTGCCCTGGATGCTCGCGCGCCTCTCGGATCTGCGCAGGGAGTTCCCTGATCTCGACGTGGTCCTGCCCCACGGCCGCAGCGAGCTCACGGGTCTCCTGCGCTCGCACATCGACGCCGCCGGTGCGTCGAGCTGGGTGCGGCTGGAGACCGGCGACCTGCACCAGAGCCTGCGCGGCGCGCGCGCGGCCTTTTCGGTCTCGGGCACGGTGCTGCTCGACCTGCTGCACCACCGACTTCCGACCGTGGTCGCCTACCGCCTCGGCGGAGCCGCGGGTCCGTGGATGTACGAGCACCTGCTGACGCCGCCCTGGTTCGCATCGGTCAATCTCCTGGCCGGTCGCGAGGTCCTGCCCGAGTTCTGCTTCGCCGGCGACGGGCCCCTCGAGGCCGTGCGCCAAGCCCTGAGCCGCGCCTACGGCGACCCTGCCTGGCGCGCGGAATGTGGAACGGGGTTGGAGCTCGCCGCGCGTCGCCTTGGGCCCCCGGGGGCCTGTGGCAGGGCCGCCGAGGTGGTCCTGGAGCTTTCCGCGGCGCGAATAGGATCCAATGCTGGGCCCCCCAGCCAGGGAGGGTCCGATGGGCACAGAGCCTGAGAATCCATTGAACAGCGCGCGCGAAACGGAGTATGCCGCCGACCCGATGCATACCGAGGCGACGCGTTTGATGATCCTGGTGAAAAACGGAGACCGAGAAGCTTTCGACCAGCTGGTCGAGGGACTGCGCTCGCGAGCCTTCCACGTGGCCCACGGTCTGGTCGGCTCGCGCGATGACGCGATGGAGCTGTCCCAGGAAGCTTTCCTGAAGACCTACCGCGCCCGCGCCAGCTTCCGCGACGGTGAGCCCTTCCTGCCCTGGTTCCACCGCATCCTGCGCAACACCTGCTACACCTACCTGCGCAAGCACGGCAAGATCGCGCAGCGCTCGCTGACGCCTGGTTTCAACGACGAGTCGCGCGAAGGCTCGGGCGAATGGGAGCTGGTCGACGACGAGACGGCGGCTCCCAACGCGCGCATGGAATCCGACGAGCGCGTCCAGGCCTTCTGGCGCGCGTTCAAGAAGCTCTCGCCGCGCGACCGCGAGATCCTTTCCTTGCGCCACTTCCACGATCATTCCTACCAGCAGATCGCCGGCTCGCTCGGCATCCCGATCGGCACGGTGATGTCGCGCCTGTTCCACGCGCGCAGGCGCCTGCGCGACGAGCTGGTCGGCTTCCTCGACGGCGATTTCTCCGACCTCGAAGCCGAGCGCGCGCGCGCTGCGCTGGGAGGCAAGGCATGAGCGCCTCGGTTCAAGAGCCTTCGCGCGACGAGCTCCTGGCGATGGCCTACGTCGACGGCGAGCTGGACCTGGCCGCGCGCAAGGCCTTCGAGATCCAGCTCGCGCAGCGCGAGGATCTGCGCCGCGAAGTCGTGCAATTGCAGAAGCTCGGATTGCTCGCCCGCTCGATGGCCGCCGCCGAGCCGATCGATCACGAATGGAAGCGGCTCGCGCGCGATCCGCTGCAGCGCACGTCGACCGTGGTCGGCTTCGTCGCGCTCGCGGTCGGAGCGACGGGCCTCGCCGGATGGGGCGGCTGGATGGTCTGGCAGAGCGAGATGCCCATGGTTCCGAAGACGCTGCTCGCCGCACTGTGCGCGGGAGGCTTGATCCTGTTCCTGGTCACGCTGCGCGGCCGCCTGCGCACCCTGCCCTTCGACCCGTACACGGAGATCGAGCGATGATCCTGTGCACGACCGACGCCGTGCCCGGCCGCGTGATCCTCGAGTCGATCGGGCTCGTTCGCGGCAACACCGTGCGCTCGCGCCACCTCGGCCGCGACATTTCGGCCAGCTTCAAGCGCCTGGTCGGCGGAGAGATCGAGGAGTACACGAAGCTCTTGGCCGAGAGCCGCGAGCAGGCGATCGATCGCATGGTCGCCGAGGCGCGCGCCCGCGGCGCCGACGCCATCGTCTGCCTGCGCTTCACGACCTGTGAAATCACGAACGGCGCGGCGGAGTTCGTCGCCTACGGCACGGCGGTCAAGCTCGGGAAATGACGGCGCCGAGAGCCCCGGCGGACAAGGCTTCTTCGGACTCGAGCTCGGCGGTTCGTGAACCCGGCCGGCCTCGCTAGCGTTTGCGTCTCGAATCCGTATCCCGCTGCTGACCGGGTGTTTTCGCGACCTCGCTCCCTCTAGAATCCGCCGCTCATGATCCGATCCCTGCTGGCTCGACTGTTCCTTCTTCCTCTGCTCGCCGGTCTCCTGCTCGTCACCGGCCTGGCCGCGCAGACGCCGGCTCCGGTCGATCTGAATCTGGGCGGCGAGATCCGCGCCGGCATCCGCTGGCTGCGGGAGGGTCAGAACACGACCGATGGCTCCTACGGGGGCGGCGTGGCGGGGACGGCCTGGGCCCTGCGCGCCCTGGCGGAATGCCCGGATCACTACCGGATCGTCGACGGCCCCTTCGTGCGCAAGGCTCTCGAATACCTGCGCGCCCACCAGACGGCGGACGGCACGATCGCCGATGCCGCGGTCAAGGACGAGGCGCGCCTGGCACAGACCCGTCTGGCCGCGGCTTCCCTGGCGCTCTATGCCGACGCGAGCACCGCCGAGGCCTTGAAGGCCGCCTTGAAGCGCCTGTCGGCGAGCGGATTGGACGGCCCGGGCTGGGATCCTCCGGCCACGCTCGACAGCGCCGAGGCGGCGCAGAAGCGCGCAGGCCAGCTGCTCGCGGCGCGCGACAAGGAAGGCATGTGGAACGGCAAGGACGGCAGCACGATCGAATCGGCGCGCGCGCTGATCGAGCTCTCCGCTTGCGATCGCGCCATCAAGAAGCTCTCGAAGCAGTCCTCGCCGGCGCCCATCGCGCCGCTGCCCGAGTACAACGCGGCCGATGCCGCGCGCGTCAACAAGGCGCTGGTCGACGGTGGAAAATATCTGGCGAGCCTCGCGCCCGACGGTCGCTTCGGCAAACCGGGCCAGCCCGATGCCGGCATCTCGACGGTCGCACTGGCCGCTCTCGAATGCGTTCCGACGCCGCGTCCTCCGGAAGTGCAGAAAGCAATCGACTCCGGATTGACCTGGCTGGTCTCGCTGCAGCATCCCGATGGATCGATCCACGACGGCAAGCTCGCCAACTACGGGACCTCGGGCGCGATCATGGCGCTCGTGAAGGCCAACAAACCCGAGTACGCGCCGGTGATCGCCAAGGCGCGCGCCTATCTCCAAGGCCTGCAGGCCGACGAGGGCGAGGGCTTCAGCGAAGGCGACATGTACTACGGCGGGATGGGCTACGGCGGCGACTCCGAGCGCGGCGATCTCTCGAACTTGCAGATGGCCCTCGAAGCCCTCTCGGCTTCAGGCCTCAAGAGCGGCGACCCGACCTACACCAAGGCGCTCAGTTTCCTGCAGCGCTGCCAGAACCGCTCCGAGTCCAACGACATCAAGATCGTCGACAGCGGCAAGGGCGGCGTGATCGTGGTCAGCGGCAACGACGGCGGCGCGGGTTACGCGCCGGGCGATTCCAAGGCCGGCTTCGTCGAGCTCGGCGATGGCACCAAGGTGCCGCGGTCCTACGGATCGATGACCTACGCCCTGCTCAAGAGCTTCGTGTTCGCGGGCCTCGACAAGAAGGATGCTCGCCTCCAGGCGGCCTGGAAGTGGTGCAGCGAGAATTACACCCTGGACATCAATCCCGGTTTTGTCATCAGCGAGGACCCTTCGGCGGCCTATCAAGGTCTGTACTACTACTTCCACACCATGGCGCGGGCCCTGGATGTGATGGGAGAGGATGCAATTGTCGATAAGGGAGGCAAGTCCCACGCATGGCGCAGCGAGCTTTGCGGGCGGCTGATCGCCATGCAGGACAAGACCAACGGATCGTGGATCAACAAGAACAGCCCGCGCTGGTACGAAGGTAACCCTGTGGTCGCAACCGCCTATGCACTCTTGACGCTGGCTGCGGCGCGACCGCGTTAGCAAGTCTTTGGATCGGCGGCAGGCCGATTATTTTTTGAATGAGCCCAAGTGAAGTCAGCCGTGCAGGCAGCACGGCACGTGTGTTTCGCGTTCCCAGCTCGTCCGGAAGCAGCCTGATCCTCGAGCACGGCGGCAGCCACTTCGATCTTACCCACGGCTTCGACCACGCACGCCATGGGGATCTGCTCGAGCTGGTCTCGCGCGGTTTCTTCGATCACCTCCCGAAGCTCGGCGAGGCAGCTCGCGCGCACCGCAAGCCGGCCGCGGCGCCGGTCGAGGTGCTGACGCCTTTCGAGCCGCGGCAGGTCGGCAAGATCCTGGCGCTGACGCGGCCGCCTCGCGAGCTCTTCGAACGCCAGGCCGCGGGCGATTGCTCGCGCTGGTTCGACAACCGCTCGCCCCATGCGCTCGCCGCCGACCGCTCGATGGTCACGCTCCCGGACAGCGAGGGAGCATTCGAAGCCGTTCAAGTCGATCCGAGCGTGCTCTTCCACCAGCTGTTCCTCGCTGTCGTGATCTCGCGGCGCGCGAGCGGCCTCGAGGTTGCGGATGCGATGAAGTCGGTCGCGGGCTACACGATGGCCAGCGATTTCACGCGCCGCTCGCTCGACGGCAGGCCGCGCACGCCGTGGTTCGGCGAATCGCCGGCGGGGACGCTGGTGATCGGGCCGGCCTTCGTGCCGAGCTCGGCCTTCGACCTGCGCGACGTGCAGGTCCACGCGCAGCGCAAGCGCGGCGGAGTGTTCGAGCCGCAGCTTTTGAGCTGCGCGGACTACAGCGCCGACGTCTCCCTGGCCGTCGCAGCCCTTTCGCGCCTCGCGATCCTGCATCCGGGCGACCTGGTCCTGGTGCCCGCGGGCCAGGGGCTGGGTGTGGTCGAGGGCGGCGACGAGGTTCGTTGTGCCATCGAAGGCATCGGCGAGCTCTCGAACAGCGTGCGCCGCCGCGCTCGCCTGCGCCAGCAGGCCTGATCGCGCTTCGTCAGAGGCCGAAGCCGCCCGCGACTTCCAGGTCCGCGCCGGTGACGAGCCGCGCCTCGTCGGAGCACAGCCAGGCGACGGCCGCCGCGAGATCGCGCGGCTCGCCGGGACTTGCCGCGAGAGGAACCCTGCCCTGCTCGAGCTTGGCGAAGGTGTCCGGATCCGCGTGGGCGTGCGCGACGACGCCCGGCGAGACCATGTTGATGCGCACGCCGTTCGGTGCTTCCTCGAGGGCCAGGCTGCGCGCGAGCACCACCAGCGCCGTCTTGGCCGCCATGTAGGCCGCTGCTTCACGTCGCGCGCGCAGACTCGCGGCGCCCGAGGCCGCGAAGAAGACCAGCTGACCGCGCGATTCTCGCAGCGCGGGCAGCACGGCGCGCGCGAAGAGGAACGCGCTCTCGGTGTTCGACGCGAACATGCGCCGAAAATCCGCCGGGGCGAGATCGGCGAGCGGGCCGCTGATGAACTCCCCTACCGCATGCACGGCGTGGTCGAGTCGCTCGTCGCGCCGGCGCACTTCCGCCACCACGCGCGCCAGGTCGGCTTCGAGCGTCGCGTCGGCCTGGTGCACGCGCTCGGGGAATTCGCGCTCGAGGGCCTGAGTGTCGGCGTTGCGCGTGCGGTAGACGACGTGAACCCGCGCTCCGTCCTGCGCAAATCGCCGCGCGCAGGCGAGGCCGAGGCCGCGCGCGCCGCCGGTGATCAAGGCCACCTTCGATTGCATCGCGCAAGTCTAGCAGTCGACTCGCGGGATCCCTCCCTCGCCGCTCGAGCCCCGCTGCGCCGCAGCGCTCACGCTGCTGGCCCGATTGTCAGGACCAGGTTCAGGATGGTGGTGGAATACCGGGTACCGCGCTAGTGGATCGCGCCGATGCGCGAGATGGGCCAGAGGCGGACTTCGACGCGGCCGCGCACGTAGTCCATCGGGACCTGGCCGAATTCGCGGCTGTCGGAGGAGCGCGGGCGGTTGTCGCCGAGCACGAAATAGTGGGCGGGTTGCACGCGGACGAAGGTTCGCGACAGGGGATCGGCGCTGGCCACGTAGGGCTCGGTCAGCTCCTTGCCGTTGACCCACACCTGGCCCTGATCGATCATGATTTCGTCGCCGGGCAGGCCGATCACGCGCTTGATGTAGTCGAGCGAAGGATCGAGCGGGTACTTCAAGACGACCACGTCGCCGCGCTTGACGGGCCCGAGCATGTAGGCGAAGTGGTCGACGACGATGCGATCGCCGTCGTGGATGCCCGGCGCCATCGAGCTCCCGCGCACCACCGAGATGTGGAACAGCGCGATGTAGGCGAAGCAAGCGAGGCAGCAGACCTGGACGAGGGCGAGCTTGCGCTTCCAGCGCGACTTGCCTTTCGCGGGAGCGGCTACGGATCCGGGCGCGTCGAGCTGGAGCAGCTGTCCCGCGGAAAGACCATCCGCGAGCGGCGTCTGCGCCGGCAGCGCGGGCGCCTGCGCCGAGTCCAGGGATTCCAGCTCCGCCACAGCCTGCGCCGGCAATGTTCCTGAGCCTTCGCTCGCCAGCGAGTTGGGGACGAGGGGATCCTGATTCACCCGCCGATCTTCGACCCCGAGCCGGCGAGGGCTTGAGCCCGCCGGGGCGCATTTCGGAGCCCGCCGCCCGCGGGCTTGCGCTACGCTGCAGGGATGCTCCCTGCTCCGTCCCGCCGGCTTCGATGCATCCAGGCCGGCGCCCTGGTCCTCGCCCTTTCCGCCTGCCGATCGGACGCGCCGAAGCCGGTGTGGGAAACGCTTCGCGCGCGCGGCACGCCGACACTGGAAGAGATCTTCCTGCTGCCGGGAATCCAGGGTCGCGCGCCGCGCGCGGAGGAGATCAGCGCCGACGGCCGCTGGGTCGTCTTCCATTTCAATCCGATCGAGGTCTCCGCCGATGGGCTGCGCAAGATCAGCGACGAGCACTCGCTGCGCATCCAATCGACCCTTTCGCCGGAGTCCACGGACTTCGAGGGCCTGCGGATCGACGATCTGCTCCCGAAGCCGCTGCCCAGCGCCGATCCGACGGACAAGCCGAAGGAGACCGACCTCTCCTTCTCGCACCACGGCTCGCGAATCCTCGCGCGGCGCGAGCGGGACCTCTTCCTGCTCGATGCGCCGGCGGATCCGCGCGGAGCCTGGACCGTGCGCAATCTGCTGCACGCCGATCCCGAGGGAGAGCTGAAGACCCTCGGCTCGGCGCGTTTCGACGTGGACGACAGCTCCGTGCTGGTCGAGAGCGGCAAGGACCTGTGGCAATTCTCCCTGCGCGCGGATCCTGCTCAGGCCTGGCCGCTCTCCGCAGCCGATGGCACGAACCTCACGGCTGCCATCGATGCCGAGGCGCGCACCTTGAGCTTCTCACGCGACCTGAAAGTCGTGTTCTCGCGCGATCCGGCGATCGCGAAGCTCGCGAAAGCCGCGACCGAGACCGCGGTCGCCACGGACATTCCCGCGCAGATCCTGTGGCGCGAGACGGGCACGGCTGTCGTCCTGGCTGGAATCGCGGACTTCTCGGTGATCGAGAACCCCGCGCTTTCCCCCGACGGCCGATTCCTGTTCGCGACTTTCCCCGATCGCAGCCACGATCCGGAGAAGACGGTGATCCCCGACTACCTCTCGTCGCGCGTGAGCACGCGCGAGGGCCGCCGCGAGCTGGCC
>DATHET010000282.1:0-2286 GCA_035490315.1 Planctomycetota bacterium
TCGCGCGCTCGCGATCGGGCGCGGCGACGAGCTCGGGATACTCGCGTCGCATCATCATCGAGCAGGTCGGATTGATCGCGAGCACCTTGGAGCCCGCGTCGACGTGGGGCATCAGGAGATCGAGATTGTGCTTCGCATGCCCCTGGAGCGTCTTCAGATCGCCGTGCTCCCACGCCGGCATGCCGCAGCACTCCAGGCCGCGCAGACAGCCGACATTTACCTGGTTCTTCTCCAGGACCTCGAGCGTGTCGCGGCCGATCTCCGGCTCGTTGTTCTGCACGTAGCAGGTCTGGAAGAGCACCGCCTCGCCGCCGGGCTTCTCGCGCAGCTTGCCCATCTTCGCCGCCCAGGCCTCGAAAGTCGCCTTCGCGAAATCCGGCAGGAGCTTCTCGCGGTGCACGCCGAGGACTTTTTCGAGGAACCAACGGTGCGCCGACACGCGGTTCATCGCGTTGGCGGCGCCGAAGCTCATGCGCGCCAGCTTGCCCGCGAGGTCGGGATCGCCGAGCAGTCGCTCACGCATCCGCACGCCTTCGCGCGCCGTGCGCTGGGCGCGGAAGCGGTGCACGAGCTTGGGGAAGTCGAGCTTGAATTCGTGGCCGTCGCGCGGCGTGTAAGGACACTGGACCTCGCACAGCTTGCACTGAAAGCAGGCGTCCATGACGCGCGTCGTCTCTTCCTGCGTCAGCTTGCGCACGTCGCCGTCGTGGCGCTCGTCGATCGCCGTGAACAGCGTCGGGAAGGAGTCGCAGTACTTGAAGCACATGCGGCAGCCGTGGCAGATCTCGAAGACCCGCGTCACTTCCATCGCCAGCATCGCCGGTTCCCAGTACTTCGGCTCGAGCGGGTCGTACGACAGGCCCTCGGTCGGCGCGTAGGAAATTGCGTCGCTCATGACGGTTTGAATCTCACGGAGAGGAGCCCGAGGTGGTGCAGCTTGCGCGAGAGCGTGGCCTCGGCGCGCGTGCCCCAAACGAGCGCCAGCGTCCCGAGCTTCCTGCTCGAGACGCTGGCGCGGGCCGGGGTGATCGCAACCACGATCGCTGCGTGGCGTCAGCTGATGCTCTTCAGCATCTGCGTGAACTTGCCCGCGTGCGATTTCTCGGCCTTGGCGAGTGTTTCGAACCAGTCGGCGACATCGGTGAAGCCCTCTTCGCGCGCGGTCTTCGCCATGCCCGGATACATGTCGGTGTACTCGTGGGTCTCGCCGTGGATCGCGGCTTTCAGGTTCAGCTGCGAATCTCCGATCGGCAGGTCGGTCGCCGGATCGCCGGCGCGCTTCAAGAAGTCGAGGTGGCCGTGCGCGTGGCCCGTCTCGCCTTCCGCCGTGTCGCGGAAGTTTCCGGCGACTTCGGGATAGCCTTCGACGTCGGCCTGCTTGGCGAAGTACAGGTAGCGGCGGTTGGCCTGGCTCTCGCCTGCGAATGCAGCCTTCAGGTTGCCGTGTGTCTTCGATCCTTTGAGCTGGGGCATGTTGGGTCCTCCGTCGGGGCAGTCGGGTTGGTCGGTGTCGGTCTCGCGGACAAGTTAATTGAGGCCGGCTCGCCGAGCAAGTTCCGCGCGCCGGCGGCGCCTTTCCCGCGTGGTAGATTCCAGCCGCCGCGAGGTCCCCCGCGCGCGTTTCTCGATGCCCGCCTCGCGCACGCCCCTGCTCACGGCCGCCTGGCGCGAGCTGGCGATGCTCAATTTCGAGGTCGATCCGCGACTGCTCGAGCCGCGAGTGCCCGCGGGGACCGAGCTGGACGCCTGGCAGGGGAGCACGCTCGTCAGCGTGGTCGGATTCCTGTTCGAGGACACGCGTCTGCTCGGAGTGCCGATCCCCTGGCACCGCAACTTCGAAGAGTTGAACCTGCGTTTCTACGTGCGCAGGCGCGGCGCGGAAGGCTGGCGGCGGGGCGTGGTGTTCGTCAAGGAGATCGTCCCCCGCGCGGCGATCGCCCGCGTCGCTCGAGCCCTCTACAACGAGCCGTACGTGGCGCTGCCGATGGGCCACGCCATCGACGAGCAGGGAACCGTGAGGCGTGTGAGCTACTCCTGGAGCTTCCGCGGTCGCGAGGATTCTCTGCGCGTCGAGGTCGAGGGCGAACCCTGCGCAATCGTGGACGGAAGCGCGGAGGAATTCATCGCCGAGCACTACTGGGGCTACACGCGCCAGCGCGACGGTTCGACACTCGAGTATCAGGTCGAGCACCCGCGCTGGCGCATCTGGCGCGCGCGCGAAGCAAAGCTGGATTGCAACGTGCGCGAGCTCTACGGCTCCGAGTTCGAAGCCGCCCTCGCGAGCGA
>DATHET010000283.1:0-12367 GCA_035490315.1 Planctomycetota bacterium
GAGCGGCATCTTCAAGGAAGACGGCCGCGGTTACATGATCGGCGAGACCGCGACGGCAGGCATGTCCTCGCAGAAGAAGACCATCGAGCTGCCCAGCGGATTGTTCGGCCTCTACGTCTCGACGGGCTCGAACAAGGAGCGTTTCAACGGCGGCCTCGGGATCGAGGGCCGCGGGATCTCGCCCCACGAGATCGTCTCCTATGACGCGAAGGACCTCGCCAAGGGCGTCGACACCATGATCCGGCGGGCGCAGGAGCTGCTCGCGAAGTTCCCGCAGGAAAAAGTGCCGTACAAGGCCCACTGATCGCCTCTCGAGCGGGGCCTGAGCTGCGAAGGCGCGCGAGATCGCATAGCCTGTCCGCGTACGTTTTCCGTCGTCATCGACCCTCGTCCCCAACTCGGAGTAGTCCATGCTCTTCGCATTCCTGCCCCTGCTCGCGGCGCTGCAAGCGGAACCGACCGTCCAACTCACGCTCGTGACCAAGGGCGCGAGCTCCAAGATCGGCCACTACATGCCGCAGAGGGCTTCGATGAGCGAGGAGCGGCCCGCGGCGATCACGCAGGTCCCCGACGGTCTGTCGGCTGCGATGTACGGACTGCTGCCCATCGGACCTGACGCAGGCACGTGCTTCATCCTGGATGAGCCCGCGGAGGCGCCCGCGCGGTTGTTCGTCGATTCCAACGCGAACGGCAATCTGACCGACGATCCGGCCGCCGAGTGGAGTCCCGGCAAGAACAAGGACGGTACCCCGAGCAAGATGTACCAGGGCAATGCGATGGTCGACATCGGCGAGCCGGGCAAGCCGGTGCTCGTGAACCTCGCGCTCTACCGCTTCGACAAGAACGACCCGCAGCGTGAAGCGCTGAAGTCCACGCTGCTCTTCTATCGCGACTACGCCTACGAAGGCGAAATGACCTTCGGAGAGAAAAAGCACAAGGTGATCCTCGCCGACGAGATGGCGAGCGGTGATTTCCGCGGCAAGGGACCCGAATTGAAAGAATCGAAGGAGGGCTCGGGCGTCGTGTTGCTGATCGACGTCAACGACAATGGCAAGTTCGAGTCGCGCGGCGAGTCCTACGACGTGCGCAAGCCCTTCAACCTGAGCGGAACCACCTGGGAGCTCGCCGATCTGACGCGCGCAGGGGGATCGCTGCGCGCCGTGAAGAGCGCACAGACCGTGGCGGAGATCCTGCCGCCGCCGGACCACAGCGTCGGCATGGTGATCACACCCTTCGAGGCGAAAGACACCGAGGGCAAGTCCGTGAGCTTCCCCGCGGACTTCAAGGGCAAGGTCGTGCTGCTCGACTTCTGGGCGACCTGGTGCGGCCCCTGCATGCAGGAGATGCCAAACGTCGTCCGCGCCTACGAGAAGTTCCACGCGGCCGGCTTCGAGATCCTTGGCGTATCGCTCGACAACGAAAAGTCGATCGAGAAGATGCCCGACGTCATGGCCAATGCGAAGATGACCTGGCGCCAGGTTGCCGATGGCAAGTATTGGCAGGCCGAGATCGCGCAGATCTACGCGATCAACTCCATCCCGGCGACCTTCCTGGTCGACGGGACGACGGGCAAGATCATCGGCGCCGGGTTGCGCGGGGAGAAGCTGGACGAGGCCTTGGCGAAGGCGCTCGGGGTCAAGCCGCCCAAGCAATAGGAAGTCCCGCCCGACAAGGTGCCCGCCGTCCGCTTCGCCTCCCTCTTGGGGGCCGAGCAGGACGGCGGGCTCCTGCATTTTCTTCGCGCTCGACGAGCTGCCGATCTTCGGGCCGCGCCGGCCCCGGACCCGGGCCCGGATCTTCACTTTTTCCTGGCCGCCCTAAGTCCTTGCAGGCGCAGGTCGCAGGGAATCAGGTGGGACGTTCAAGTGCTTGTGGGTCAATCGTTTAGGTCCATGATTCGGCTCGATGGACCAGTTTTCCGACGCCCGAAAGCCGAAAGAACGGACGTCCCCCTGTCACTCGCGTCCCGACGCCAAGTCTTCCCCTTGATGCCCACTCCGCGAAACGAGCTGGATCGCCTGATCGCACTGCTGCGCAAGCAGCTGGGCGAGAGTCTGACCAGCGAGGTCGAGACGCGGCTGCGCCGGGAGATCGGGCGCTTCGTGCGGGCTCCCTTGACCGAGGAAGCACTGCAGATCGGACGCCTGGTGGATCTCAGCGCCTGCAGCGACGCAGCTCGCCGCAAGGCTCACCGCGAGCTGGAGCACCTGCGGCGCGCCACGCCCGGCTCCGCCGAGGCGGCCAGCCTGCGCAACTGGATCGAATGGGTCCTCGAGCTGCCCTGGACCGTCGCGGATCCAGAGATCAACCCCGGACACGAAGCACTGCGCCGCGTGTCGGAGTCGCTCGCCAAGAGCCATGCGCGCCTGGCGGAGGTCAAGAATCGAGTCGTCGAGTACCTCGCGGTGCGCCACCTCGAGGGCGAGTCGCGCGGAACGGTGTTGTGCTTCCTCGGACCTCCGGGAACGGGCAAGACGTCGATGGGTCGCGCGGTCGCCGAGGCCCTCGGCCGGCAGTTCGTCCACGTGCCGGTCGGCGGCGTGAATCGCGAGTCCGAGCTGCGCGGCATGCACCCCAATCAAGTCGGCGCGGTGCCCGGGCGCATCCTCCAGGGAATGTTCCGCGCCGGAACGACCAATCCGGTGATCCTGCTCGACGAGATCGACAAGGCCAGCTTTGGCGAGAGCCGCTCGGCTGCGGGCGTGCTGCTCGAGATCCTCGATCCCGAGCAGAATCGCGAGTTCCTCGATCACTACCTCGGCGTGCCTTACGACCTGTCGCACTGCGTGTTCCTCGCGACGGCCAATGATCTGGAGGACATGCCGGAGGCGCTGGTCGATCGGCTCGAGGTGATCCGCTTCGAGGGCTACACGGAAAACGAGAAGCTCGACATCGCGCGCGCTCACTTGATCCCGCGCTCGCGCCGCGGAGCCGGCCTGCAGCCGTCGCAGCTGCAGATTTCGCGCGCCGCGTTGCGCGACATCATCGAGCGATACACGGAAGAAGCCGGCGTGCGCCAGCTCCAGCGCGCGCTGGACAGCCTGGCGCGCAAGGCCGCCGTGCGCGTGGTCAACGGCGACAAGTCGATGACCGTGCGGCGCAGCGAGCTGCTCGCCCTGCTGGGCCCCGCTCAGGCGGACGAGGAATTGCACGCGCGCCGTCCGCGCATCGGCGTCGCGACGGGACTGGCCTGGACCGTGTCCGGCGGATCGCCGCTGCCGATCGAAGCCCTGGCCATGCCGGGCTCGGGCCGCACGATCCTCACCGGCTCGATCGGCGAAGTGATGCGCGAATCGGTGGCGACCGCGATGAGCTACGTGCGCACGCGGATGAAGGATCTGGGCATCGAGCCGGAGTCGCTGGACACGCTCGACTTGCACCTGCACTTCCCCGGCGGCGCGACGCCCAAGGACGGACCTTCGGCGGGCATCGCCATCGCCACCTCGCTGGTCAGCCTGCTCGCGCGCGTCGCCGTGCGCCACGACGTCGCGATGACCGGAGAAATGACCCTGCACGGCGATGTGCTCCCCGTCGGCGGATTGCGCGACAAGATCCTGGCTGCGGCGCGCGCGGGAATGCGCGAGGTCGTGGTCCCCGCTCGCAACGCCGAAGAGTTCATGCGCCTGTCGCCGGAAGTCCGCAGCGGCTTGATCATCCATCTGGTCGAGCACGTCGACGAGGTTTTCCAGCATGCGCTCTTGTGGAAGCGGATCGGAGCCGGCCGCACGCTCGACGCCGGAATGCTGGGATCGACGCGGGGTCGCCTGCGGCGCGCCGCGAGCAAGCGCGCCCAGGCCTCGAAACGCCGCGGCAGCGACCGCCGCCGCGCGCAGTAGCCAGCGCCCCGCCCATAGGTTCCAATGCAGCTCGCCATGATCCTCCGCCACTGGCCCTTCCACCTCGCGATCCTCGGCGCTTTTTTCGCTGCGCAGAATCAGGAGCCGCCCAAGCCTCCCGCTCAGGATCCGGCGCCGCTCTCGGACGCGGCCCAGGCGGCGCTCAACGCCGAGATGAAGCTGCGAGCCCAGGCCCTGGAGGAAGACGAGTTCTTCAAGCGTTGCGACCAGAACGGCGGCGGCTGGATTTCCCTGCGCGAAGGACAGGACAGCCTCGGACTCGATGCCTCCTCCTTCCGCTCCTACGACAGCAACTCGGACGGCAGGATCAGCCGCGAGGAATTCGGCGTGCGCTATAAGCTCGCTGTCTCGCGCGTCGGAGCGTTCAAGCCGCCCGTCGCCGCAGCCTCGAGCGTGCGCGCGCCGACGCGCAACGCGGAGCAGCTGCGCAATGCCTACGACAAGAATGGGGACGGCGGTCTGTCCGCGGCGGAGATGACTCTGCTGCTCGCCGACTACGAGCGCGGCGAGCTGGCGCCCGAGCTCGCCGTCCTGAAGCTCGATCGCGACGGATCGACGCGCATCGACGGAGGCGAGCTCGAGGTCCTCGCGCGCCTTCTGACAACCAGCATCTCGCCTTCCGCCGCGAACCCGAGCGGACCTGTGGTGCAGCAGACGCTCGAAGAGCTCTTCGGCGGCCTGCGCGATCGCTCCTCGGGCTTCCAGACCGCGCCGATGCCGCCGCAGATCGACGGCCCCGTCCGGCATTTCAGGCGGTTGGATCTCGACGGTGACGGCCGGGTTTCCGCCGAGGATCTGCGCCGACTGCAGTCGCCCCTGGAACTCTCGGTGCGAGCCGGAGCCGTGCTCGCCGCGCTCGACAGCGACGGCGACGGCGAATTGTCTCCGGAAGAATTCGCCGCGGCGCTGACGCGGCCTTGAGACTCAGCGCTGGCGCGCGGCGCGGATGACCGCGTCCATGTGATCGAGGTAGCGCTCGAGCGCCTTGCGGCCAGGCGCGGTCAAGCGGAACTCGGTGCGCGGAACGCGTCCGTCGAAGCCCTTGGTGCAAGCGACGTAACCGGCGTCCTCGAGCTTGCGCGCGTGGACGCTCAAGTTGCCGTCGGTGGTCTTCACCAGCTCCTTCAGGTCGCCGAAGGACAAGGACTCGTTCACCGCCAGCGCGCTGATCATCGCCAGACGCAGCCGCTCGTGGATCAGCTTGTCGAGCTCCGGCGGACCGCTGCGCAAGGAACCGCCGGGCACGGGGCGCAGATTGCGCGGCCGTTCGTTGTCGCGCGTGGTCTCGGATTCTTTCGGAGCGCTAGACACGCCGTGCCTCCGCGCGAGCTTCGCGCGCCACCAGCCATGCGAAGAGGAGATGCATGCCGCCGAACACGAATCCGAGCAGGATGGTGTTCGCCAGGCTGAGCGGGTGCACCGGGGTGGTCAGCGCGAGGGCGCCGGCCGCGAAGAAAGCCGCGCCCATCGTGCGCACCTGGCGCAGGCTGAAGGTTCCCGCGGAGAGCAGGGCGCAACCGTAGAGCAGCATCCAGGTCGCGGGCATGGCGCCGAAAGCTCCATAGCGCCACAGCGCGCCGGTGATCAGACCTCCGGCGAGCAAGGGCACGGCGAGACCGAGGGCGAAGCTGCGCGCAGGCCCGCGAGTCAGCGGCACCGAGAGCTGGCGCGCGCGCCGAGCCACCGACCACAGCCCGATCGCGAGCCCCAGGAATGCGGCGGAGATCCAGACCGCGAGCCATTCCTCCGCGGTATGGCAACGACTGCCGATCAAGGCCGCCGCCAGTCCGTCGATTCCGAGCAACAGACCCGCGCTCCCCGGCAGCGCGGTGAACAACACCGAGCGCTCCATCGTCGCGCGGATGAAGTGCAAGTTGTCCGCGGCGCGCGTGGCGACGGCGGGGCGGCTGGACGAGTCGCTCGGGGGAGGGGTCACGGACTCCAGGCTAGAGCGTCTACCCAGGGCGTCAAGTGCTTTGCAATGCAGAGCAGCCGGCCTGGCCCGGAATCAGTCGAGCAGGCACTCGACGGGCTCCAGCCGCGGCCCGTGCTCCGGGTCCGCAACCGCGAATTTGGCGCCGCCGTCGCCCCTGTGCAGGGCGAGCCCCGCGGTAGTCCCGTCGAGGCCGAGCACATAGAAGTGGATGTTGAAGTCGGGCGTGCCGTCGGCGCGCATCAAGGCCGGCTGCCATTTCGCCTGGCGCTGCACCTGGCGGACGATGCGGCGCAGGAGCTCGAGACCCGCCTCGCGAGGCGTCGCGCCCTGGCGCATCAATTCGACGATCGCGAAGCTGCCGTTGGAGAGCACCGATGCCTCGCCGCGGCCGGTCGAGCCGGCGCTCCCGGCCTCCATGTCGCAGTAGAGTCCCGCCCCGACGATCGCCGAGTCCCCTACCCGGCCGGGGATTTTCCACGACAGTCCCGAGGTGGTGGTCGTGCAGGCGATGTCGCCGTTCTTCCCCAGCGCCGAACAGTGGATCGTCCCCCAGGTGTGCGCGATCCCGCGCTCGCGCAGGCGCGAGGCCGTGAGCAGGCTCGGCCCCTCGAGAAAGCCGGTGCTCGTCGATTTCTTCGGCTGCGCGGGAGGCTCGAGCCAGTCATCGTCCTTGCTGGAGGCTTCCTTCCACTTCAACCACATCTCGCGCGCTTCGTCGGTCAGCAGGTCGACGTGAGCGTGCCCGTGGGCCCGCGCGAATTCGTACGCGCCTTGTCCGACGAGCAGGCAGTGATCGGTGCGCTCCATCACGAGCCGCGCCACTTCGCTGGGATGCAGGATGTTCTCGATGCAGGCGACGGCGCCGGAGTTGTGCGTCGGCCCATGCATGCACGCGGCATCGAGCTGCACCACGCCGCGTTCGTTGGGCAAGCCACCCAGGCCCACCGAGTGATCCGTCGGATCGGCCTCGACGACTTTCACGACTTCGATCGCGACATCGAGCGGCGCTCCGCCAGCGCTGAGCGCGGCGTAGTGAGCCTGCATGCCCGCGAGGGCGTTGGCGCTGCCGACCAACACGGGATAATCGGTGCGCGAGGCGCGGGCGCCGGCCTGCTTCTGCCCAGACTCCTGGCTTCCCGGAGCGCGAGGCGTGGCGCCGACCGTTGCGCAGGCGAAGGTCGCGGCCGCCGCGCCGGTGGCGGTGAGCATTGCGCGTCGATCGATGCGCTGCGCGAGCTCGGTCAGGGATTGCACTTGTCGATCACCGCTCATGTTCAGTCCTTTTTCTCGGGTTCTGGATTGGGCGCGAGGCGCAGGCACTCGCGTCGGAACCATTGGCGAACGGCTTCGGACCAGGCCTCCCACTGTCGGGCGAGCTCCTCGTCCTTGGCGTCCTTCGCCGCGCTGACGCGCAGGTTCTTCTCGGCCAGATTCGTGCGCAGATAGCGGTCGAGATCGGCCGGCCGCGGGTCGGCGAGGGCAAGCGTCGCCGCCGCGACCGCGCAGGACATGCGCCGCAGCTCCTGCGGGTCGACGTGGTCGATGCGATCGAGGCTGGTGTGGTACGCGAAGTCGGTGAAGTGCCAGAGCAGGGCGGCGGGAATCTCTGCGCGCAGGAAAATGTCGTGGTCCGAGCCGCCTTCGTAGGGATTCTCCGAGGTGGCCCAGCCCTTGGCGAGCAGCCCGACATCGGCGAGCGCCGTGCGCAATACGACATTGACGCCGTTAGGGCGCAGCTCGGCGTACTCGACATGGGCCTGGCCCCAGGCGGTGTGCTTGTCGGGCGGCAAGGGTTTCACCGCGCCGGGATCCGGACCGCGCTCGAGCAGCGGCACGGCGCCGGTGGCCGCGAGCGAGGCGCCGATCATGTCGGCCGAGACCGCGGCGATGGTCTTGCGCTTGTTCGCATCCAGCCAGATCCTCGATTCGCGCATCTCGTCGCCGAACAGGAAGACCACACTGCGCGAGGGTCGCTCGATCTTCGGCGCGCCCGAGGGATCGAGCAGCGAAGCCAGGGTGCAGGCGACCTCGCAGATGCCGCCGACTCCGCTGGCGTTGTCGACCGCGCCGGGTTCCTGGACATGGGCCACCGCGACCACGCACTCCTCGGGGCGATCCGAGCCGAGAACGGTGGCGACCAGAGTGCGCAGGGGCCGCTCGTCGTTTCGGACCTCTGCGTCGACGTGCACTGCGGTCTTCGGGTCAGCTTTCGCCGCCGCGCGGATCGCTTCGAGCGAGCGCCGCGAGATCTGCAACACCGGAATCGAAGCTCCTCGGCGCACGCCGCGGTACTGGATCGCGTCCAGGTGTCGATCCTTGCCGCTGGGGTCGACGTTGTAGTCCTCCAGCGAGGCGATCAGCAGCGCGCTGGCTCCCCGCTCCGCCGCCGATTTCGGATCGCCCTTCGAGGCATCGTCGACCACGAGAATCGTCCCCTGCTCGACTTCGTTCTGCGCGAACACCGGTCGTCCCTCCGCGCTGCCGGATGGCGCGCCGACCGGTAGCATCGTGCGATCAGCGCCGCTGGGCGTGTCGAAGGCGTGCAAAACGCGCGACTTGCCCTGCGACTTCAACTCGAGCCTGGCCGAGATCGGTGTCCACGCGGCGGATCCGAGCGGCGTCGAGATCACTTCGATGAGCAGCTCTTCGCGGGTGCCGAAGCCCGCCTTGCGCAGCGCCGCGTCCACGTGATCGAGCGAGGCCTCGAAACCGTCGTTGCCCGGGCTGCGGTAGAAGCCGTCGACGAAGCGCACCGTGGCCATCGCCCGCTCGACGTCGAAGTGCTCGTACAAGGGCTTGGCGAAGCGCGCCGGACCGCTGTCGGCTGCGATCACGTCGGGGCCGACGCGCCCGCTCTCGACGACGCTTCGCTCCGGTCGCGGCGCGAGGAACTCCTTCGGAATCCTGGGCTGTGTCGCGCAAGACCACAGCGCAAGGAGACTCAGCTGGGCGAAGGCAGCGCGCTGCATCGCTCCAGGGAATTGCGCTGGTTCCACGGGGCCTACTTCACGTACTTCGAGAGCAAGAGCCCGAGCCTGGTCCGCGCCTGGGGCGTGATCTGATCGGGCGCGGTCATGATCGCGTGCTCGAGCGCGCTCTCGCAGGAACAGGGCGCCGCGGAGAGCAGGGGCAGGGCCGCCTGGATCAGCCGCCTGGCGTTGCCGACGTTCTTGTGCATCACCGCGACCACCGCCTCGACCGTCACGGCTTCGTGAGACTCGTGCCAGGAATCGTAGTCGGTCGACATCGCCAGGGTCGCGTAGCAGATCTCCGCTTCGCGCGCGAGCTTGGCCTCCTGCAGATTGGTCATGCCGATCACGTCGACGTTCCAGGTGCGGTAGAGCCTCGACTCCGCGCGCGTCGAGAACTGCGGTCCCTCCATGTTGAGGTAGGTGCCACCGTCGTGAGCGACGAGCTTCAATTCGAGCGCCGCGCCGAGCAGCGCCTTGCGCACGCGCGGGCACACGGGATCCGCGAACATGACGTGGGCCACGATCCCGTCGCCGAAAAACGTGTCGATGCGGTGGCGCGTGCGATCGATGAACTGGTCGATCACCACGAAATCGCCGGGAGCGATGTGCTCGCGCATCGAGCCGACCGCCGACACCGAGAGGATGCGCGTGACCCCGAGCTGCTTGAGCCCCCAGATGTTGGCTCGAAAGTTCAGGTCGGAGGGCTGGATGCGATGGCCGCGGCCGTGGCGCGGGAGGAAGACCATGTCGATCCCCGACAACCGGCCGGTGATGTAAGCATCGCTCGGCGCGCCGAAGGGAGTCGAGAGCGAGACTTCGCGCAGGTCCTCGAGCCCGTCGATCGCATACAGGCCCGAGCCTCCGATCACTCCGACCACGAGCTTTCCCGACATGCCGGCGATGATAGCGACGCGCGAGGGCGAGACCACGCGCCGTCGCGCGGGAGTGGGCTCGCTCAGCGCTCGTCGCGGCGCGGTCCGCGACCGCCGCCGCCTGGACCGCCGCGATCGCGCTGGTCCGGACGCTGCGCACGGCCGCCGCGGTCGTCGAAGCCCCTGCCTCGGTTGTCGGCGCCAGTGCGGTCGGAACCCCTGCTCCGGTTGTCGAAGCCACCGCGGTCGTCGAAACCTCTTCCAGGCCCGCGGCTATCGGGCCGATCCGGATAGGGCCGGCGTGCGCGCGAGTCGCTGCCGCCATGGCCGCCTTGGCCACCTTGGAACGGTCCGCGCCATTCACCGCCGCGTTGGAAGCTGCCGCGCGAGTCGTTCCCTCCCTGTTGAGGTCGGCGTGAATCATTCCCGCCGCGGTAGCTCCCGCGCGAGTCGCGCCCGCCTCGGTAGGACCCGGGCGACTCGGCGCCGCGTTGGAATCCGCCTCGGGATTCGTTTCCGCGCTGGAATGTGCCGCTCGAATCGTTGCGGCGTTGGAATCCTCCGCGCGGATCGCTTCCGCCCTGGAATGGGCTGCCCGGCTCGTTGCCGGGTTGGAATCCGCCGCGCGAATCGTTGCCCCGTTGGAATTCTCCCCGCGAGTCGTTGCCTCGCGGGAATTCTCCGCGCGAATCGTTTCCGCGTTGGAAATCTCCGCGCGAATCGTTGCCGCGTTGGAAATCTCCGCCTGAGTCGTTGCTTCGCTGGAATCCTCCGCGCGAATCGGCGCCGGGTCGGAATCCGCCGCGGTCGCCTCGATCTGCGTTGCCGCGCCAGCGATTTTCGCGATTGCCTTGACCGTAGGGCTCGCGCTTGGGGAGGGCGAGGCTCTCGCCGGATTCACGGTGCTCGGGGGGAGCTTCGCGGCGCTGGAAGCGCTGGCCGGAGGGATCGCGCGGACGGAATGCACCGCGAGCCTCGCCGCGGCCGCGCGAGCCTTCGTCGCGAGGCTGGAATTCGCGCTGCTCGCCCTTGGCGTGGCGGAAACGCGGATCGTGCTCGCCACGGTCGGCGCCGCGCTCGCGGCCGGCCGACTGCTGGGGAGTCGACAGGAGACGGCGGACGACCAGAGTCGCGTAGGCGCCGCGCTGCAGCTCGAATCGCACCTTGACGACGAAAGAATCGAAGTTGAGGTTGTCGCGCTCGGGCGGTCGCACGCGCAGATGCCGCGGTTGGACGAAGAGCTCGCGCTCCTCGCCCTTGAGCTGGAAACCAGGAACGCCGTTGATCTGGAAGTCGGCGGCGACCATGCGCTCGCGCGAAAGGGCATCCTCGAGCCAGCCGCGCTGCTTGGGATCTTTCACGTCCTCGAGGCCGGGGCCAGGCAAGCGGAACGTGGCGCCCGGAGCGAGTGGCAGGGGCTGGGACGGATAGACCAGCGGACCCTCGACGCCTTCGAGCACGACGCGCTGCTCGCGGGGCACCAGGCTCGCCACGCAATCGGTGACCGCGCGGTTCCAGATGTGCGATTGGAAGGCGTAGAGGTGGATCAATCGCAGCCGCGAGGAGACGTGATAAAAGGCGCCGGCGAAGTCGCCGTCGTGGTGCTTCAGGTACTCGAAGACGGAATGGTGCTGGCCGAAGCGGCCGGCGATGTCGCGACAGGCGGACCAATCGCCCCAGGCAGAGAGCAGCGCATTCTTGAAGGCCCCCGAAGGCCCGTCGTCGTGATCGGACAGGGAGGCGAGCAGTCGCTTGAGCGCGTTCTCGTGCTCGCCGCGCATCAGTTGCTGGGCGATCCAGCCCTGGTTGTGGCGCAGATTGCCGAAGCGTTGCTCGTCGAAGTAGTTGATCACACCGCACTCGCGCAAGGCCGGCACGTTGTCGCGCAGCACGTCGAGGTCTTCCTGCTGCAATCCGCGCAGCGCAACCTCGAAGGCATTGCCGAGCGAGTGGCGGCTCTCCAGGCCTTCGCGGGCGAATCCGACGCTCTCCACCGTGAGATCGAGGGCGCGCAGGTTGACGT
Source organism: Planctomycetota bacterium (assembly GCA_035490315.1). Taxonomy (GTDB): domain Bacteria; phylum Planctomycetota; class UBA1135; order UBA1135; genus JADJQU01. Next base: position 11,661 of record DATHET010000283.1, read on the forward strand.
CGCGGCCGCGGCGGATGCTCATGTGCTGGGTCGTCACGCCCTGGCGGTCCTTGAGTCCGGCGAGAGCGACCTCGGCGTGGGGCACGCCTGCGGCGTGAGACAGCTCGCGCGCGGCTTCGATCGAAGTCAGCTTGCGCTTGGTGACCCGATAGATGCGGTACTCGCCGCGCTCCTGCAGGTAGTCGGGCGAGAGCAGCTCGCGGACCCGGAAGTCGTCGATGCGTTGTTTGATCCTCATGGTCTTGCGGGGCGGAACTTGGCCAGTTGTTTGAGGACCCGGGAGAAGTCTTTGGGCAGGGCGGATTCGACGGTGAGCTGGCTTCCAGGCTCGCCGACTTTCGGGAACACGATGCGCGCCGAATGCAAGCTCAGCCGATCGATCAGCGACGGTTCCACGCGACCCGGCTTCTTTCGATAGCCCACTTTGAACTCGGATAGGGCGAAGGCTTTGCGACGGCCGTAGGCCGGATCGACCACCAGCGGGAATCCGCGCGCGGCAAGGTGCACGCGAATCTGGTGCGTGCGACCGGTCAGGGGACGACAGCGCAGCAGCGAAAAACCGTGGAAGCGCTGCTCCACGCTGACCTCGGTCTGCGCCGGCTTGCCGTCCTCGCGCACCACGACGTTGCCGGAGCGGCGCGAGTCGGGCCCGAGCGGAAGATCGATGGTCTCGCTCTGTCCGTCCTCGAGACCGAAGTCGCCTTCGA
>DATHET010000284.1:0-3312 GCA_035490315.1 Planctomycetota bacterium
CGAGTTGCGCACCGAGAAGCGCAGGTTCGGGATTTTCTGGAGGCGAGCTCGCACGTCGCTCTTCACGTCGCTCTGCGTGTAATTGCCCTGGAAGGCCGTTCTCGGCTCGCCGTGCCTCAGCGCTTCGAAGAAACGGCCGAAGGACAGTCGGCGTTCCTCGTGCGGCGCGATGCGCACGAAGATGTCGCCGCGCGTGGTCTGGCCCAGGAAGCTTCCGCCCGTCGTCGAGAGGACCGTGCGCACGGCCGGCGTGTCGTGCAGCACCTCTTCGACCTGGCGCATCGCGAGGTCCATCGACGCGACGCTCGCGCCCTCGGGGCCGGTGACATTGACCTCGAATTCGGCTTCGTCGACGTCGGTGGGCGTGTATTCCTGCTTCACCAGCCCGTAGAGCGGCCAGGCCGAGGCGATCACGCCGATGGCGAGCAGCGCGACCAGCGGCCGCAAGCGCATGGCCCAGCGCAGCACGAACATGTAGCCGCCTTCGATCCAGCGGTAGAAGCCGCCGCGCGATCGCGCCGGGCCCTCGCCGACGCGTTTGGTCTCGCCGCGGAACAGCCGCGCGCTCATCGTCGGCGTCAGGATGAAGGAGACCAGCAGGCTGACCATGACCGCGGCCGCCGCGGTGATGCCGAACTGGAACAGGAAGCGGCCGGAGATGCTCGACATGAACGAGACCGGCACGAAAATCACGGCCAAAGAGAGCGTCGTCGCCATCACGGCCAGCGCGATCTCCGCCGTGCCCTCGCGCGCCGCGTCGAAGGAAGAGAGGTGCTTCTCCTCGACGAAGCGGAAAATGTTCTCGAGCACCACGATCGCGTCGTCGATCACGATCCCGACCATGAGCACGAGGGCCAGCATGGTCACGCTGTTCAGCGTGAAACCGAAAGCGTCCATGACCGCGAAGCTCGCGATCGTCGAGCAGGGGATCGCGACCGCGGCGATCAACGTCGCGCGCCAGGAGCGCATGAAAGCGAGCACCACCAGGCTCGCCAGCACGGAGCCCAGGATCAAGTGCACCTGAATCTCGTGCAGCGCCGCGCGGATGAAGCGCGATTGATCGCGGATCACCTCGATGCGCAAGTCGGCCGGCAGATCGGCCTTGAGGCGCTCGAGGCGCTGCTTCACGCCGTCGACCACCTCGACCGTGTTCGCGCCCGATTGACGGCGGATCTCGAGGGTCACGCAGGGCTTGCCGTCGAGGCGCGCCACGGAGCGGACCTCCTTGGTGCCGTCCTCGACGCGGCCGATGTCGCGCAGGTGCAGCGGCGTGCCGTCGATCGTGGCGACGACGATGTCCTCGAAGTCGGAGGGCTCGAGCACCTGCCCCATGGTGCGCAGCACGGTCTCGTTGGTCGCACTGGTGACGTTGCCGCCGGGGACCTCGACGTTCTGGCGCCGCAGCGCGTCCTCGACCTGGGTGATCGGCAGGTGGAAAGCCGCCAGGCGCGCCGCGTCGATCCAAAGGTTGATCGAGCGCTCCGCCGCTCCGACCAGGCGCACTTCGCCGACGCCGATCGAGTTCTCGATCTGCGGTCGGATCAGCTTGTCGGCGATCTCCGACAGCTCGCGGATCGGCCGCGCCGACGACAAGGCGAAGGTCATCACCGGCGTCTGGTCGTTGTCGAACTTCGACACGATCGGCGGCTCGATGTCCGGCGGCAGGTCGCGCAGCACCGCGGCGACGCGATCGCGCACGTCCTGCGCCGCGGCTTCGATGTCGCGCTCGAGCACGAAGGTGATCATCACGATCGACGAGCCGTTGCTCGTGATCGAGCGCAGCTGGTCGATGCCGTCGACGGTGTTGATCGCTTCCTCGAGGCGCTGGCTGACCAGGGTCTCGACTTCCTCGACCGAAGCGCCGGGCAGCACGGTCCTGACACTGACGGTCGGAAGATCGACCGAGGGGAAGCGATCGACGCGCAGCCGCGTGTAGCTGAACGCGCCGATCACCACCAGCGTCGCGATCACCATCGTCGCGAACACAGGCCTCTTGATGAAGAGGTCGACGAGTGCGCGCATCGGCCGCGATCAGTCCTTCACGTGCAGGCGCGTTCCGCCTTGCAGGCTGCCCGGTTCCAGCACGACCCGGTCGCCGACCGCGAGGCCCTCGAGCACCTCGACGCGCTCCGTTTCCACGCGTCCAATCTTCACGCGGCGCTCGACGGCCTGATCCTTCTCGTCGACGAAGACCTTGTCGATGCCGGCGAAGCGCACCAGGGCGGTCGGCGGAATCACGAGCGTCGTCGCCTTGGCGTCGAGCACCAGCTCCGCGCGCGCGAAAGAACCCGGCCGCAGCTTGCCGTCGGGATTCTTGACGTCCGCTTCGACCACCAGGCTGCGATCGCGGGCTCCCAGGGCGGGGGCCATGCGCGTGACCGCGGCGACCACCGACGCAGAGCCCGAGTCGAACTGTGCCCGCAGCTCCTGGCCCTGGCTCACCAGACCCGAGGCCTGCTCGGGAACGATCACGCGCAAGCGCACGGGATCGTTGCGCAGCAGGCGGGCGAGGGGCGCGCCGGCGCTCAAGTAGTCACCGGTTCCGGCCAGGCGCTCGAGGACCACGCCGTCGTAAGGTGCCTTGACCTGCGTGTCCGCCAGCTGCTGGCGAGCGATCTCCAATTCGGCCTCGCGCAGAGCGACGGTCGCGCGGCGCGTGGCGATGGTCTCGCGCGCTTCCTGCAGATGGCTCTCGGCCGCGCTGTAGGCCGTGGTCGCCGTGTCCAGGATCGATTGCGTCGCCGCCCCGCTGCCCACCAGGCTGGTCTGGCGCTCGACTTCGCGCCGCGCCTGGTCCAGCTCGGCCCGCGCCTCGCGCACGATGGCCATGGTCTCGGTGTCGATCGACTTGGCTTCCGCGTTTTCTTCCAGACCGAGCATCGCCCGCGCCGCCGTCAGGGTCGCCGCCGCCTGGACCTGGCGCAGCTCGAAGTCCCGGGCCTCGATGCGCGCGATGGGCTCGCCGCGGCGCACGACGCTGCCGACGTCGACCGCGAGGCTCTCGAGGCGTCCCGCGACCTTGGTCGAGAGCACCGACTCTTCCGAGGGGACCAGCTCGCCGGTCAGGTGCAGCACCGTCTCCCAGACCGCCTCCGTGACCTGGGCCACGGCGACGTCGCGCGGCGCGGCCGCCGAAGGAGGCGGGGCGGACTTCGAGGGCGCGCTGGGGGAGCAGGCCGCCGCCAGCCAGATGACGACACCAAGGGCTGCGTGGATGGAATGTCGGCGGAGCATGAGTCGGAGAGGCATCATGCCGCGCCGGGCGTGGCGCGACCAGAGTGGCGCCGAACCCTTGGGGCTGCACTCGGGGGG
>DATHET010000285.1:0-11222 GCA_035490315.1 Planctomycetota bacterium
TCCAGCGACCCGGCTGCCTTTGCCGTGGCCTGGTCGGAACTTTTCGACCGGGCCTGTCTGCCCGATCCGAGCCTGGCATCCCTGTCCGAGAGGCGCTCCAGCGGGCCGCCAGGCCAACGCGCTCCGGCAGGCGCGTCAGGCCCCGGGAAGCAGGGCCCGATCCGCTCGGCGACGCCCTGGCTCGCCCTGCTGGCAAGCCTTTCCGTGCTTGCCTCACTGCTCCTCGCGAAGCGGCGCAGGCCCTTGGATCCAGCCCGAAATGCTTCGAGACGGACCATGCGTTCGACCGTCGGAGTCGGCTTACGCTAAACTTCTATGGTGAAGCTCGAGCTGACTCGTTTCCTCCGCCCCTGCCTCCTGGCCCTCTTGTCCACAGGGCTTTTTGGCCTTTCCGGCTGCAAGCAGCACTTCCACCCGCAGTACGCCCACGCGATCGGTGGCGGGGACATCGGCAAGGGCCAGGTGGGCAAGCGCCGGGGCTTCGCCGCGCGCCAGACGAACAACGAGCTCGGCCGCGGGTCCTCGTCGTTCGGGCGCGACCCGCTCGAAAGCCTGCTCCATGCGCCGGGCGCCAAGAAGGGCGGCGCGAAGAAATCGCCGAATACCCTTCTGGGCGGTGGCCTGCGCGCTCCTCGCACTCCGCGGACCCAGAATCCGCTTTCGAGCGGCAAGCGCAACGGACTCGGCGGCGCGAACCCCTTCGCGAATCGCTGAAGCGCGCGAAGCGACGCGCCGCTACTTCGTGAGTGCGCAGATGCGCACGCGATCGCCGACCACGGCGCTCAGATTCGACTTCGCGGGAAGCTCGAGACGCCAGCCGAGCTCGGTCGCGATCGGCCGCAGGAATTCGAGCTCTTCGTCGCTGGTGGTCAGCGTGGACCGCGGCGCCGCAGCCTCGAGCAAGGCGCGGCAGATGGCTGTGGCCCGCGCCCGTTCTTCCTCGAGCCAGCCGCGGCCTGTCGCGAGCGGACCTCCGGCGCGCGCGTAGAGCTGGTCGTGCAGCGCGGGGAAGTGATCGGGGTCGGTGAGCACGCTGACCATCCACAGGTGATCGCAAGACGAGCGCGCGAGACTTTCGAGCGCATCGGTCGACGGCTCGGGCAGCGAGCAGCCCTGGCGCGCCGCGACCAGCTCGAGGGCACGCCGCAGCTCGCGCGTCTCCGCGCCCTCGAGGTTGAGCCAGATCACTTCGCGCTGCAGCACCAGGCGCTCGACCAGGATCGGCGCGAGCTCGGCCACCGCGGCTCCGAGATAGACGCTGCGCCGTCCCGGGCCGCGCTCGAGTCGGCTGGCGAGATCGTCCGCGAGGCGCAGTCCGCAATCGAGCATGCGCTCGCGCAGTTGCGCGTCGAAAAAATCCCGACCCTCGCCTTCGCAGTACGTCGACCCCAGGAGTTCCCAGTCGAGCTCGGCCTGGAGATCCGCGTAGACCGCGCCGAATTGCCGGACCCCTTCGTCCACTCGGGTCAGGTTTCCTGCTCGGACACTTCGCCGTACAGCTTGGTGAACACCGTCGTCGCGACCAGGCCGAGCAGCACCGCGAACCACAGCGTGCACAAGCGTGTCAAGAGCACCGCCGTGGTCGCCTGGGTCCGCGCAGCTTCGAGCGACAGACCCGCCGCGGAATAGTGGCCGCGCAGGATCTTGCCAATCGAGAACTCGGTCATGCCCAAGCCGCCGGGAAAAATGATCAGCACGGCGCCGGCCACCGCGCCGAGCGCGTAGGCGAACACGGCCGCGAGGAAAGGAATCTGCGCTTCGCCGCCAAGAGCGTTGGCGATCAGCCAGAAGCCGGTGCACTCCAAGCCCCAGCCGACGACCGAGATCAAGGTCGGCAACACGATCTCGCGCGGAGCGAGCAGGATGCGGGTCGACTCGAAGGAAACTTCGACCTTCTCCGACAGCCGCCAGAGGTAGGGCGTGCGCTTGAGCACGCGCGCCGTCATGCGCGCCACGGTCCGGCTGCCGGCGAGGGCCAGACCGACTCCGCTCAGCGCCAGGGTCAGCCAGAAGATCCACTGATACTCCGGATAACTTGCGATGCCGCCGAGCGCGATCAGGATCAAGTAAGCCAGCAGATCCGTGAAGCGCTCGGCGATCACGATCGGCGCGCTGGTGCTGATCGGCGTTCCCGCGAGTCGTTTCAACAGCCAGGACTTGAACACCTCGCCGAGCTTGCCCGGCGTGACCGAGAGGGCGAAACCCGAGAGGTAGACGAGCCACGACGCGCGCCGCTCGATGTCGATGCCGAGCAGGTCGAGGTAGCGCTGCCACTTCCAGAATCGGATGATGTAATTCGCGAGCGACAATCCGCAGGCGGCCGGCACGACCCACAGCGGCAGGTTCGCAAGCGCGTGACCGACCTTGCCCGCGTCGGCCCACAGCACGATGCCGAGGTAGACGACGACGCCCAGCAGCACGCCGCTGAACAGACGCCGACTGAAATTCTTGGGCAGTGCCACGGAGTGGATTGGCGGTGTTCGTAGGTGGAGGGAGCGAGCGGCTCAGGCCGGCTGGCGTTGGCTGGAGCGCGACAACCAGGCGAAGACTCCGAGCTGAACCACGGCTGCGATGGCCAGCGAGCTCCAGGGGCCGAGGCCGTACAGCCCCGCGGCGAGGAAGCTCAGGAGCAGCGCGCTCATCGTCAACACTCCATAAGGTGACTGGGTGCGCAGGTGATCGCTGTGGTCGCCGCCCGCGCCGATCGTCGCCGACAGGCTGGAGGCGGACAGGGGCGAGAGCAGTGCTCCGGCCAGGGTGCCCTCGAGCAGGGCGGCCAGGCTGACCACCGAGAACGCCACGGGTCCATCCGAGAAACTCCCTCCCATCGCACCGGCGAGGCCGCAGCCGATCGGCACCAGCAGCGGCAGCGCGGCCCAGGCCGAGCCGAAGCAGAAGGCCGCGCCCGCCGAGAGCAGGAACAGGATCGCGGGCAGGGTCTGGGGCGCCACGCGCTCGCCGAGAGCCGCCGCGAGCACTTCGCCGGCGCCGAGTTGCGCCGACACGAAGCTCAGAGCCCAGGCTCCGATGATCAATAGGCAAGGTCGCACCGCCGCCTTCAGTCCGCGCAGGAGCGCCGCGGGCACGCCGCGTTCCGCGCCGTCGACCGAGGAGAGGGCCAGGGCCACCAGCAGGGCCGCGAGGGCCGCGACCATCGAAGTGTCCTGCTGATCCATCGCGCTCGCGAGAGCGATCCACGCGCCGACGCTGCTCGCATCGAACCCTGTCGTGAAAACTCCGCCGTCGCGCAAGCCCTGCACGAGGATGGCGAGGGCATAGACGGCGAAGGGTGCGAGCACGCGCCAGGCCTGAGGCGCCGTGCGCGGATCGGGCTCGGGGGCGGCGAACACGCGCCGCGCGCCGCGAGCGTCGGTGCCGCCGCCTTCGCGCGCGCGACGCTCGGCCGCGAGCATGGTCCCGAAGTCGCGGCCACTCACTGCGACCACCAGTCCCAGGGCCAGGCTCAACCAGCAGAAGCCGCGCCAGGGCAGCGTCGCGAGCCACAGATCACTCGGGCTCTTTCCGGATCCCGAGGCCGTGGCGGCGAGGCGGAAAGCGAAGCCCGTCCAGGGCGAGAGCAGGCAGACGCCGAGCACGGCCGTGCCGGTCGTGTCGAGCAGCCAGGCGAATTTCTCCGCGGACAGGCGCGTGCGCACGGCCGCTGTGCGCAGCATCCAGCCGAGCGCGACGTTCTTTCCGGGAGCCTCGAAGAAGGCCGCGGAGGCGCAGATCCAGGTGACCAGCTGGGCGCGCCGCGCGCTGCTCGCGCGCAGCCCGAGCCAGTGAGTCCAGCCGCCGAGTCCGCCGTTGCGCGCGGTGATCGCCCAGGTCGCGAGCAGGCAGAGCAGCGTCGCGATCGGCTTCCAGGCGCCGCTGGCGCCGAGCTCCGCGGCCAGCATGCGCACGAAATCACCGGGCAGACCGTCCCAGGATCTGGGCGTGGCGGGCGGCGTCGCGGCCAGGACGAGGACGGCGCCGAAGATCAACCCGACCAGCAGCGCGAGCAGCGGCCGGCGCCAGAGAATCACCAGCGCGCAGGCGACCAGGGCGGGCAGCAGGGCGCGGCGATCGCTCGGCGGAGCAGGGATGGAGGCGGCGAAATGGATCGAGGGACCGCTCTGCATGTTCACGCTCAAGCGCTCGTCGCGCAGGCTGAAGAGCAGGCTGACGCCGTCGGGGATCGCGATCTGCTCGCCGCGCAGATCGAGAGCGAGCCCGCGAGCGTCCGCGGCCTGGCGCAGGGCCCAGACCACGGCTCGGCGCGCGCGCGCGTGGATCGTCAAGTCGTCGACGCCGACTTCGGGAATCGCGAGCCGCACGCCGCCCAGGGACAGGGTCGCGCCGCTCGAGAGCTTCGCGCTGGCCATGTCGAGCAGTCGATCGGCGAGCGAGGAGGAGTCGCTGGCTGCGATCGGCGCGCGCAGGAGCGCCGGAACGCGTTGCACGGCCACCGCCGCGGCATCCGTCGTCGGCAGCGCGAGCCAGAGGGCCCCCAGGAGGAGCACCGCGAGCCAGGCCTGCGGACGCATCACGGCTGGTCCATCGTCATCGGCGCTGTCCTCGCATGAGCGGCGTATGGTAGGGCCGCGGGAGTGGGGGACAAGCGCGCATCGCATTGCCAGCGCTTGCGCGCGCTGACGCCTCGGATGCTACGCTCCCCGCCCCGTGCCGCACCTGCCCTTCTCCGCACTTCAATTGCCGGTGGACTGGTCCTGGCTGGTGCTGGCGCTCCTGGGCGCCTGCGCCGTCGCCTTGTGGGTGGCGGTGGCGCGCCTGGGGGAGATCGAGAAGCGCCTCAAGAGCTTCGAGCGCAGCGAGGAAGCCTCGCCGGGCGCTGCTGCGGGCAACAAGCCGCGCGAAAACGTCGACTTGAGACGCGTCGAGCAGGTCCTGGCCGAGATCCGCGACGGATCCAAGCGCCTGGAGGACGCGCTGTTGCGCTCGCGATCCGCCGCGCACGCGCCGGGGTCCGCCCTGGAGCTCGAGGGCGCGACGGGCGTCGACCTCGGCGAACGCGTCACCAACCGCATGCTGGCCCTCGGCTACGAGCGCATCGTGATCGTCACCCAGCGCGAGCAATTCGAAGCCATCGCCCGCAACGGCGGCGAAGTCCAGGTCGAGGCGCGCCGCGACGGAGCGCCTTGCAAGGGCAAGGCCGTGTTCCGCGGCGGCGTGCTCACCGATGTCGCGATGCAATCCGCCTACGCCACTTTTCCCTGAGCCATGATCGAACTCACGACCGTCGAGCAACTGGGTGATCACGTCGGCAAGACCGTCTGCGTCCGCGGATGGCTCTACAACCTCAGCTCGAAGGGCAAGCTGCACTTCGCCCAGCTGCGTGACGGCACCGGGATCGTGCAGTGCGTCCTGTTCAAGAACAACGTGCCGGCGGAGCTGTTCGAGAAGCTCGGCCACTCGGGCCAGGAGTCCAGCCTGACCCTGGTCGGCATGGTCAAGGAGGACCCGCGCGCGCCGGGCGGCTTCGAGATCGACGTGACCGCGGGCGAGATCCACCAGAGCGTGCAGGGCTATCCGATCACGCCCAAGGAGCACGGCATCGAATACCTGCTCGAGCACCGCCACCTGTGGCTGCGCTCCAAGCGGCCGACGGCGATCCTGCGCGTGCGCGACGCGGTGATCACGGCGATCCGGCGTTTCTTCGACGAGAAGGGCTTCATCTGCGTCGATTCGCCGATCTTCACGCCCAACGCCTGCGAAGGGACGTCGACGCTGTTCGAAGTCCCGTACTTCGAGCAGACCGCGTACTTGACGCAGTCGGGCCAGCTCTACGCCGAGGCGGCCGCGATGGCGCTTGGAAAGGTCTACACCTTCGGGCCGACCTTCCGCGCCGAGAAGTCCAAGACGCGCCGGCACTTGACCGAGTTCTGGATGCTCGAGCCCGAGATGGCCTACGCGACGCTCGAGGACGTGATGCGCCTGGCGGAGGAGATGCTGGCCTTCGTCGTCGCGCAGGTGCTCGAACGGCGCAAGCCTGAGCTCGCCGCCCTCGAGCGCGACGTCGCGAAGCTCGAGAAGATCGTCGCGCCCTTCCCGCGGCTTTCCTACGACGAGGCGGCGAAGATCCTCGCGGCCAACCCCGAGTCCACCTTCAAGTACGGCGACGATTTCGGCGCGCCCGACGAGACGATCCTCTCGAACATGTTCGATCGGCCGGTGCTCGTGCACCGCTATCCGAAGGAGGTCAAGGCCTTCTACATGAAGCGCGACCCCGAGGATCCGTCGAAGTGCCTGTGCGTCGACGTGCTCGGCTCGGAGGGCGTAGGCGAGATCATCGGCGGCAGTCAGCGCGAGGACGACCTGGACCTGCTGCTCGGCCGCATCCGCGAGCACAAGCTGCCCGAAGCGGCTTTCCAGTGGTACCTCGACCTGCGCCGCTACGGTTCCGTGCCCCACGCGGGCTTCGGTCTCGGCCTCGAGCGCACCGTGGCCTGGATCTGCGGCATCGAGCACGTGCGCGAGGCGATTCCCTTCCCGCGCACGATCTATCGCTTGACCCCCTGAGCTCCTGACCGAGGAAGCCGATGTCGCTGATGCAGCAGTTGATGCGGCGCAAGACCGCCGCGGACGTGGTCGCGGACTCCGAGATCGGCGAGCACAAGCTCAAGCGCACCCTCGGCGCTTTCGACCTGACCCTGCTCGGCATCGGCGCAATCATCGGCGCGGGTCTCTTCTCGAGCATCGGCCAGATGATCACGGGCACCGACAAGCTCGCGGGCGCGGGGCCGTCGGTGATCTTTTCGTATCTGTTGACGGCGATTGCCTGCGGATTCGCGGCCCTGTGCTACGCCGAGATCGCGGCTTCGGTGCCGGTCTCGGGCAGCGCGTACTCGTACTCCTACGCAGCCTTCGGCGAGCTCATCGCGTGGATCATCGGCTGGGACCTGATGATCGAGTACGCGATCGGCAACGTCTACGTGGCGCAGAGCTGGTCGGATTACTTCCAGACCTTCCTGCAAGGCATCAGCGGCGGCACATTCCAGTTGCCGGTCTGGTTGATGAAGGATTTCCAGAGCGCGACTCAGATCGTCCATCAAGCGCAAGCGACCCTCGACTTGGGAGCCATTCTCGACCAGATCACTCCGGCGAGTTTTGCGCATTGGTTCGTGTCTGATGAGGTACGCGTGAGCGCACAGACCACGTTGGCTACGTGGGAGAGCGTGCCGCACGTGTCCCTGCCATTCTTCGGCGCCGCAGTGCTTTCGTGCAATCTTCCCGCGACGGCGATCACTCTCGCATTGACCGTGCTGCTGTTCATCGGCATCAAGGAAAGCTCGCGCACGAATGCCGTGATCGTCGGGCTGAAACTCATTCTGATCGCAGCCTTCCTGGGCATCGGAATCTTCCACGTCGACTCCGCGAACTGGCATCCTTTCGCGCCCAACGGATTCAAGGGCATCTGGCAGGCGGCGGCCCTCGGTTTCTTCAGCTACATCGGCTTCGACGCGGTCTCGACGGCTTCGGAAGAGTGCCGCAATCCGCAGAAGGACATGCCGCGCGGACTGATCTGGTCGCTGGTGATCTGCACCGTGCTCTACATCGCGACCGCGGCGGTCCTGACCGGTGTCCTGCCGATGGGCAGCTTCCACACCCAGGATCCGCTGGCCGAAGCCTTCCGCGCCATGGGCCTCGAGGGCGGCGCGACGGCCTTCGCACTCGGAGCCGTGATCGCGATGACCGCGGTGCTGCTCGTGTTCCAGCTCGGTCAGACTCGGATCTTCATGGTGATGGCGCGCGACGGCCTCTTACCCAAGGTCTTCTCGAAGATCCATCCGCGCTTCCGCACGCCGCACATCAACACCTGGATCACCGGTCTGCTCGTCGCGATTTCGTGCAACGTCATGACGCCGAACCAGGCGATCGGCCTGTGCAACATCGGAACGCTCTTCGCGTTCATTCTGGTCTCGATCGGAGTGATCGTGCTGCGTGTGCGCGAGCCCGATCGGCCGCGGCCATTCCGCGTGCCGGGCTATCCGGTGACGCCGATCCTCGCCGCGCTGGCTTGCTTCGCGCTGATCATGGGCCTCGAGCGCTCCAACTGGATGCGGCTCCTGATCTGGCTCGCGATCGGTCTCGTTATCTACTTCGCCTACGGAATCCGACACAGCAGGCTCGCGGCCCGCGAGCGAAGCTGAGCGATCACGCAGCGAGCGACTAGGGCAGGAACGAGCGCAGACCCGCGCCGTCCGAGATCCACAGTCGACCGAGCGGCGCCTGGACGTTCGGCGCTTCCCAGGCGACGTAGGACCAGTCGCCCTGGAGACGGACCGAGAAGGAGCGGCCCTTTTCCTTGAGCTCGCGCACGAAGTAGATGTCGTCGCGGATCTCGACCGTCCACGGGCTCCAGGGCGAGTCGTGCTGCGAACCGCGGTTGACGTCGCGGTGGCGCACGATCGACATTCCGGCGTCGGATCCGCGACCGGTGGCGCGCTCGGCCGCGGGATGCGGCGCGGATTCGGCGAGGGGCTCGCTGAGCTCCGGCTTGAGGCGCGAATCCCAGCTGCCTTCGCGGCCGTCGTTGAAGCGCGCGCGCACGCTGGCGCTTTCGACGTAGGGGCCCGCGACCGGCGGCGAGCTGCATTCCCAGGGACCTTCGAGGTGGCCGTCCGCGGCGTCGAGGATCCAGGCGCTGCCGTCCTCGGTGAGGCACAGCAGCGAGCCAGGCTTTCCTGGCAGGAAGACCGGAGCGCGCGCGATGCCGCTGAGCGACTCGATCGAGTGCTCCCAGCGCAGCGTGCCGGCTGGCCCCATGCGGACGAGATTGCCTCGCCGGTCAGCGAGCAGGTGATCGTCCAGGACGGCGACCGGCGGAGCGTCGACGCGCGCCGTCGTCCGCCAATGCCGTTCGGCAAGCCGCGAGAGCACCACGGCGAGGTCGCCCGGGCCGTTGGAGTGCACGGTCAGGGGCTCGAAGCCCGCGAGCTCGAGCGAGAGGTCGAGCTGCTCGCCCGGCGCGGACTCGACGATGCAGGGCGTGGCGTGCACGCTGCCGTTCGCGAAGCGCACGCGCGCGCCGCTGGGCGTCGATTGGAGGCGCCAGGGCAAGAGGTGTTCCCAGGGTGAGGCGCAGACCTTCGCAAGTGCCTCCATGGCTTCCTTGTGGTGGCCGCCGCGCGCGAGGTCGCGCGCCAGGGCCACGGCGCTGCGATGCTGTTCCAATTCGCGGATCTCGCTCGCCAGCGCCCTGGTCAACAACCCGTCCTTGTCGGTGTCGATCAATTCCTTGTAGAGCTTGGAGGCGCGATCGAGATCGCCGTCCTTGGCGTGCAAGCGCGCGGCCTGCAGCAGCTGCTCCTGCTGGCTCGAGTTCTCGCGGGCAGCGGCGGCGCGGACCGCGCCGGCGCGCTCTTCGTCGCGGTCGTGCAGCGTCGCGAGCAGGTGGTGCAGGCGCACCACGAAGCCGTCGAGCGCATCGCTGCGCGCGCTGGATTCACCCAGGGCGAGCAGGTCGCGCACCTGCATCGACAGGCGCTTCTCGTCGTTGTCGCCGCTGCCGGCCGAGGCCGTGGCCTGGCTCAGCTCGCCGACGCTCTGCTCGAGGCGCCCGGCGAGGGCTTGCAGGATGTCGGAGATCGTCGGCCAGGGATCGCGCGAGAGGAACAGCTTGGGCGGCGGGGGCAGGGCGAGCGTGCGCTCCAGGCCGAGCAGCGGATCTCCGCTCTCGCATTCGTTCTGGCACTTGCTGTAGAGCGCGAGCCAGGCGTCGCGCTGCTGCCCCTCGCTCTTGCGGATCGCGTCGGTGAACTTGTGCTTGAGCTCCAGGACATGCGGGTTGCGGCTGTCGCGGAAGTCCTCGTCGAGCATGCGCAGCACGACCTCGGGCCGCTGTCCGCTGTTCTCGAGCTCTATCAATTGATTCTCGACCTGGCGATCCTGGTGGACCTGCACCAGGGCGCCCAACCCCAGGATTCCGACCAGCGCGAGCGCAATCCAAAGATTGCGCATCTTCGCCTTACCCTGCGTCGACTGGGCGCGGGCTACGTTGAACAGGCTGCGCGCGTCGCGGTTGGTCTGGTCGGCGTTGACCAGGGCGCGCAAGGGGCCGAGGGCCTTGTCGGCGAGTCCGCTCGACACCAGCGAGCGGCAGGCGTCGAGGATCCAGGGCGTCGACTCCTCGACGAGCCCGCAGGCGAGCATCCGATTTCCCAGCTCGAGGCGCGCCGGCGTGCCTTCCGGATTGCGCGTCGCGGCGGCGGTGAGCAGGGCTCCCGCGCGCATCAATCGATTCTGTTCCTGGAAGTGGCGCGCGACTTTCAGCAGCTCGGGGAAACCGGGCTTCTGCGATTCGTCCTCGAGCGCGAGCCCCAGGCGCAGGACGTGCACCTCGGCGATCAGGTCCTGACGGTGGTGCTTGCAGATCTCGCGCCAGCGCTCGAGCGAGGCCTTGGGATCCGCCTCGGCTAGCTCCATCCGGCGCAGGATCGTTCGCGTGTCGGAGCTCGAAGTTCCGGCGAGGGCGAGCACCAGCTTGCCGCCGTTCCACTCCTCGATCAGAAGCTCCGCTTCGCCCTGGTCCGGCAGACCGGGCGCGGCGTTGTGGGCCCAACCGGAAAGGCGCGAGGCCGCGCGCAGGAAACGATTCTTGGACAGCTCTTCGCGCGTCAGCGCGGCGAGCTCGTTCGCATTCGCGAGGCGCACGACCTCGGCGGCGAGCTTGGCGAACACCGCGGCCTTGGTCTGGCGCAGCGGCCAGGACAAGCGATCGGAGATCTCGCTGACGTTCGAGAAGCCGTCGCACTCGAGGAACAGCTTGTCGCCCGGGAAGGCCGTGGACTCGACCAGGGGACAGGGAACTTCGTGGATCGACAGACCCTTCGAGTCGCCGTGGGCCGAGCACTCGTCCGACAGGCGCGCGTGCTCGAGCAGCAGGAACTCGACCGAGATCGGCGCGCAGTAAACCGGGACCTTGGCCTCGATGCGCGTCGGACGTTTCGTCGGGGCTTCGGGGGGCTTTTCGTCGAGGAGCGGGTCGCCGCCCTCGGTCGGTTCCGCGTTCGGCAGCGGGCCCGGCTCGAAGCGGAAGTGCACGCCTTCGCAATCGAGCAGCTCGAACATGCGCTCGAGCCGCGCGGCGTAGGCGATGTCGACCATGCGCATCGAGTCGATGCGCTCGTTGTCATCGTCGGGCCAGGCGCGGCCGCAGCGCTTGCGCCAGATCTCGGGATCCTCGTCGGATTCCGGCAGCAGGTGGATCTGTCCGCTCT
>DATHET010000286.1:0-16716 GCA_035490315.1 Planctomycetota bacterium
GGTAGAGCGGGGACGGTGGACTCGCCGAAGTAGTTGGTTCCCCAGCAAACGACCCGGCCATCGGAGCGCAGCGCGCCGATGAAAGTTCCACCGGCGCTCACGGCCACGTAGGTCACCCCGAGCGGGGGCGTGGGCGGCGTCAGCGAGGGACTGAAGATGGTCGAGCCCCAGACGCCCAAGCTGCCGTCGCTGCGCAGCGCGACCGTGAAGCCGTAGCCCGCGGAGATCGCGGTGTATTGGACGCCCGGCGGAAGCGCTGCCGGTGTGCAGCCGCCGTAGTTGTTGTTGCCCCAGGCCGCTCCCTGACCTTGGAGGTCGATCGCGGGCGTGTGGAAGACTCCGGCGCCGATTGCGCTGAACTGCATGTCGTGCCAGCGCGTGTCGAAGGCGGTCTGACCTCGCCCCACGAAGGCGGATTGCGCGGTGGCAGTTCCGCAGAGCCCTGTGCCAAGAGCCATGCACGCCATTGCCGGGAGCAGCGCCGCGCGCAGGCCGCGCAAAATCGATTGCTGGTTCATCGTCCATCTCCTTCGAGGATCGTTGCCGCTGCCACTCGTGCCCGAGCGACGCCCGGGACGCGCCGGCCGTCAGTTCCACATTAACCAGACGTCGGCGAAGTGGGGAAGCGGGCGGAAAAAATCGTGCTTCAAGGCAGGGTTTCGCTACGCAGGTCTGGGTAGCGAAGCTCGAAGCCCCTCGATCTTGCTGGGAATCGCGCGCGTGATTTCGGCGGAGCTTCTGTTTCTGTCTCAGCGCACGAACCGATCGCCCAGGCCGAAGACCAGCGCGACTCCCGTGACGACGAGGGCCACCCCGAGCAGGCGCACCGCATTCAACGGGATGCGATGACCGGTCAGGCCGTAGCGGTCGAGCACGAGGGCCGTGCCGATCTGGCTCGCCACCGCGAGGACGGTGGTCGTGGTCGCGCCCAGGCGCGGAAAGGCCACGGCGGCGGCGCTGATGATCACCAGACCGCTTAGGCCGCCGGAGTAGTACAGCCACGGCGCGCCCAGGCGCTCGGGACTCGGGGTTGCGCTCATGCGCGAGAAGAAGAGCCAGGTCAGCGAACCCGCGAAGACCAGGCCGGAGTTGATCGAGAGTGTCAGCGGCAAGCCGATGCGGCCGGAGAGCAGGCCGTTTGCCGTGCCTTGCAGGCAGACCGCGATCCCCAGGAGCACCGGCAGGGCATAGAGGTACAGCATCAGCGAGCTCCTTCGATCAGTTCGTGGATCAGGGTGTGCATCACGCGCTGCAGCGTTCGACGGCGATAGGCCGCGCTCGATCGCACGTCGTCGATGGCGCGTGCATCGGCGAGGGCGCTGGCGCGGGTCGCGCGCTCGACCGTCGCTGCGTCGGGTCGCTGGCCTTCGAGCTCGCGCTCGAGCGTCGCGAGCCTGAGGCTCTTGTCCGCGATCGAGCCTGCGCCGGCGCGCACGCCGCGCAGCGTTCCGTGATCGATGCGCAGGACGATCGCGACGACGAGCTTCGAGATCGATTGCGCGGCGCGCGTGCCGACCTTGCGGAAGCCGCGGCGTTCGCCGGGCGTGCGCGCGGGGACGAAAACGGATTCGATCAATTCGTCGGACGCACGAGCCGTGGCGCGATAGCCGGTCCAGAATTCGTCGATCGAAAGCTCGCGCGCACCGCGCAGCGAGACCAGGCGCACACGAGCGTCGAGGGCGAAGAGGACGGGCCCGAGGTCCGAGGCGGGCGAGGCGGTGCCGAGATTGCCGCCGAGCGTCGCTCGATTCTTGATCTGCTCGGCGCCGACCTGGTCGGCCGCGAGGACGAGCAGATCGGCTCGCTCGCGAGCCAGCGCGGAGTCGAGCAGATCGCGACAGGTCGAAAGGGCACCGATGCGCAGGCCGCCCTGCTCGTCTCGCAGGTAGCGCAATTCCTTCACGCGCCACAGATCGATCACGGCGTCGGGTCGCGTGCGGCCGCTCTCGATCTCGACCATCAGATCCGTGCCGCCGGCGAGCAGGCGCGAGTCTGGCGTCACGTCTTGGAGCGCACGCAGGGCTTCTTCGAGCGTGCGCGGGCCGATCACCGTGGGATTCATCGCTTCACCGCCGCGAGCGCCGAAGCGAGGATCTTGGCGTAGCCCGTGCAGCGGCAGAGATTTCCCGCGAGAGCCTTCCTGGCGCTTTCGAGATCAGGAGTCGCGCGGTTGCGCTCGCATGCTTCGAGCCATGCGCGCGTCATCACGATCATCCCGGGCGTGCAGATGCCGCATTGCGCGCCGCCGTGATCGAGGAAGGCTTGCTGGATGTCCTCGAGACCCTTGCTCTCGATCGTCGTGATCTCCGAGCCTTCGACTTGGCAGGCCGGCACGATGCACGAATTGAGCGCCACGCCGTCGACGAGCACGGTGCAAGCGCCGCACTCGCCCTCGCCGCAGCCCTCCTTGCTGCCGGTCAGGCCGAGGTCGATGCGCAAGACGTCGAGCAGACGCCGCAGCGGTGGCACGCGCAGCTTGCGCGCGACGCCGTTGACGTTGCAGGAGAGATCGATCTCGCCGCTCAGAAGAACACCTCCTCGGGATGCTGCGCGAGCCACAGTTCCATCAATCTCTCCGGCGTCGCGGGCAGGTGGTCGACGTGGATGCCCAGCGCGTCCTCGATCGCCGAGGCAACCGCCGGTGCGCCGCCGTCCATCGGCAACTCTCCAACGCCCTTGGCGCCGTAGGGACCGTGCTCGAAGGGAACTTCGATCAACGCGACCTCGAACTCCGGAGTGTCGAGCGAAGTCGGGATGATGCAGGTCGCCATGCGGTCCTGCAGGAAGCGGCCGTCCTGGCTCGTGACGACTTCCAGGTGCGCGAAGCCGATCGCTTGCAGCGAGCCGCCTTCGATCTGGCCTTCGACCATCTGCGGCTGTATCGCCTTGCCGACGTCGACGGCGGTGACCATGCGCGTGACGCGGACTTCGAAGCTGTCGAGCGAGACTTCGACCTCGGCGACGTCGGCGGCCCAGCCGTACGCGGGATAAGCGTCGCCGCGATACGTCGCGTCGTCCCAGTGCAGATCCGGCGGCGAGGCGTAGGTGATTTCGACGCGCGGGTCGCCGTCTCGAGCGACGAAAGCTCGCGCTCGCTCGCGGAAGGGCGCAGTCCCTGGTCCGACGCGCGCCGCGAGCTCTCCGCAAGCCTTGGCCAGGCAACTCCCGACGATCATGCAGGTCCGCGACGCGACGGTAGGGCCGGAATTGGGCACTGCGCTGGTGTCGCAGTCGCCGATCAGCACGTCCTCGGGGCTTGCACCGAGCGCGCGCGCCGCGATCGCGCGGAACATGGTCAAGGTGCCCTGGCCGAACTCGGTCGACGCGCTTTGCACGATCGCGCGGCCTTCGCGGTCCAGCTCGACGGCGACGCGCGCTTGCAACATCTGCTCGCCGGAGCCCGTGAAACCCGCTCCGTGGAAGAAAAAGGAGAAGCCCACGCCGCGTCGGATCCGGCCTGTCTTCGGCGCTCGCCACGGATAGACGTCGAAGCTCGTGCGTCCCAGGATTTCGCGCATCACTTCTTCCGAGCCGACGCTCTGACGAAGCACCTGGCTCGTCGCGGTCGAATCACCCACGCGCAGCATGTTGCGCTGGCGCAGCAGCGCTGGATTCATCCCGAAAGAAACTGCGATCCGATCCATTTGCCGCTCGACCGCGAAGCACACCTGCGGCGCTCCGAAGCCGCGGAAAGCGCCGTAGGGCACGTGATTCGTCGCCACGACGCGGCCGCGGATGCGCACGTTGTCGCAGCGATAGGCTCCCGCGGCGTGGATGCAGGCGCGCGAGAGTACGACGGGCGAGAGGGTCGTGTACGCGCCGCCGTCGAGCAGCACGTCAATGTCCATCGCGAGCAGAGTTCCGTCGCGACCGACGAGGGTCCGATGCCGCACGCGCGAGGGATGGCGCTTCGGCGTGACCGCGAGATCCTCGTGGCGGTCGTAGATCATGCGCACCGGATGTCCTGATTTACGCGCGAGCAATGCCGCGTGACAAGCGAGCACCGAGGGATAATCCTCCTTGCCGCCGAAGCCACCTCCAGTCGCAGCTTGGATCACGCGGGCGCGGCCCGGATCGATGCCGAAAACGCGTGCCAAAGATTTCTGCACGTAATAGGGGCACTGCATCGAGCCGTGCACGAGCGTCGTGCCTTGGCTGTCGGGCGGGAAGGCGATGAAGCCCTGAGGCTCGATGTACATCTGCTCCTGCGTGTCGGTGCGATACTCGCCTTCGATCACGCGGGTCGACGACCCATCAGCACTCGCGAAGGCAGCGTCGACGTCGCCCTTGATGATCTCGAGCTGCTTGAAGACTCGCTCGCTCGCTTCCATGTCGAGCTGCGGCTCGCTCGCTTCGATGCGCGGCTTGATCGAGGCAAGCGCAGAGCGCAAGAGCTCGGCATCGGGCGCGGCGACGAGCAGCAGCGGCTCGCCCCAGTGCTCGATGTCGCGCGCGCACAGGAGCGGCTGATCATCGACGATCATCGCGACCAGGTTCCGGCCGGGGATGTCGTCCGGCTCCGCGATCGTGACGCGGCTGAAATCGAAGCGCGGATCGAAATCGAACCCGAGCAGCTCGCCGCGCGCGACGTCGGAGCGCACGGTCCCGCCGAACCACGCGCCTTCGACCTTCAAGTCGCTCGCGAAAAGCGCGCGCCCCGTGACCTTGTCCGGTCCCTCAGGTCTCTGCAGCGTGACGGCGCGCTCCATGCTCGACAGTTTTCGCCTCCGCGGCCTTCGCGCAAGTGCGAGGTGCGAATCGCGTGCGCATGAACCTGGCGGCCTCCCCGGTTTCGTCTTTCGCCCCACTACCCGCGGGGTGGGATCTCGACCTGAATCCAGGGTCCGACCGTCCTTGCTATCCTGCGATCGATTCAGGTCCGTCTCCCAGCTCGCAAGGAAAGGATCCATGCGCCGTCTTCCGCTGATTGTGACTCTGTGCGTCCTGGCCTCGGCCTGCAGCGCGTGCGCGCCCAAGGAGAAGGTGTCAGAACCCACCCGCGCGGTTGCACCCGTGCGGCTCGAGGACCGGTTTCCCGTGGAATTCATGACCTGTCACTACGGCGTGTACATCTTCGGCGAGAAGGCTGGCTTCGCGCACAGCTGCGTGCGACGCGACCCAGAGACCAACGAGATCCACGAAGAATTCCGGATGGAGATGGACATCGTGACCGAGAGCGTGATCTCGCGATCGATCCAGGAACTGCGCTCCATCTACGCGGCCGAACCGCCCCATGCTCTGCTTTTCTCGGAACAGATCGAACGCGAGGGCGACGCCGAGGAGCGCAAGGTGTTCAACGCACGAGGTCCGATCGGCCGTTTGGGAGTGTTCGCCGGCGGCGAATCGAACATCGTCGAAGGCTCGAGCACGGCGGTCGACTTCGAAAGCACGCTCGAAGGGAAGTACAGGGTACTCGAAGGAGTTCCGGGTACACGCATCGAGTTGCCTAGCTTCGATCTCGACCGCCGGAGCGATCAACTGGAAACGACGGAGCTCGTTGGAGTCGAGATGATCGAGTGGGAGGACACCGACCGCGAGCTCCTGCACCTGCGCCAGACGACCAGCGGTGACGATGGTGTCCTCGACATGTTCCTCGATGAGCAGGGGACCTTGGTGATGCTGCGCGTGGGAGACATCCTCGAGGCACGGCTACAGAAAGCCGAGGACGCGCGCGACGACATCGCTCCGGTCGATGCGTACTCGAAAGCGAATCTCCCGATCGAAGGATTCGAAGGCGATCCCAAGCGCTTGCGGCAGCTGGAAATCGAATGGACCGGAGCTACCGAGCTGCTTCCTGAGCGCGCCGGCCAGTCCTCACGCTGGAAGGAAGAGGCTCGCGTGCAGATCGTCACGACGACGCGCAAGTCGCGGCCTTCCGAGGCGATGCGCGCCCTCCCGATTCCGGAGAGTGTGCGCAGCGAGCTGCAACCCGACTCGCTGTGCAACTCCGATCACCCGCTCATCCGCGAGACCGCGCTGAAGATCATCGGCGATGTCAGTGATCCGTGGCGTCGCGTCGAGCTCGTCGACGACTGGATGCAGGACAACGTCGAGGGCAGTTTTGCCGCGAACCGTTCGACCGCTCTCGCGGTCCTCGACGCGCGCAAAGGCGACTGCACCGAGTTCACCGTGCTCGCTTCAGGACTGATGCGCGCAGCAGGGATTCCGACTCGGCGCGTGGGCGGCGTCGCACTGGTCGCCGACGATTCGGGTCTCTTGTACGGGCATGCCTGGATCGAGGTGTGGGTGGGCGAGTGGATTGCCGTCGATCCGACCTTCGGCGAGGCGCCCGCCGATTGTGGGCACATCTGCTTCGGCGGCGAGAACGACTTCCAGTTTGCCGGGGGGACCCGCGGCATGCGGGCGCGCGTCCAATCCAAGCGCTGAGAGTCTAGACACGTCGAACCGCCGCGAGGATCGAGCGCGTCGCCCAGCTCTTGTTCAGCGTGTAGAAGTGCAAGCCCGGCGCGCCGCCTTCGAGCAGGCCGCGGCATTGCATGATCGCGTGCTCGATCCCTAAGGCCATGACCGCTGCCGGCTCGTCCTGGAAACGGTGCAAGCGCTCGAGCAGCTGCTCCGGAATCTTCGCGCCGCACATCTTCGTGAAGCGCTCGACCTGCGCCACGTTCGTGATCGGCATGATCCCCGGCACGATCGGCACGCGGATTCCTCGATCGCGCGCGCGGTCGACGAACGCGAAATAATCCCGATTGTCGAGGAACAGCTGCGTGATCAGGAAGTCGACGCCCTGCTTCACCTTGTGCACGGTCCAATCGAGATCGCGCGCCGTGTCGCCGGATTCGACGTGGCCTTCGGGGTAGCAGGCGCCGCCGATCTCGACGTCGAATTGCGAATCGAGGAAACCCGCGAGGTCCGAGGCGTGGGCGAAGCCGCCGGGCGGAGGCGCGAAAGAGCCGCTGCCCTTCGGCGGATCGCCGCGCAGCGCGAGCACGTTCTGGATGCCCGCCTTGGTCAAGCGCTGGACTTCCGCATCGAGCTCGCCCTCGGTCGTTCCCACGCAAGTCAAGTGAGCCATGGTCGTCAGGCCCAGCTCGCGCTGGATGCGCACCACGACTTCGTGGGTGCGCTCGCGCGTCGAGCCGCCGGCGCCGCAGGTCACCGAGACGAAATCGGGAGCGAGCACGTCGCGCAGGTCGGCGACCGTGGTCATCAGGTTCTGCGCGCCGTCGTCGGTCTTCGGTGGGAAGAACTCGAAGCTGAAGACCGGCTTGCCCCGTCCGTGCTTGGCGCCGATTCTCATGGGGAGCTCATCGGGCGCGCGCCGTGGATGCTTGAGAATCGGCGGGCGGCTCGCGCAGCTCTTCGAGCTTCGCGCGCCATTCCGCGGGGATCGGGCGGCTCTTCAGGGCGACGAGGTCGGTGCAGACGGTGGTCATGCGCGCGTCGAGCGCGATCTCGCCATTGTGCTCGAACACGAAGTGCAGGCCGAGCGAGGAAGTTCCGAGGTGGAAGCAGGTGACGCGCGCGATCGGCCGATCGCCGAAGCGCAGCGGCGCTTTGAAATCGACCTCGGAGTGCACCAGGGGGAAGCCGATCTTCTGCACCATGATCAGCTGGTCGTAGCGCACGCCGACGTGCTGCTCCCAGAGTTCTTCGGTCACCGCGTGCAGGTACTCGAAAATGCGCGGGTAGTAGGCGATGCCCGCGGGGTCGACATGGCCGAAGCGCACGCGGATCTGTGTCGAGAAGATCTTCACGCGAAAAGGTCCGGCCAGGTCTCGCGCGCCGATTCGACGACGATGCGAGCGAGTCGCTCGAGCAGATCGCGGCCTTCTTCGGCGCTCGCGGACGCTGGATCGCCGCAGTAGGCCTCGCTCGCGCCGGCGGCCTTGAAGCTGGTGACGCCCGTGTTCATTTTCGCGAGCAGGTCGATTGCGACGGGAGCTAGCTGCGCTCGCGAAGCGCGCACGTGGTCCGGATCGGCGTGGAGCACCAGGCTCGACTCGTAGCGCCCCGCGTGGCAATCGCCGCTCAGGAATTCTTCGCCCAAAGTGGCCGCCCAGCGCCGGCGCGTGTTGTCGGCGAGGATCGCCTGGGCTTTCAGCGCCGTGCGCTTCGCATGGTCGAGGACCACGCCGCGCAACACGGTGACATGCGCGGGCTCGAGGTGACCGTTGACCAGCACGATCTGGCGCACGCCCTCCTGCTCCAGGGCTTCGATCACGTCCTCGACCAGGGCCCACAGCGTGCCCGGACGGATCGTGAGCCGGCCCGCGAAGCCCTCGGTGTAATTCGTGACGCCGTAGGCGATCGGCGGAAGCACCAGGGCGCGGACCCCGAGCTCGCCCAGCAATTGCGCCGCGCGCGTCGCCTGGGACGCGGCGATCGTGACGTCGGTGTCGAGCGGGAGGTGCGGGCCGTGCGGCTCGGTGCAGCCGATCGGCAGGAGTGCGACGACCCGGTCGGAGACCAGCTCGCGCGCCTCGATCCAAGTGCATTTGGCCCATTCGGTCATCACCGCGGAGCTTAGCAACTCGCTATGCGTAGCGCTGGAGGAAGTCGTAGAGCGCTTTTACGAACACCGCGGTCGTGATCACGGCGATCAGGAGTTTCAGCCAGCGCGAAATCTTGCGCCGCGTGCGCAGCCAGTCGATCGCGAGAAATCCTAGGCCGAGGGCGACCCCGACCAGCCAGCCGTGGGTGAATTCGTTGCGCGTCGCGCCGGGATGCCAGCGCAGCAGGAGTGCCAGGGATCCGAGCGCGATCCAGAGCAGGACCGCCGAGAGCAGGAGGGAGCTCGCGCGGTGCTTGAGCATCCCGAGCACGCCGAGCAAAGGGAAGACGAGCAGGGTGACGAACCCAAAGATCGCAGGCCAGATCGCTTCCACGCGCGCCCAGGGTAAGGCTCGGGAAGTCGCTGTCCATGGCGCGGCCCACGACCGACGCCGCGACGATCAGGACGTTCCCGCGAGAACGGCTCGCTCGTGCTCGAGCAGCCAGCGCTTGCGGTCGAGGCCGGCGGCGTAGCCGGTCAACTTGCCCGAAGTGCCGATGACGCGGTGGCAGGGGACGAGGATCGCGATCGGGTTCATCGAGTTGGCGTGACCGACGGCGCGGGAGGAATTCGGCCGGCCGATCGCGCGCGCGAGCTGGCCATAGCTCCAGGTCTCTCCGAAGGGCACCGAGGCGAGGGCTCGCCAGACTTCGATCTGGAAAGCAGTTCCCGCGTGCACGATCGGGACGTCGAAGGCTTTGCGTTTGCCTGCGAACCACTGCTCGAGCTGCAAGCTCAGGGTCTCCAGGTGGACATTGCTCCCGGCGACCGCAATGCAATCGAGGCGGTCGGCGACGCGTTGCAAGCTCACCTGGGCTCGCTGGCCCGAAGATCCTTCCGCACCGGCCAGGTCGAATTCGACCAGGCAAACGCCCTCGCGGTTCGCGGCGACGGTCAGCGGGCCGAGCGGCGAGGCCAGCCGAGTCACCTCGATCGTCGCGCGGCTCCGAGCCTGTGCGGGAGTTGCATCGAGCACCGCGCGGAAGGCGGCGCGCAGACCGCTTTCGGACTCGAAGCCCGCGCGCGCGCCGGCCTCGGAGAGCGAGCGGCCCGCGCCGACCTGCACTTGCGCCCGCGCCACGCGCCACTCGCGCGAATAGGCATGAAAAGTCCGGCCGAATTGCGCCAGGAAGACGCGTCGAACCTGCACGGGCTCGAAGCCCAACGCAGCCAGGTTCGCATCCGACAAGCGCCGGGCAGGGGACTGCTCGAGCGTTCTCATCACGGTCTGGCACAAGGCGAGCGCTGGCTCGAGCGCATCCTCCGGCCGGCAGCGCTTGCAGGCTCGCAACCCCGCGCGCTGGGCCTCCGCTGCGGTCCTGAAGAACGTGACATGCTCGCGCAGCGCGCGCCGCGCCGGGCACGAGGGGCGGCAGTAGACGCCGGTGGTGCTGACGCCGAAGAAAAACAGTCCGTCCGCGGCGCGATCGCGCGCTTCGACGGCCTTCCAGCGGTCGCTGTCGCTCAGGATGGGGGCCGCAAGTGAGGCTTGGATCATGCAGGGAGCATCGACCAGCCCGCGCGATCCGTCCAGCGCTGTTTGGACTTCGAATCCCGATCCCGAGTATGGGCTTCGGCCCGGTCCGCCCGCGTAGAATCCCGCCCGAATGAGAATCGTCAGCATCGGCGGCGGACCGGCGGGCCTGTATTTCGCGCTGCTGCGCAAACGCCGCCATCCCGAGGACCAGATCACGGTCTTCGAGCGCAACAAGCCGGACGACACCTTCGGCTGGGGCGTGGTCTTCTCCGACGAGACGCTGGGGAACTTCGAGACCGCGGATCCCGAGAGCTACGCCTGGATCAAGGACAGCTTCGTCTACTGGGGCAGGATCGAGACGCACTACCACGGCGTCGCAGTGCCCTCGACTGGCCACGGATTCTGCGGCCTGCCGCGGAAGAAACTGCTCGAGATCTTCCACCGCCGCTGCCGCGACCTCGGCGTCGAGCTGGTTTTCGAGAAGGAGATCACCGACGTCGCGGCCTTCCGCGATGCCGACTTGATCCTCGCCGCGGACGGCCTGAACAGCGTGGTGCGCCAGCGCTTCGAGCCGCAGTTCGCGCCGAGGCTCGAGTGGGGTCGCTGCCATTTCACCTGGCTCGGGACCACGCTTCCGCTCGAAGCCTTCACGTTCATCTTCCTCGAGAACGAGCACGGCCTGTTCCAAGTCCACGCCTATCCGTTCCAGCGCGGCGGCTCGCCGATGTCGACCTGGATCGTCGAGTGCCACGCCGACACGTTCCTGCGCGCCGGACTCGATCGCGCGAGCGAGGACCAGACGGTCGCCTACTGCGAGCGCCTGTTCGAGCCCTTCCTGAAGGGCCATCGCCTCTACTCGAATCGCTCGCTGTGGCGGCGCTTTCCCACCGTCACCTGCGAGCGCTGGCACCACGAGAACATCGTGCTGCTCGGCGACGCGGCGCACACCGCGCATTTCTCGATCGGCTCGGGCACCAAGTTGGCGATGGAGGACGCGATCGCCCTCGCGGAAGCCTTCGAAGGCAAGCCGACTGCCGCCGTTCCCGCGGTGCTCGCCGACTACGAAGCGGCGCGCCGCCTCGACGTGCTCAAGGTCCAGCGCGCGGCTCAGGTCAGCCTGGAGTGGTTCGAGAATTCGCGCCGCTACATGCACCAGCATCCGCTGCAGTTCACGTTCAACTTGATGACGCGCTCCAAGCGCATCACCTACGACAACCTGGCGAAGCGCGACCCCGAGCTGGTGCGAAAGGTGGGCGACTGGTTCGCGGACAAGACGAATACGCCGGCCCTCGCCGACGGCCGGATGCCGCCGCCGATGTTCGCGAAGTTCCGCCTGCGCGGGATGGAACTGCAGAACCGCGTCGTGGTCTCGCCGATGTGCCAGTACTCCGCGGTCGACGGCACGCCGACCGATTGGCATTTCGTGCACCTCGCCAGCCGCGCGATGGGGGGCGCGGGCCTCTTGTTCGTCGAAGCGACGGGCGTGACGGCGCAGGGGCGGATCACCTTGGGCTGCACGGGCATGTACGTCGACAACCATGTCGCGGCCTGGAAGCGCATCGTCGATTTCGTCCACGCCAACACCCGTGCGAAAATCGGCATGCAGCTCGCGCACGCGGGTCGCAAGGCTTCGTGCCATCTGCCCTGGGAAGGCGATTCTCCGCTGCGCGACGAACGCGCGTGGACGGCGCTCGGGCCCTGCGACGCTCCGTTCAAGAGCGACGGGCCGCCGCCGCGCGCAATGGATCGCGCTGACATGGACGGCGTGCGCGACGCTTTCGGCGCTGCCGCGCGCCTGGCCGAGGAGGCGGGCTTCGACATGATCGAGCTGCACATGGCCCACGGGTACCTGCTGTCGAGCTTCCTCTCGCCGCTTTCGAACCTGCGCCGCGACGAGTACGGCGGCTCGCTGGAGAATCGGCTGCGGTTCCCGCTCGAGGTCTTCGACCACGTGCGCCGCGTCTGGCCTCAGCACAAGCCGATCAGCGTGCGCATCTCCGCGTCCGATTGGCTCGACGAAAGCGGCGGCCAGACCATCGCCGACTCGGTCGCGATCGCGCGGGCCCTGGCCGAGCACGGCGCCGACCTGATCGACGTCTCGTCGGCCGGGAACTCGCCGCTCTCCAAGCCGCGCTACGGCCGCATGTACCAGCTGCCCTTCGCCGAGCAGATCCGCGCCGAGGTCGGGATCCCGGTCATGGCCGTCGGAGGCATCCAGGGCGCCGACCACGTCAACACGATCCTCGCCGCCGGCCGCGCCGACCTGTGCGCCCTGGCTCGAGCCCATCTGGCCGATCCCTACCTGACCTTGCGCGCAGCCATCCAGTACGGCTATACGGACCAGACGGTTCCCTCGCCCTACCTGCTCGTCAGCCCGCGGCCGGGAGTGCAGGAACCCTGAGCCACACAGCTTCCATGAGCGTTGAAGACCCCATGGACAGCGAAACGGACGCCGGGCGGGCGCAAGCGGGCGCGGCCAACGGGACTTCCGAGTCCGACGCTCAGATGTGGAGCAAGGCCGCCGCGGGTGACGAGGCGGCCCGCGCGCGCCTGGCGGCCGTGGCGATCAGCGCGAGCCGCAGCGAGCTCGGCCGCCGCGGGGTCCAGGGCCCGGAGATGGCCGACCTGATCCAGGAGGCCCAGCGCACGACCTTCGCGTTCCTGTCGCGCAACTCGGTCCCTCCCAAAGATTTGTGGACTTTCCTGAAATACAGGGCCTGGGGGGTCCTCTCCGACTACCGCAAGAAGATGCACACCGCCCAACTCGACTACCGCGACGACCTCGAGCCCCTGCTGAACAAGCGGCCGACGGAGTCCTCGGTGGGCGAAGGCCTGCGCACCGGCGAGATCGGCGCGGCACTCGCCGATTGCCGCCGCCGTCTGCCGCCCGAGCTCGCACGCGTGCTCGCCATGCGCTACGACTCCGGCCTGGCCAGCGATGCGATCCAGCAACGCCTGGGCGTGCACCGCAACACGATCCACGTGCGCGTTTTTCGCGCGCTCGAGCGCATGCGCGAATGCATGGGCGCCAAGGGCTTCGGACCGGAGGATCTGCAATGAACCAGCGAGACCCCGTCCCGCGCGAACTGTCGAGCGAGGACGTCGCGGCAGCGATGAGTTGGATCGACGGCGAGCTCGAGCCCGAGGCCGCGATGGCCTTCGAGCTGCGGATGTCCCAGGACAGCGAGCTGGCGCAGCGCGTGGAAGCCCTGGTCGGAATCGACGCCCTGCTGCGGCGTCAGGCGAAGTCGGCGAGCACTGGGGCAGGCTCGCGGCACTGGGGAGTATGGATGTCGCTGGCCGCCGCCGCCGGCCTGCTGATTTGCGCCCTCGCGTGGTCGATGCTGCGCAAGCCCGCGACGCTGATGGAAGTCGCGCTGGCGCCGAGCTTTGCCATGGCCGAGGACTGGACCCAGGGGAAGCCGGCCCTGGAAGGCGCGAGCGCGCCGGGAATCGGCGTCTCGCGCGGCCCCAATCAGAAACAATTGAGCGCCAGGGATTTCCTGAGCGCGAGCAACGCGGCGGAGGAATTCATCGCAACCGCCGCCCTCGAGGAGAAGCGCCGCGAGCTCGACGCCGGCTGGTTCGTGGTGCCGATCGACCTGCGCGAGCCCGCGGTCGTGCTGGTGCTCAGCTTCAGCGACGCCGCCGGTGCCTCGCGAATCTTCCCCAGCGATCCGGTGGTCGTCCGCGGTCACCTGGCCAAGGGTCGATCGCTCTTGCCCAGCCCGCGCGCCGTCGAAGGCAGCGCGCCGGACACCCTCGAGTACCGTCCGGGCTTCCTGGTCCCGATCGGGGCGAAGGAGCTGACGGTGCTCGTCGCCGCGCACCGCGATCCTGAGGATCGTCCCGAGTTGCACCTTCCGATCGAGGAGCTCGACGGCCTGCTCGCCAAGAAGCCTTCCGTCGAGCGGGTCGAGGAGTTCCTGAAGGCCTACGGCTTCCAGTCGCAGCGCCTGGTGGTGCGCGAGCCGAAGTAGCTGGGCGTTCAGCGCGCGCTCTTCGCGTGCTCCTGGATCAAGAGGCCGGCCACGGCGTCGCAGGCCTTCTGCGCCGCATCGCCGCCCTGGTTGCAGCAGATGAGCACCGCGAAGTCCTTCTTCGGCGCAAGCCAGGCGACGCAGAACCACATCGTGTTGGAGCCCGAGTGCGTCAATATGCGGCCGTCGGCCCAGGGTCGCTCCGCGGCGAGCCAGCCCATCGCGTACTTTTCGCCCGGTCCAGCCGCCGGGGCGTGCAGCTTCGCGAAGGACTCCGCGGACAAGAGCCGCAGCCGTCCGTTCTCGGCGTCGACGTGCAGCGCGATGAATTTGCCCCAGTCGCTGATCGTGCAATGCACGCGGCCCGCGGGGGCGATCGCGCTGGGATTGTCGGCGCTCGGGCCCCAGGCCACCGCGCTGCCGTCGGGATGATGGCCGCGCGGTTGATCCAGCTTCTTTCCATCGCCGGGGGGCCCGAAACCCGCGCTTTTCATGCCCAGCGGCGCGAACAATTCGCGCTGGATCAATTCCTCGTAATCGCATTTCGCCGCGCGCTCGGCCATCGCGCCGGCGATCGAGAAGCCGGCGTTGGAATAGAGGTACTTCGCACCGGGCGCGGCCTCCGGTTCTGCGACGAGCACGCCCTTGACCAGCGCCATGCGCTGCAGCCGGGGAGAATCTTTCGACGCCCACAGGCTGGCCCACAGTCCGTTCGCGTCGAGATTGCCCGGCACGCCGCCGCGATTGGTCAAGAGGTGCTCGAGCTGGACCTGCTTCCACGCCGCGACCTGATCCTTGACGTCGGATCGGAACGCGTCGCCGACGCTCGAATCCCAGGCGAGCTGTTTCTTCTCGACCAGGATCGCGCACAGGGTCGCGGTCATCGCCTTGGTGCACGAGCCCAGGTGGAAACGATCCTCGAGCGTGACCGCGGCCTGGCTCCCGCGCTCGCGGACACCGCACACGCCGACGAACTCCAGGTTTCCGTGCGAAACGATGGCTGCGGCAAGCGCGGGCACGTCGAACTGCGCGCGAATCGGCTCGAGCAATTCGCCGATGTTCACCGGCCCGGCCGGTTTCGCCTGCGCGGGAGGCGCCGGACTTTGGATCAGCAGGGCAGCGAGGAGCGCGAGCGCGATCACTGCAGGATCGGCAAGCTCTTGTGCGCCTGGATCGCCACGCGCTGCGCCATGCGGCCAGCGATCTCGCGGAAGGCGAGCGAGATCGGCGAGTTGGGATGCGAGACCGTTACCGGCAATCCGCCGTCGCCGCCGACGCGCACGATCGGGTTGAGCGGAACGCGGCCGAGCATCGGGAACCCGTGCTTCGTCGCCAGGCGATCCGCGCCGCCGCTGCCGAAGACCTCCATCACGGTCTCGAAGGTCCCGCCCGGCCCGAGCGTCGCGAATTGATCCACGCCGCCGGCGTCGAAGCGGATCGTCTGCCCCGCGACTCCGCCTTCGACACTTCCCTTCACGACGAATCCCGACATGTTCTCGACCAGGCCGAGGATTGGAACCTTGACCTGGTTGAACATGCCGATCGCCTTGCCGACATCGAAGGTCGAGACGGCCTGCGGCGTGGTCACGAGCACGGCGCCGATCAGGTTCACGAGCTGGGCCAGCGAGAGCTGCGCATCGCCCGTGCCCGGCGGCATGTCGACCAGCAAGTAATCGAGATCGCCCCAGATGACGTCGCCGAGGAACTGCTCGATCAATTTGTGCATCATCGGCCCGCGCCAGACCACCGGCTTGTCCTCGTCGAGCAGATAGCCGATCGACATGGTCTTCACGCCGTGGCGCTCCTTGGGCACGAGCTTGCGATCCTGCTGCAGCGGCGGCCCGGCGAGACCCATCATCATCGGGATGTCGGGTCCGTAGACGTCGCAGTCGAGCAGGCCGACGCTCGCGCCGGTTTGCGCCAGGGCCACCGCCAGGTTGACCGCGACCGTGCTCTTGCCGACGCCGCCCTTGCCGCTGGAGACCGCGATGATGTGCCGCGCGCCCTTGGCCAGCTCGCGCGCCGGACCCGCGGGCTTGTTGCTGACCGCGGTCATCTCGACCGCGACCGAGCGCACGCCGGGCAGGGCGCGCAAGAGCGACTCCGCCTGGCCCTTCATCTGTTCCTTCACCGGGCAGGCGGGCGTCGTCAAGTTGATCGTGACCGCGACCGCGCCGTTGGAGACCTCGTTGCGCGTGATGAATCCCAGGCTGACGATGTCCTGGTGCAGATCGGGATCCTCGATGCGGCGGAGCACGTCGAGGACCTGGGCTTGGGTAACGATGGGGAGTGTGGCGCTCACGAGGGATGGGGCTCGAATCTTCGAGGTAGGGCTTGGACCGCACACTCTAGCTCAGGCGTGGTCCGCGATGGAGCGCCCCGGTGAATTGCGCGGCATTCCTGGCACAATCTCGCTCCCCGAGCGCCATGGACGAACACGCACGACCGATCGCCGTCTGCCTCCTGTCCGGCGGCATGGATTCCGCGGTGACCTTGGCCCAGGCTCGCCGCGACGGTTTCGACATCTGCGCCCTGTCTTTCCGATACGGCCAGCGCCACGAGATCGAGCTCGAGGCCGCGAGCCGCGTGGCCCGCGCCCTCGGCGCGCGCGAGCATCGTGTCGTGACGATCGACCTGCGCGCGCTCGGCGGCAGCGCGCTGACCGACGAGATCGCGGTTCCCAAGGATCGCCCGATCTCGAGCACGCCCACGGAAGTCCCCTCGACTTACGTCCCGGCGCGCAA
>DATHET010000287.1:0-16487 GCA_035490315.1 Planctomycetota bacterium
GCGCTCGCCGCGCGTCGCGATCGTCGGCACGCGGAGCCCGACGCCCTACGGCGAGACGCAGGCTCGACACTTCGCGCGCGTGCTGGCCGGAGCAGGCGCCGTGATCGTCAGCGGCCTGGCGCGCGGGATCGACGAGGCGGCGCACCTGGGCGCCCTCGACGTCGACGGGGCGACCATCGCGGTGCTCGGCAGCGGCGTCGACCGCCCCTGGCCGGACGGCGAGCTGGCGCGTCGCATGGCGAGCGAGGGCCTCCTGCTCTCGGAATTCGCGCCCGGACAGGGACCGCGCCGGCATCATTTTCCCCTGCGCAACCGGATCATCGCCGCCCTCTCGAGCGCGGTCGTGGTGATCGAGGCGGCTCACGCTTCGGGCTCCCTGATCACCGCGCGCTGGGCGGTCGATCAGGGCCGCGACGTCTATGCGCTACCGGGCCGAGTCGACCACCCCATGGCGCGGGGATGCCATCGCCTGCTGCGCGAAGGCGCTGCCCTGGTCGAAGCTCCTGAAGAGCTGCTGGTCGAGCTCGGGCTCACGCCCGGAGGCCACGCGAGCGCGCGCAGCGACTTCGCGCCCGAGCTCGACGAGCTGGACCGACTGGCGCGCTCGATCCTGCAGGCCTTGATCGGCGAGACCCTCTCGCTGGACGAGATCATCGCCAGGATCGGTGCGCCGCCTTCGGAGACACTCTCGCAACTCGCCGAGCTCGAGCTGGCCGGCAGCGTCGCACGCTCGCCCGGCGGCCTGTACCGGCGCTGCCTGGCCCGGCCGCCTTGACGGGGCTCAGTTGACCGAAGCGACGGTGTGCTCGAGCAGGATCATGATCGCGGCGAGCAGACCGCATCCGGCCAGGAACATCAGGAATCGGCGCGGGAAATTGCGCAGGGCGGGCCCGTCGGCTGCATCCGCATAGCACGACCCGAGACCGACGATTGCGAGCGATGCGACTAGGAAAAGCAGGATGTGGACGACGATCTCGCTCATGACTCGGCCTCGGCGGCAACGTGGCTCGAGCGCAGCGGAAGTCCGAGCAGCTTCGACTCCGTGTACCCGTACACGTCGATCATCGCGAGCGTGTTGAGCAGGCCGGCGATGCAGCCGAAAACCAGGCCCGCGTCGACGTAGGGGATGTCCGAGTGAACACGCGAGCTGCCCCACAGGAGCTCCGCGAGGATCGCGGGCATGCCGATCAGGAACTGGCCCGACCAGTAATAGAAATGACGCTCCCGGCTCAGGTTCGTGGCTTCCGCCAGGACCGTGCCGAGGGCGAAGAGCCCGACAAGCAGCACGAACACGACGACCGCGCGCTTGTGCCTGCCCTGCATCCAGTGTCCGAGACCGGGGAGGAACCAGGTCGCGAGCACGCCAGCGGGCGCCGATCGTGTCCAGCTCGGCGCTCGAACCGCAGTCCGCGCGCACCAGTGCGCGTGGGCGATCACGGCGATGTTGAGCACGCCACTGAGCGCGGCCAGGCTGCTGCCGAGCCGCAGCCACTCCGGGAAGGGCCGCAGGAAGCCCGGGCCGAAGCCGTAGTGCTGCATCTGGTAGATGAAGGCGCCGAGGTTGCCCGCCTCGGGGGACAAGGCCGCGGCGAAGGGACTGCGCAGCTCGGGATCGAGGTACTCGAAGCTCATTCCGTCGCCGAGCTTGAGCCCGGCAAGGTAGAGCCCCTGGACGATCACGAAGCAGATGAGTCCGAGTCCGGCCTTGCCGAGGTAGAGATGACCCGCGCCGGGAATCAGCCACGAAAGGACGGCGGCCACGGTCGGATCGCCCTTGCCCTGCGCGGCGCTGGCGCGCGCCGGCACCGGACTGGGGGGCGCGGCTGCCGCTTTCGGAGCAGCAGCCGGCTCGGGACTCGACGGAGAGGGCGGGACGGATTCCAAGGCGGCGAGATGATACGGTGCATCCGCCTCGGCGCGCGCCGCAGGCCCTGGCATTCTCTGGACATGGCCCGCCCCAGCCGGGCATCGCGCGCTGCCTGTGCCACGCCCTTCGAGCCTCATGAGCGATCACGAACACCGCTTGCGCGTTCGCTACGGCGAGACGGATCAGATGGGGGTGGTCTACCACGCTAACTACCTGATCTACATGGAGGAGGGCCGCACGCGCCTGATGCAGGCCAAGGGCTGCTCCTACGCGGAGCTGGAGCGCACGGGATTCGGGCTCGCCGTGCGCAAGGCCTCGCTGCGGTTCCGCGCGGCGGCGGTGTACGACGAGGAGCTCCTGGTGCGCACCCGCGTCGATCGTGTCCGGGGAGCCTCGGTCAACTTCGCCTACTCGATCCTGCGCGCCGCGGATGGGGCCCTGTTGTGCGAAGGCGAGACCGAGCTCGCCTGCATCGATCTGGGCTCGAAGGACCTCAAGCCTTGCGTCATGCCCGACGAGCTGCGCCGCCTGCTGGAAGCCTGAAAGCTACTTCGACTCGCCCTTGTTACCGCGGCGGGCCTTCTTGATCCCCGCCAGCTCGGACTCCACGGAGGCGATCGCGCGCGACGGAGCTCCGCCCAGGGGCGAGTGCGGCAAGTGCGCGAAGCCCGGGAAGGGCGGCGGCAGGCTCGCGAGCAGGCGCTCGCGGCAGGTCGGGCAGGTCCGCCCGTCCTCCATCCGGTTCAAGTGATTGGAGGGGCCTGCATCCAGGCCGCATGTGATGCACAGGGAAGGTCTCGGGGCAGGCATGGGTCTGGAATCGACCTTCCCGGAGAAGCGCTTGAGTCGAGCTCGGAACTCCCGGTTTCCAGCCATCCTTCCGCCTCGGGCTCGGACAGGCTCGATGCCCGCCCGCTTCCCTGGAATCAGCTTCTCACGTAAGCTTTGGCTGCCCCTTCGGGCGAAAGTAACGGGCAGTCATCTGCCACGACCTCGCCTCGCTCTCTGCCGGCCGCCACGCGCGGCCTTCTTCTGGCCCGCAAATAGCACTGTTTCAGTGCTATATTGATCGGCTCAGCCTAGCGCCTCCGATGCTCCAGCTCACCAAACGAACCGAGTACGCCCTGATCGCCCTGGTCCACATGGTCGACCGCCAGGACCAGGCGACCAGCGTGCGCGAGCTGTGCGAGCGTTACCCCCTGCCGCGGCGGCTCGTGGCCGAGATCCTGAAGGACCTGGCGCACGAGGGCCTGGTCCTCTCGCACCGCGGTTCCCAGGGCGGCTACTCCCTCGCCCTGCCGCCGGAGCGCATCACGCTGGGGCGGATCATCGCCACCATCGAAGGCGTGCCCGCGATCACGAATTGCGACTCGATCGCCCACGCGAAGGACGGCGGTTGCGAAGTCCACCCGGTCTGCCCGATCCGCTCCCCCATCGAGCGCGTGCGCGAGCACATCTGGCGTCTGTTCGAAGCGACGTCGCTGCGCTCGCTCGTTCCGGCGCCGCATGCGGCACGCTCCGAAGTCATCCAACGCCTGCGCGAGTCCCTCGCAGCCAGCGCCACCACCTGATCAGCCCACCATGAAGTTCCCGATCTATCTCGACTACCAGGCGACCACTCCCTGCGACCCGCGCGTGGTCGAGACGATGCTGCCGTACTTCACGGAGTCGTTCGGAAACGCCGCCAGCCGCAGCCATCCGTATGGCTGGACAGCCGAGCAGGCCGTCGAGACCGCGCGCGGCCAGATCGCCGCGTTGATCGGCGCCTCGGCCAAGGAAATCGTTTTCACCTCGGGCTCGACCGAAGCGATCAACCTCGCGCTCAAGGGCGTGTTCGAGATGTACGCCGAGAAGGGCAAGCACCTGATCACGAGCAGCGCGGAGCACAAGGCCGTGCTCGACACCTGCAAGCACCTCGAGCAATCGGGCGCGGAAGTCACCTACCTCGACCCCGATCGCACCGGCCTCGTCAGTCTCGAAAAAGTCGCGGCCGCCTTGCGCCCGGACACCATCGCGGTCGCGCTGATGTGGGCCAACAACGAAGTCGGGACGCTCAATCCCGTGCGCGAGATCGGCGAGCTGTGCCACGCGAAGGGCGTTCTGTTCTTCACCGACGGCACGCAGGCGGTCGGCAAGGTGCCGGTGGACGTCGAGGCCGACCACGTCGACCTGATGTGCCTGTCCGGCCACAAGATCTACGGCCCCAAGGGCGTCGGCTGCCTCTATGTGCGCCGCAAGAATCCGCGCGTGCGCCTGGTTGCGCAGATGGACGGCGGCGGACACGAGCGCGGCATGCGCTCGGGCACGCTCAACGTCCCGGGCATCGTCGGCCTGGGCAAGGCCTGCGAGATCGCGCGCCTGGAGCTCGATGCCGAAGCCGTGCGCGCCAGTCAACTGCGCGACCTGCTCGAGCAGCTGATCCGCGCCAAGCTCGACTTCGTCGAGCTGAACGGCAACCGCGAGCACCGCCTGCCGAACTGCCTGAACCTCTCCTTCCCCTACGTCGAGGGCGAGTCGCTGATCATGGGGATCAACAAGCTCGCCGTCTCGTCGGGATCGGCCTGCACCTCCGCCAGCCTAGAGCCCAGCCACGTGCTGCGCGCGATGGCGGTCGGCGACGAGCTGGCGCACAGCTCGATCCGCTTCGGCATCGGCCGATTCACGACGCGCGAGGACATCGAATTCGCGGCGAACGAAGTCATCGAGAACGTGCGCCGCCTGCGCGAGCTCTCACCGCTCTACGAGATGGTGAAAGAAGGCGTCGACCTCTCGACCGTCAAGTGGCAAGCAGCCCACTGAGCACCCGTACACTCCTCCACACACCGACCGCACCCGATTAGAGTCACGCCATGGCTTACAGCAACAAGGTTCTCGACCACTACAACAACCCGCGCAACGTGGGCTCGCTCGACAAGGGCGCGCTGAGCGTCGGCACGGGAGTCGTCGGCGCGCCGGAGTGCGGCGACGTCATGAAGCTGCAGATCCAGGTCGACGGCGATCGCATCGTCGACGCCAAGTTCAAGACCTTCGGCTGCGGCTCGGCGATCGCGAGCTCGTCCCTCGCCACCGAATGGATCAAGGGCAAGACGATCGACGAGGCGCTGAAGATCTCCAACACGCAGATCGTCGAGGAGCTCTCGCTCCCGCCGGTGAAGATCCACTGCAGCGTGCTGGCGGAGGACGCGATCAAGTCCGCCATCGCCGATTACAAGTCGAAGCAGAAGGCCTAGGAGCGCACATGATCGGCATCA
The DNA here is from genome assembly GCA_035490315.1 of Planctomycetota bacterium. Classification (GTDB taxonomy): domain Bacteria; phylum Planctomycetota; class UBA1135; order UBA1135; genus JADJQU01. The sequence goes on from DATHET010000287.1 coordinate 5,119, forward strand.
CCGAGCGCGCGAGAAAAGAAGTCAAGCGCATCATCAGCGAGCAGAATCTCCCTGCCCAGACGGCCCTGCGCGTGGGCGTCAAGGGCGGCGGCTGCTCCGGGTTCTCGTACACCCTGGGTTTCGACGACCAGATCGCGGAGACGGACCAGGTCGAGGAAGTCGACGGCGTGCGAGTGGTCTGCGACCCCAAGAGCTTCCTCTACTTGAGCGGCACCGAAGTCGACTTCGAGGACAACCTGATGGGCCGCGGATTCAAGTTCGGCAATCCGAACGCGTCCAAGACATGCGGCTGCGGCGAATCCTTCAGCGTCTGATCTTGGTGTGACCCGTTCGGCAAGCACGTCGGTCTGCCCGCGCTGCAAGGCGACCCTGGAGACTCCGCTGGCGTGTTCCGCCTGCGGAGCGCTCATTTCAGGGGCCGTCGGCGCGGACCAGGATCCCTTCGCGATCTTCGGGATGGAGATCGCTTACGCCGTCGATCGCGCGACGCTCGAGAAGCGCCTGCTGCGCTTCACGCGCCTGGTGCACCCCGACTTCTTCGCCACGGCGGACAAGGACGAGCGCGCCAAGGCCGAGGCGGCCAGCGCGGCGCTGAATGCGGCGCACGAGATCCTGGCCCACGATTGGTCTCGCGCCGATTGGATCGTGCGACACCAGGGCGGGCCCGACGAGCAGAGCGAGCGCGCCATGCCGCAAGCCTTCCTGATGGAAGTGTTGGATTGGAACGAGACGCTCGAGAGCGCGCGCGCGGCGCCGCCCGGATCGATCGAGCGCGCCGCGGTCGAGCAACTGGCGGGCGAGCTGGACCGCCGTCGCGCCGGCCTGCTCCAATCGATCGCGAAAAAACTCGCGAGCCTGCCTCCGGCCAAGAGCCCGCTGCTCGCTGAGATCCGCAAGGAGCTCAATGCCGCGCGCTACGTCGACAAGACATTGGACGAGATCGCCCTGCTGCGCGTGACGCAGTCGCTCTCCCGCTAATTCCCATGGGATTCATCGAACTCACCGTCCTGAACAACGCCGCGCGGCAGCTCGCGATCGGCATCGATCTAGGCACGACCAATTCCCTGGGAGCCTTGTGGAAGGACGGCCACCCGATCGTCCTGCACCCCGAGGGCGAGAACGGCTACGTGCCGAGCGCGCTGCACTTCACCGAGGACGGCCGCGTGATCGTCGGGCGGGAAGCGCGCGACCGCGCCCTGCTCGATCCCGAGCACACCTTGTTCAGCATCAAGCGCTTCATGGGACGCGGGCTCGCCGACGTCGCGCAGGACGCGGCGAACGTGCCCTGCCCGATCACCGAAACAGCCAACGGCGTGATCGAGTTCGAGATGCGCGGCCGCAAATACACGCCGCAGGAACTGTCCGCCTTGATCCTGATGAAGGTCCACGACATGGCCTGCCGAGCCCTGGGAGGGTTGGAGACCTCGCGCGTGGTGATCACGGTCCCCGCTTACTTCGACGATGCCCAACGACAAGCCACGCGCGACGCGGCGCGGCTCGCCGGGCTCGAGGTGCTGCGCATCGTCAACGAGCCGACCGCCGCGAGTCTCGCCTACGGGCTCGACCAGAAGAAGCAAGGCACCGTCGCCGTTTTCGATCTCGGCGGCGGGACTTTCGACGTGTCGCTGCTCTCGATCGACGAGGGCGTGTTCCGCGTGCTCGCGACCCACGGTGACACGCACCTGGGCGGCGACGACATCGATCGCTTGATCGTGCAGCGCGCGATGGAGGATCTGACTCAGACGCTCTCCGCAGCGAGCCTGCGCGAGCCCGGTTTCCAGCAGCTGCTGCGGCTCGCCGCCGAGAAGTGCAAGATCGAGCTGTCGACCAATCCCGAAGCGGAGCTGCACGTCAGCCTGCCCGATACCGCCCTGCCCTGGAGGCGGCGCTTCACGCGCGAGGAGTTCGACCTGCTCGCCGGACCCCTCGTTGAGCGCACGATCGACGCCTGCCGCAAGGCACTGGCCGACGCAAAGCTCACGCCGGCGTCGATCGACGAAGTCGTGCTGGTCGGCGGCGCGACGCGCATCCCGCTGGTGCGCCGTCGTGTCGAGGAGTTCTTCGGCCGCAAGCCGCACACCGAGCTCAATCCCGACGAAGTGGTGGCGCTGGGCGCGGCGGTCCAGGCCCACGTGCTCACCGGCGGGACGCGCGACATCCTGTTGATGGACGTCACGCCGCTTTCGCTCGGCATCGAGACGCTCGGCGGCGCGGTGGCCAAGCTGATCCTGCGCAACTCGACGATTCCCTGCTCGGCCAACGAGGGTTTCACCACCTACGCCGACAACCAGACCGCGATCGATTTCCACGTCGTGCAGGGCGAGCGCGAGCTCGCGCGCGACTGCCGCACCCTGGGCCGCTTCAAGCTGCGCGGGATTCCGCCGATGCCCGCCGGCATGGCGCGGGTCGCGGTCAAGTTCCACATCGACGCCAACGGCATGCTGACGGTCAGCGCGAAGGAAGAGTCGACCGGCGCCACCGCGCGCATCGAGGTCACGCCGATGAACGGCCTGACCGATGCCGAGGTCGAGGGCATGCTCAAGGCTTCCTACGACAATGCGCGCGCCGACTTCGATGCCTCGCGCTTGACGAATCTGCGCGTCGAGATCGGCTCGATGCTGCGCGGGGCCGAGCGCGGTCTGCGCGAGCACGGCACTGCCCTCGACAAGGAGACGGTGCTCGACCTCGAGGACTCGATGAACGCGGTGCGCAAGGCGATGGACCAGGACGACGTCCACGCGCTCCAGAAAGCGCGCGACGTCTTCGAGCGCGCGGCCATGCCGCTCGCCGCGGCGATGATGGACAGCGTGGCCAAGACCGCCTTGACCGGCAAGCGACTCGACGAAGTCTGAGCCTGCGGCACGGCGCTCATGGCGTGTTTGCGATCGCGAGCAAGCGGCCCGCGTCCCACTGCCGCCCGGCAGGTCGTCGCGCGGCGCTCATGGATTCTTCAGGATCGCGGGCAGACTGCTCGCGTCCCACTGCCGCCAGGCGGGTCGCAGCGCGGCGCTCATGGATTCTTCGCGATCGCGGGCAGACTGCTCGCGTCCCATCCGCCGCCGAGCGCCTTGACCAGCGACACCGCGGCGGCGAAGCGCAGGCCAGCGACCTGCGCGGCCGCTCGCTCGACGACCAGGGCCGTGCGCTCGCTGTCGATCACGTCGATGTAGCCGACGAAGCCGGAGTCGTAGCGCGTGTGCGCGAGCTCCGCCGCCCTGCGGGCAGCGACCATCGCGCGGCCGGTGGCTTCGTTCTGCTCGCTCAGGAGGCGGATGTCGCTCAGCGCGTCCTGGACCTCCTTGAAAGCGACGAGCACGCTCTGGCGGTAGACCGCGACGCCTTCTTCGAAAGCCGCGCGCCGCAGCTCGAGGTTCGCGCGGTTGCGGCCGCCCTGGAAAATCGGCAGCGACAGGCTGGGGCCGATGCTCCAGATGTTGCTGTCCGCATCGAAGAGGTTGCCGAGCTCCTTGCTCTCGAAGCCGGCGAAACCGGTCAAGAAGAGGCGCGGGAAGAAAGCCGCCTCGGCCACGCCGATGCGCGCATTGCTCGCGGCCAGCTCGCGCTCGGCGCGCGCCACGTCGGGGCGTCGCTCGAGCAGCTCGGCCGGAAGCCCGGCGCTGACCTGCGGCGGCTCGACCAGGGCCTCGTTCGTCTGCGCCGCGAGCTGGAAGGAGCTCGCGCCTTCGCCGACGAGCACGGCCAGGCTCGACTGCACCTGACTGCGGATGCGCGCGAGACTGGACAGTTCCGCCTGGGCCGTGGCGAGCTCGGTCTGGGCCCGCGCGAGATCGAGATCGGTTGCATCGCCGGCCTGCAGGCGCGCGGTGAAGATCTCGAGCTCGCGGCCGCGCAGCTCGATGCCGCGCGTCAACGTGCCGATCTCGAGATCGAGGGCGCGCAGCCGGAAATAATTCGCGGCCACGTCGGCGTGCAGCAGCAAGCGCACGGCTTCGAAGTTCGCCGCCGCGGCCTGTGCGTCAAGGTTGGCGGCCTCGACCGAGCGGCGGACGCGGCCCCACAGGTCGATTTCCCAGGAGACGTTGACCGGCACGCGGATGTCGCTCGCCTCTTTGATCGGAAACGCGAGACCGGCGTTCGGCGAATAGCGCGTGCGGTTGAAGCTCGGATCGAGCGTCACGTTCGGCAAGCGGTCCGCACCGGCGACGCGCAGGATCGCGCGCGACTGCTCGATGCGCGCAAGCTCGGCTTTCAAGTCTTGATTCTTCGACAGGGCGCGCTGCTCGAAGTCATCGAGTGCTGGATCGCCGAACATGCGCCACCACTCGCCTCGCGCCTGCGCGTCCGCGGGCTGCGCCAATTGCCAGGCGCCCGTCGCTTCGTCCGCGGGCAGATCGCGGTAGCTCGGCGCCGCCTCGACCTTGGGGCGCTCGTACTCAGGTCCAAGGCTGCGGCATCCACTGAAGAGCAAGCCGGCAGTGAGCAGCAGGATCGAAGCTCCGCGCACGGATCCACGGATCGCGCCCGGTCCTTCGATCGCGGGCTCTGCAGGCAGGTCGGGTCCATCGGACGTGCGCGCCTTGCGATGCACGCCGATGCGCATGAGCACGGAATAGAAGACCGGCGTCAGCATCAAGCCGAACAGCGTCACGCCGATCATTCCGGCGAAGACCGCGATGCCCATCGCCTGGCGCATCTCCGAGCCCGCGCCGCGGCTGGTCACCAGCGGCGACACGCCGGCGATGAAGGCAATGCTCGTCATCAAGATCGGGCGCAAGCGCAGCTTGGCCGCTTCGACCGCGGCGGCGGCGGGCTCCATGCCTTCCTCGTGCTTCACGGCCGCGAACTGCACGATCAGGATCGCGTTCTTCGCCGCGAGGCCGATCAAGACGATCAGACCGATCTGCGTGAACACGTTGTTGTCGCCGCCCTTGATCATCACGCCGACCAGCGCCGCGAGCAGCGTCATCGGCACGATCAGGATCACGGCGAGCGGGAGACGGAAGCTCTCGAACTGCGCGGCGAGCACGAGGAAGACGAGCAGGATGCACAGCGGGAACACGTAGACCTCCGTGTTTCCGGCCAGGATCTGCTGGTAGGTCAGCTCGGTCCACTCGAAGTCCATGGTCTTGGGAAGCGACTCGGCAGCGAGCGAGGCCATGATCGCCTGCGCGTCGCCGGTGCTCGTGCCCGGCGCCGGCGCGCCGTTGATGTCGGCCGCGGGGTAGCCGTTGTAGCGCACCACCCGATCGGGGCCGTGGCTCTCGCGCACGTCGACCAGCGAGCTCAAGGGCAGCATCTGTCCCTGCTCGTTGCGCGTGCGCAGCTGCTCGATGTCCGAGGCCTCGTCACGGAATTGACCATCGGCCTGGGCGACGACCTGGTAGGTGCGGCCGAAGCGATTGAAATCGTTGACGTACAAGGACCCGAGGTAGATCTGCAGCGTCTCGAAGACGTTCGCGAGCGGCACGCCTTGGGCGTGGGCCTTGGCGCGATCGACGTCGGCCTCGAGCTGCGGGACGTTGACCTGGAACGTCGAGAAGGTCAGGCCGATCTTTGGATTGGCCCAGGCCTTCTCGACCAGCTGCTGGGTCGCGTTGGCCAACGCGTCGTAACCCTGGTCGGCGCGGTCCTCGACGAACAGCTTGTAGCCGCCGATCATGCCCAGGCCCTGGACCGCGGGCGGCGGGAACACTTGAGCCCTGGCCTCCTGGATCTCGCTGAACTTGGCCTGGATGGCGCCGGCGATCGCGAAACCGGAGAGGTCCGGCGTGAGGCGCTCGTCGAAGGGATCGAGCGTGAGGAAGATCACGCCGGAGTTCGAGCTCACCGCGAAACCGGCGATGCTCAATCCGGGGAAGGCGACGCTGTGCTCGACGCCAGGCTGATCGAGAGCGATCTGGGACATGCGGCGGATCACTGCGTCCGTGCGCTCGAGCGAGGCTCCGTCGGGCAGCTGCGCCATGGCGACCAGGTACTGCTTGTCCTGCGCCGGCACGAAGCCCGTGGGCACGTGGCGGAAGCTCCAGGCGGCCAGGCCGACCAGACCGACGTAGACGAGCAGCGCCACGGCCGACTTGCGGATCACGCCGGCGACGCTTCTTCCGTAGAGCTCGCCGCTGCGCTCGAAAATCCGATTGAACGGGCGGAAGAACCAGCCGAGCAGCTTGTCCATCCCTCGCGCGAGCAGGTCCTTCTTTGCGTCGTGCGGCTTCAGCAGCAGAGCGCTCAAGGCCGGCGAGAGGGTCAGCGAGTTGAACGCGCTGATCGCCGTCGAGATCGCGATCGTGATCGCGAACTGCTTGTAGAACTGGCCGGTCAAGCCGCTGATGAAAGCCGTCGGGATGAAGACCGCCGCGAGCACCAGGGCCGTAGCGACGATCGGGCCTGTGACCTCCTTCATCGCCTGCACCGTCGCGTCGTAGGGCGAGCGTCCCAGCGCGATGTTGCGCTCGACGTTCTCCACCACCACGATCGCGTCGTCGACGACGATGCCGATCGCGAGCACCAAGCCGAAGAGCGACAGGGCGTTGATCCCGAAGCCCAGCATGTGCATGACGGCAAAAGTTCCGACCAGCGAGACCGGCACCGCGGCGAGCGGAATCAAGCTGGCGCGCCAGGTCTGCAGGAACAGCACGACCACGATCACGACCAGCAGGATCGCTTCGAGCAGCGTCTCGACCACCGCCTTGATCGAATCGCGCACGAACACCGTCGGGTCGTAGACGATCGTGTAGTCGAGGCCTTCGGGAAAGCCTTCCTTGAGCTTCTCCATCGCCGTGTGCACGGCGTCCGACACGGCGATCGCGTTGCTGCCGGGAAGCTGGAAGATCGGCACGGCGACCGCCGGCTTGTTGTCGAGCAAGGAACGCAAGGCATACTCGCTCGAGCCCAGCTCGATGCGCGCGACGTGGGAGAGCAGCACCTGCTCGCCGTTTTGTCCGCGCTTGACCACGATCTTGCCGAACTCCTCTTCGTCGATGAGGCGTCCCTTGGTGTTGATCTGCAGCTGCGTCTCCGCCGATTGCGAAAGCGGCGGCTGTCCGATCCCTCCGGCGGCGACCTGCACGTTCTGCTCGCGGATCGCGCTGATCACGTCGTTCGCGGTCAAGCCGCGCGCCGCGATCTTGTCGGGATCGAGCCAGACGCGCATCGCGTAATCGCCGCTGCCGAAGAGCACCACGTCGCCGACGCCCGGCAAGCGCGCCAGGACGTCCTTGACCTGCAGTGCGGCGTAGTTGCGCACGTAGATCTCGTCGTAGCGATTGTCCGGCGAGAACAGGTGCACCACCATCGTCAAGTTGGGCGAGGACTTCAGCGTGGTGACGCCGAGGCGGCGCACTTCCTCGGGCAGCTTCGGCAGGGCCTGCGCGACGCGGTTCTGCACCTGCACTTGCGCCTGCTCCGCATCGGTGCCGAGCTTGAACGTGATCGTCAGCGACATCACGCCGTCGGCGGTCGCCTGCGACGACATGTAGAGCGAGTTCTCGACGCCGTTGATCGCCTGCTCGAGCGGCGCGGCGACGGTCTCCGAGATCGTGCGCGGGTTGGCGCCTGGATAGGCCGCGCGCACGATCACGGTCGGCGGCACGACTTCGGGATACTCGCTGACCGGCAGCCCGCGCATCGCGAGCAGGCCGAGCAGCAGGATGAGGAAGCTCAGGACGCCGGCGAAAATCGGCCGACGAATGAAGAAGCCAGAGAAATTCATGGGAGTCTCGCGCTCAGTGCGACGCGGAACCGGACTCTGTCTGCTCACCCTCGCGCTGCGGCGTGACCTTCTTGCCCGGCTGCACGCGCTGCAGGCCGTTGACCACGATCAGCTCGCCGGCGCGGACTCCGTCGCGAACGATGCGCAGGGTGTCAACCGCGGGCCCGAGCTTCACGGCCCGGTATTGCGCGGTGTTGTCCTCGGCCAGCACGAGCACGAAGCGCTGCGACTGGTCGGTGCCGAGCGATTGTTCCGGGACCAGCGGAGTCATGCGCGTCGGGCTGATCGGCACGCGCATGCGCGCGAACATGCCGGCCACCAGATCGCCATCGGGATTGGGGACGATCGCGCGCAGGGGAATCGAGCCGGTGCCCTCGTCGAGGTGGTTGCCGATCGATTCGATTCCGCCCACATGGGGGTATCCGCTCTCGTCGGACCTGCCGATCTCGACAAGAACGCGGCCCTCGGCGTCGAGCTTGAGCGCCTGCTCGCGCATCAGGCGGCGCAGGATGAGCAGCGAGTCCTCGTCGACGTCGGCGTAGACGTAGACCGGATCGACCGAGACGATCGTCGTCAGCACCGTGTTCGAGCCCGCGACGCCGCTGACGAAGTTGCCGGGCGTCACGAGCGCGCGGCCGACCTGGCCGTCGATCGGCGAGCGCACCTGGGTGAACTCCAGGTCGAGCTTCGCGGAGTTGCGCGCGGCTTCGGCCGAGAGGACCCCCGCGCGGGCTTCCGCCAGCCTCGAGTTGCGCGTCTCCGATTCCTCGGCGGAGATCGCGCGGCTCGCGAGCAGCTCGGTGGCGCGCTTCGATTCCCGCTCGGCGTTGTCGAAGCGGACACCCGCCTGGGCCACGGTCGCCTCGGTCGCGCTGAGCGCTGCCTCGTGCCAGCGCGGGTCGATGCTGAAGAGCACGTCGCCCTTGTGCACGATCTGGCCCGCCTGGAAGTGCACGGCGTCGAGGTGGCCGCTGACCCGCGCGCGCAGCTGGACGTCGTCGACGGCCTCGACCCGGCCAGTGAACAGGGCGTACTCGCAGAGCTCGCGCTCCTCGACCGGCGCCACCGTGACCACGGGCGGCGGCGGAGCTCCCGCAGCCTGGGCAGGCTGGTCCTCGGAAGCGAGGAGGAAGGGCAGGCTCGCGAGGCCGAGCAGGATGAGTGCGATCGCGGCGGGCAGGAGTTTCATAGGGCGAAGTGGATCGGGGCTTCGGGACGGCGAAGGCAGTGAATAGTGGACCGGGCGTCTAGTGAATGGATAAAGATCGAGCCTGAAGCGAGGCTTTCCGCTCAGGCGGGCGTCATCGCGCCCAGCAGACCGAGTACCTGGGGGCCGAGAGTGCGCAGTACTTCAGGGTCGTTCTGCAGCTTGGCCTGCAGCATCGCGCCGAGCATGAACGTCCCGATCGACTGCGCCTGGAGTTTCGAATCGGTCACGGGCAGCGAGCCATCGCGCTTGCCATCGAGCAGGGCGCGCTCGAGGTGGAAGGATCCGCGCTCGAGCAGCTCTTCCGACTTGGCGCGCAGGCGCTCGCTCTGCGTCCCCATTTCGGCCCCCACGGAGCAGAAAGGGCAGCCCGGGACATGTCCCAGGGCTTCGAACTTCTCTTTCTGCTTGAGGTAGATCTGCTCGCACCAGCGCAAGAGGCGCTCGCGCGGCGCGACGTCGGGCCGGAAGATCTCCTCGAAGACCGGCTGCATCTCGCTGTTCCAATGGGCCTCGTAGGCCGCGACCGCGAGATCGATCTTGGAGGGGAAGAAGTGGTAGAAACTGCCCTTCTTCACGCCTGCCTGGTCGCAGATCTGATCGACGCTGACCGAGCCGTAGCTCTGCGCCCAGATCAGGTCGATCGCGGCGGCGAGCAGGCGTTCGCGGGTATCACTGGTGCGGCCCATGGAAGGCTGCAGCCTAGCTGACTTGACTGATCAGTCAAGTCCTTTTTCCGGCGCGAAGCGGGAATTCCTGGGCCTACTTCGTCTTCCCCTGGGCAGCGACCGAGGCCTGGGCGGCTGCCACCTCCTCCTCCGTCGCGAGGTAGCGATGGCCAATCGGCCGGAGCTCGTCGTCGAGCTCGTAGACCAGTGGCATCCCGGTCGGGATGTTCAGGGCGACGATCTCGGTCTCCCCCATCGAGTCCAGGTGCTTGACCAGGGCTCGGATCGAATTGCCGTGGGCAGCGACGAGCACGCACTTGTTCGCGCGCAGCGCGGGTGCGATGGCTCCTTGCCAGTAGGGCAGGAAGCGCGCGACTGTATTCTTCAGCGACTCGGCCAACGGGCGCTCGGTGGCACCCAATTCCGAATATCTCGCGTCCAAGGCGGGATTTTTCGGATCGTCGGCGGCGAAGGGCGGCGGCGGGATGTCGTAGCTGCGCCGCCAGATGTGGACTTGGGCCTCGCCGTGGCGCGCGGCCATCTCGGCCTTGTTGAGCCCGGTGAGCGCGCCGTAGTGGCGCTCGTTCAGGCGCCAGGAACGCGGCTGGGGCACCCACATCCGGTCCATCTCCTCCAGCGCGATCCAGCAGGTCTTGATCGCGCGCTTGAGCAACGAGGTGTGGGCCTCGTCCACCACCAGGCCGGCCTTGCGGATCTGCTGGCCGGCCGAGCGGGCTTCGACCTCGCCGCGCTCCGACAGGGGCACGTCGACCCAGCCCGTGAAACGGTTCTCCTTGTTCCAGACGCTCTCGCCGTGTCGCAGCAGGATCAGAGTTTTCATGGGAGCTAGGCGCCTTCGACGGCTGCAGCGATCTTCTCCGACAGCTCGCGCGCGCGCACGCGCATCTTCTCGCTCTCGCGCAGCCGCTCCACGACGAAATCGGCGTCCTTGATCGATCCGGCATTGATCCGCACGTTCAGGAAGGCGCTTTCCAGGGCCGTGGCCAGGCAGCGCGCCCCGACCCCACAGTCGCTTTTCAAGTTGGGATTGACCAGCCCCGCGACCGGCGCCGCTGTTTCCAAGGCCGCCAGGGCCAGCCTCATGGTCTCGAAAGGCACGTTCAACGCGCCCTTGAACGCCCGCTGGATGGCATCGCTGCGCAGGGCCTTCTCCGCGTCCGTGGTCTTCGGGAGCCCGTAGGCCGAGGTCACCGCGTCATAGGAAGCGGCATCCAGGTCGACCATGGGCAGGGCCCGGGCCCGGATTTCGTCCAGGCTGCCCGACGCGCGCACCATGGCGGCCTCGACCGCCGCGAACTTCTCCCCCGAGGTGAAACGGCAGGCCATGGCCACGAGGGCAGCGCCGGCCGCTGTCAAAAAGGCCGCCATGCTGCCGCCGCCAGGGGTCGCGGTCCGGGCGGCGAGGGAGCCCGCGAAGAGCTCCAGGCTTTGATCGATCAGGCGGGAGCTAGGGGGCATGTCCGGCAGCTTTCGTCCGCTCGATGGGCGCGGGATTCTATCGCGCGCCAGGCGGCTCCGCGCCGGGCGGGGCCCCCAGGCTTTCCCGGAAGCGGGCAGGATCGAATCTTCACTCCAGCCTAATGCGTTACATCTGCAAGACTTAGGGCTATCTCTCAGGAAGCGCTTGGGGCCGTGAGGGCGCTTGATTAGCTTCTCGGCATGCCCTGGAGGCGCGGCCCGCTTCACCACGGCGCTACCCCGTTCGGAGACGCGAGCTGACCCACTTCAGCAGACGGCGACCCCACATCGCGATGCCCGACATGACCTCGCTACGACTGTGCGCGGCGCGTTGGACGGCGTCGCG